>JAIKYR010000015.1 GCA_024682995.1 Bacteroidales bacterium | reverse complement strand
TTTTATTAAAAATTACAATTAACACAATGATTATCAGTGAGATAAAATATTACACCAAAAAAATTACTGGGAATGGATAGAGTGTAATAAAAAAAGCGTACTTTTGCAGCCGCTAAAAGCGAAAGGATGTCCCAGTAGCTCAGCAGGTAGAGCACATCCCTTTTAAGGATGGGGTCCTGGGTTCGAATCCCAGCTGAGACACCAGGCAGGCAGCAGATTTGCTGCCTGTTTTTTTTATGTCCGTTGCAAACCAAATGTTTTTTGTACTTTTGCGCTTTCTATGGAAAAACTGCTCGAAATCACGGATCTGGCGCTGGAGATGAAGCGAGATGAGGAATGGAATCCCATTCTTCATGGGCTTTCGTTCCACATCGTACGGGGTGAGACCCTTGGTGTGGTGGGCGAATCGGGATCGGGCAAGTCGGTAACGGCGTTGTCGGTGATGCGTCTGCTCAACGCCTCCATCGCACGCTATCCCGACGGGCAAATATTATTCCACGACCCCGCCAATCCTGACACGACGGTCAACCTGTCGCGTTGCACCGAAAAAGAGATGGAACACATCCGGGGCAACAAAATCGCCATGATTTTCCAAGAGCCGATGACCTCCCTGAATGCCGTCATTCGTTGTGGCGAGCAGATCACGGAGCAGATGCTTTTGCACACCCGTATGGACAAGGAGGCCGCCCGCCAACACGTCATCGAGCTCTTCAAGGAGGTGATGCTCCCGCGCCCGGAGCAGATTTTCGACTCTTATCCGCACGAGCTTTCCGGCGGGCAAAAACAGCGCGTGATGATTGCCATGGCCATGAGCTGCCAGCCCGACTTGCTGATTGCCGACGAGCCGACCACCGCCTTGGACGTGACTGTCCAGAAAGGCATTCTCGAACTTATTCGCAAACTGCAGGCCAAATACGGCATGAGTGTCCTGTTCATCACCCATGACTTAGGCGTGGTGGCGGAAATCGCCGACCGTGTGCTGGTGATGTACAAGGGGAACATTGTGGAGGAAGGCTCTGTTAGGGACCTGTTTTTAAATCCCAAACATCCTTACACACAAGGTCTTCTGGCGTGCAGACCCTCCATGCGTGTGCGCCTGCGCCAGCTGCCCACGGTAGATGACTTCATGCAGCACAGGCAGGAGGGCATTCGCGAAACTTTCGATAAACTGTGTGTGTCTACGGAGGAACGGCAGTCTTTCCATGCGAAACTGTATGCCGAAAAGCCGATGATTTCCGTCTGCAATATCTCCAAACTGTACCCTGTGCGCAAACGGAAGTTGTTTGAGAGAAGGCAATATGTGCAGGCATTGGAGAACATCACCTTCGATGTTTATGAGGGAGAAACGCTCGGCCTGGTAGGCGAATCCGGCTGCGGTAAAACCACCTTAGGACGCTGCATGATCCGGCTGATCGAGGCCACCTCCGGAGAGGTCCATTACCGCGGCACCAACTTGATGAGCCTTAACAGTGCCGATATGCGTCGGATGCGCAAAGAATTGCAGATTATCTTACAAGATCCATATTCATCGTTGAACCAGCGGCTTACCGTTGGCGATGCGCTCATAGAGCCTATGCGGGTGCACGGCATTGGTCACAATGACAAGGAGCGGCGTGCGAAAGCCATCGCCCTGCTGGAACGGGTGAACCTCAACGAGTCGCACTTCTACCGTTATCCGCACGAGTTCTCCGGCGGCCAGCGCCAGCGTATTTCCATCGCCCGCGCCCTGGCCGTCAATCCGCGCTTCATCATCTGTGATGAATCGGTCTCCGCCCTCGACGTGTCTGTGCAGGCCCAGGTGCTGAACCTGCTGAACGAGCTGAAGCAAGAATACCACTTCACTTACATTTTCATCTCGCACGACCTCTCTGTGGTCCGCTTCATGTCGGATCGGATTGCCGTCATGCAGAACGGGCGTATCGTGGAAATGGATGATGCCGACGCCATCTGCGACCATCCGCAGACGGATTACACCAAGAAACTGATTGGGGCCATCCCCAAAGGAATAGAACCAGATATTGACTGACGCTATGAATGAAATTATCCAAGAACCCATAACGGAAGAAATTAACAACAACCAAACTCAAGATGACACCCGTCGTGTGCAACCGATGCGCGTGCTGAAAATCGTGGTCCGTCTGCTGATCGGTGCATTCTTCATCACCACGGGTGTTCTGAAATTGCTCTCCCTTGACAGTTTTGAACTGTACATTTACAGTTTCCATCTGTTCAACTATTTATTATGCACCGTGATAGCCCGCTTGGTGATTATGGCTGAACTGCTGCTTGGAGCCTTCCTCATCTTGAAAATCCTGTACAAACCCGTCTGGTGGACAACGATGGCCATGCTGGTGGGTTTCACCCTCCTTCTGATCTATGTGGCCCTTTTCCGGCAAGATGCCAACTGCCATTGTATGGGCGAGTTAGTGGAACTGAATCCCACCTGGTCCATCTTCAAGAACATCATAACCATGGCGTTAATGCTGCTGATACGGAAAGAGGAAACGGCCCGGTTCAAGGGTTGGAAGGCCGTGGGGATTGTGTTAGCCGTGGCCGCCTTCGCCGCGCCCTTCGCCCTGTTTCCCATGGACTCCGTATGGAATCTTTTTGACCGCGACGGGCAATCCATAAACGAGCCCCGTTTTGAGGAATTCATGCAGGATACCCTTGCACTATCTTTGGATATTGATGACGGCAATTATATCTTAGGATATGTGGCTGCCGGATGCAAATATTGCAAAACCAGCGGCAAAAAGCTCAACTCCATCGTCGAAAACAACCATTTGGACACTAACAAGGTCATATTCTTCATCTGGGGCAAGGATGAGAGCATCCAAAAATTCAAGGAGGAGAGCGGTGCCACCCATTTCCGGTATGTCACCATTGACCCCTTCACCGCTATTGAAGTGGTGAACGGAAAATTCCCCACATTCCTTTATGTGCGTGACGGGAAACAGGTTAAGGCTGTTGACCTCCACAGCATGGTGGAATCCGAAGTGGTGAAACATCTTTCAAAATCCAACTAAAGAAAACAACCATGAAACGACCATTGAATCAACAGAAGACGTACGATATTTTCCACTATTATCTCAAAAATGGTTTCGACCATACGACCGATGAGATTGTGGCCGGCATGGGCATCAGCCGCAAAACCTTTTTCAACCGTTATGAGGGAAAGGCCCAGTCGGTGGAAATTGCCCGTCAATACTGGCATACAATTATCCAAGAGCGTTTTCGTGAAAGGAGTTTGGAATGCAACCATCCGGTGGAGGAACTGCTTTTGTTCGTTTGGGAGATGCGCAACATACGGAATACTGAAGCTACTTTTTTCCATTATGAGTTGGAACATAATCTTTTCGCTGATGACGACTCCCCTTTCATGAGCATTTTAGACACTTTGATTCAAAAGGGAATACGGCAATATCATTTCCAAGAGGACATCAATATTCCCCTATATTCCACTTTTTTCCTGCACAATATATGTGTGGAAGTGAATTTGGGCTTGAATCAGGAGCAAATAATCCGCTATCTGCTTCTTCCCTTGCTCACAGAGCGCGGGATGGAGTTGTTGAACGATGTGGATATGGCTTATCTCTTTAGCCTTCCTCAATAAGACGTAACACCTCTTGAACGGCATCGGGCACACCGGCGGGGTTTTTGCCGCCCGCCATGGAGAGAGTGGGTTGTCCGCCGCCACCGCCTTGTATGAGTTTGCCAGCGGCACGCACTAACTTCGGAGCCTCAAAACGACCCACCAGGTCATCGGAAACCGCCACAGCCAAATTCGGCTTGTTGTCAAACACACTGCCTAACACCACGATACGGTTGGGTCTCAGGCGCAACATGAAAGCCGCATTACGCAGAATGTCAGGACTAAACGTAGTCGTCTGCGCAATTACCTGAATACCATTGATGTATTGAGCCGTCTCTTCAGATTTCTTACAGAATTCCAATACCTTCTGTTTCTCGAAGTCTTCGATTTTATGGCGGAATTGCAAGTTGTCGTCTGTCAGTTTTTGAACAGCCTGTTCGAGGTTGTTGGATCCGAGCATCTCCTTGATATGCTTGATAAGATCCTGATTGGCATACACGATGGCCTCGGCAGCAGTGCCAGTGACGGCCTCGATACGACGTACGCCGGCGGCCACGGCCCCTTCAGACACAATCTTGAAGAAACCGATATTGCCCGTGGCGGACGTGTGTGTACCACCACACAACTCCACAGCGTCGCCAAACTGAATCACCCGCACAAACTTACCGTATTTCTCGCCAAACAAGGCGATTGCACCTTTGGCACGGGCCTCCTCAATAGGAATGTCCACATGCTCCTGCAACGGCAGGTTCTTGCGAATCAGTTCGTTTACCATTTTCTCGGTACGGATGATTTCCTCATCCGTCATTTTGGCAAAATGCGAAAAGTCGAAACGAAGGCGCTCGGCGGCCACCATGGAGCCTTTCTGCTCCACATGGGTGCCGAGGACTGTCCGCAAAGCATGGTCAAGCAAGTGCGTGGCGGAGTGATTGTTAGCCGTCATCTGGCGCTTGACCACGTCAATTTTGGCGGTCATCGGAGCCTCCATGTTTTCAGGCAGACGGGCCGTGTGATGGATGGTCAGATTGTTCTCTTTGGTGGTGTTGTAAACCTCAACGGCGTCATTCACACCCTCCAAGATTCCAGTGTCGCCCACCTGTCCGCCGGATTCGGCATAGAATGGGGTTTTGTCTAACACCACCTGGAAATAGGTCTTGCCTTTGGCAGAGACTTTCCGATACTTCACCACGTGACATTCGCACTGATTTTCATGATAGCCAACAAATTGGGTCGGGGTGTCCGTGTGGATCAGCTCCACCCAGTCGTCGGTGGTGACAGCGGCGGCGGCACGTGAACGTTCTTTCTGCTGTTGCAGGCCGCGTTGGAAGCCCTCCATGTCCACCGTTTTACCTTTTTCGGAGGCCAGCAGCTGGGTGAGGTCCACGGGGAAGCCGTAAGTGTCGAACAATTCGAAGGCGAAATCGCCGTCAATTTGGTCGTTATTGGATTTGGCCACATACTCTTCAAAACGGTTGATACCCTTGGCCAAGGTCTTTAGGAAAGATTGCTCCTCCTCCAGCATGATACGTTGGATGAGTTCCTGCTGCCGCTGCAGCTCGGGGAACTGGTGTCCCATCTGGGCCACGAGGTCCGGGACAAGGCTGTACATGAAGGGATCCTTGAATCCCAAGAAGGTGAAGCCGTAGCGGATGGCGCGGCGGAGGATGCGGCGGATGACGTAGCCAGCACCTGTGTTGGAGGGCAGCTGGCCGTCGGCGATGGCGAAGCTCACGGCCCGCAGGTGGTCGGCCACCACGCGCAAGGCAATGTCCGTCTCCGTCTTGTCACCATAGCGGACATTGGCGCTGACGGCAATCTTTTGGATGATAGGCTGAAACACATCCGTATCATAGTTTGATTTCTTGTTCTGCACCGCCATGCAGAGGCGCTCGAAGCCCATACCGGTATCCACATGCTTCGCTGCCAGCGGCTTCAACTCGCCGGAGGCTACACGGTTGAACTGCATGAACACGAGGTTCCAAATCTCAATCACCAGTGGGTTGTCCTTGTTGACCAACTCATGGCCGGGCACTTTGGCCCGCTCGCTGTCATCACGCAGGTCGATGTGGATTTCCGAGCAAGGACCGCACGGGCCGGTGTCGCCCATCTCCCAGAAGTTGTCTTTCTTGTTGCCTTTCAGGATGCGGTCCTCCGGAAGATGTTCCTTCCAGAAGTCGTAAGCCTCCTGGTCAAATTCGGTGCCGTCTTTTTCATCACCTTGGAAGACAGTGGCATACAGGCGGTTTTTATCCAGTTTCATCACCTCTGTGAGAAACTCCCACGCATAGGCGATAGCCTCTTTTTTGAAATAATCGCCAAACGACCAGTTGCCGAGCATCTCGAACATGGTGTGGTGGTACGTGTCGCGGCCCACCTCTTCCAGATCGTTGTGCTTGCCCGACACGCGCAGACACTTCTGCGAGTCGGCCACGCGGGGATGTTCCGGTTTCTGATTCCCTAAAAAGATATCCTTAAACTGGTTCATACCGGCATTGGTGAACATCAGCGTAGGGTCGTTTTTGATGACCATCGGGGCGGAAGGAACGATGGTATGTTCTTTGGAATTAAAGAATTGCAAAAATGCGTTACGAATTTCGGAAGAAGTCATAAAAATGCTGGTTTTAAAAGGCGCAAAGATACAATTTTAATCGTATCTTTGCGCCCGTCTTTAAAATCCTTACACAATGGCAGCTATTACCCATACAGAATTCAATTTCCCGAATCAGAAAAGTGTTTATCACGGCAAAGTCCGCGATGTGTATAATATCAATGACGAGGTGTTGGCCATGGTCGCGTCCGACCGCATCTCCGCCTTTGACGTCATCCTGCCCAAGGGTATTCCCTGCAAGGGTCAGATTCTGAATCAGATTGCCGCCCGTTTCTTAGATGCCACCGCCGACATCTGCCCCAACTGGAAGTTAGCCACCCCCGACCCGATGGTGACGGTGGGCGTGCTTTGCCAAGGTTTTCCGGTGGAGATGATTGTGCGCGGCTATTTGTGCGGCAGCGCCTGGCGTTTTTACAAGAATGGCGGTCGCAACCTGTGCGGCAACATCCTGCCCGAAGGGATGCGTGAGAACCAGAAGTTCCCCACACCCATCATCACTCCCACCACCAAGGCTGAACAGGGCGAACACGACGCTGACATCTCCAAGGAAGAAATCCTGGCTAAAGGTCTTGTCAGCCCGGAAGATTATGCCATTATTGAAGATTACACCATGAAGCTCTTCCAGCGCGGCACGGAAATGGCCGCCAAACAGGGCCTCATCCTGGTGGACACCAAATACGAGTTCGGCAAAGCCGGCGACAAAATCTACCTTATCGACGAAATCCACACGCCCGACTCTTCCCGTTATTTCTATGCGAAAGGATACGAAGAGAATTTCGCCCAAGGCAAACCTCAAAAGCAATTGTCAAAAGAGTTCGTGCGTGAGTGGCTGATGGCCAACGGATTCCAGGGTCAGGAGGGCCAGCAGGTGCCGGAGATGACTCCCGAAGTGGTAAAGGGTATCACCGACCGTTATATAGAATTGTATGAAAACATCACCGGGGAGAAATTCGTGCCGGCTGACACCGAGAACGCCGCCGACCGGATTTACCAGAATGTGATGAACTGGCTGAACAACCGATAGGTTAGCGGTTTTCTTTTTTCAAAGCTTCATTAAAACAATGGCGACAAAGGGGCTCATACGCCTCTTTCTCGCCCAGAAGCACTTGTCCGTCCCCGGCCACGATGCGGTGGGAATATTGGGCCAGGTCGCCGCAATGGGTGCAGATGGCGTGCTGCTTGCTCACATATTCCGCAACCGCCATCAGCTTCGGCATCGGACCGAAGGGATTGCCTAAGTAGTCCATATCCAACCCGCTGACAATCACGCGGATACCTGCGTTTGCCAACGTGTTGCACACATCCACGATACCTTCGTCGAAAAATTGGATTTCATCGATGGCCACCACTTGCACCGATTCCATATTCACATACAGCAGAATTTCCGAGGAGTTGTGGACGGGCGTGGAGACCATTGAGTTCTCGTTATGCGACACCACATCCACCTCGTCGTAGCGGGTGTCGATGGCGGGCTTGAAAAGTTCAATCTGTTGGTTGGCAAACTCCGCGCGGCGGATGCGTCGGAGCAACTCCTCCGTCTTTCCGGAAAACATTGACCCGCATATCACCTCAATCCATCCCCGTTGATTATTTCTACTCGCTTTATTTTCTAAAAACATGCGCCTGTTTCGATTAAAAGAATTTTGTATTTTTGTCCGTTTTTTCGGAACGGCAAAATTATAATAATTTGTCTTTCCAACAACCATTAATTCTTACTAAAATGCAGAATAGTTTTGCACAAATCATCGAAATTCTTGACAACCTTGAACTTATATGTGGCGAAATGCCCGTCATGCCCCCCATTGAGCGGGATGCCGTTCTGGAGCGTCTCCGTTACATTTATGTAGAATTGCAGACGAAAAAGCCCGTTCAGGAGGCATCGTCGGAGCCGGAAATTGCGGTGGAAGTCCCTGTTCCGGCTGCGCCGCAAGCTCCCGATCAGGAACCGCAAGCCACTGAAGAGCCCCGCGAATATGCTGTACACCAAGGCATGGCAGAGGATGTGGACCTCTTTTTCGACACAGAACACGAAAGCTACCAGCCGAAAGAGGAAGTACCTGTTGATGTGCAGATTGTGGAGGATGTAAAGGAGGAGATTCCGGAGGTGGTGGTAGAAACACCACAACCGAAAGAGCAACCGGCAGAACCTGAAAAGGAAATGCCCAAACCCGAGGAGAAGCTTGTTCAGTCGGAAGTGACTGTGTCCGTGCCGGAAGAGAAAAGAATTGTGGAAGAAACAGTACGTCCGAGCGAGCCCGAGCGAGTGCCCACATCCAAACCCAAACGCGACGACCAGATAGAGCCAGAATCCCTGTTTTCCAACGAAGAGGATGACTTGTTGCAATTCATTCCACGGCCCAAACGGCATGAGCAGCCCGAACCGGCCCCCAAGGCTCCCGTAGTCCAACAAGCTCCTGCGGCTCCGTCAAAACCCGAACCGGCCAAGGTCGCTCCGGCACCTGCCGTCAAGCCCGATCAAGAGGGTAAAAAGCCTCTTAGTGCTTCTGCTCCCCAGCGTTCGCTGAACGACCTGTTCAACGAGCAGAAAGAGGACCGCTCGCTGAGTGCACAGTTCCAGCACGCGAAAGTCCAAGACCTGACAAAGGCCATCTCTATCAACGACAAGTTCACCTTTATCAAGGAGTTGTTCCAAAACCGGGGTGAGGAGTTCAGCGCGGCGATACAAAAGCTCAACCAGTGCGCCAATCTGGAGGCGGCATTCGACTGCCTGGAGAATTACAAGAAGCAGTATTTCTGGGATTCCACCTCCACTGCCTATCTGGCCTTGTGCGACCTTCTACGTCGGAAATTCATGTAACAAGTTATGAGCAGAGGATTTGTAAAAGAAGGAGATCAGGAAGAGGTTCCGTTGGTGCCACCGCGCGCGTTCCTGCCCGCAGGGGTGGTCAACTATGTGACACCCGCTGGCATGGAGCAGTTGCTGCAGGAGCGGGAGGAATTGTTGCGCGAGCGTGACAGCATCCGCGCCGACGGGCAGGAGACCGACGCCCGCGTGACCCGCAACTTCCTCAACGCCAAGCTGGAACTTTTAGAAAACCGCATCAAAATCGCCAAGGTGATGGAACCCAAAAAGATGGGCGAAATCGCGTTCGGATCCACCGTAACCATGCGTATGGGCGGCAACGAGTTGCAAATCCAGATCACCGGTGTGGACGAGGCCGTCGCCTCCAAAGGCAAAGTGCCCTTCACCTCTCCAATGGCCAAAGCCCTCTTCGGCCATCATCCTAACGACATCTTCGACATACAGCTCCCCGCCGGCATGAAGACCGTGAAGATTCTATCTGTGGAGTGATACATACGAATCATTATTAATAATCAATAAAAAAGCAAGTTATGAAAAAATCCATTCTACTCACCCTTGTGTTAGGTCTGATGGCATTCACCACCTCAATGGCCTGCACCAACTTCATTGTGACGAAGGGTGCCAGCAAAGACGGCTCCTGTTTCCTCACCTACGCCGCTGACTCGCATCAGCTGTACGGCGAATTGTACTATCGTCCGGCCAAGGACTACCCCGCCGGCACCATGATGGATGTCATCGAATGGGACACCGGCAAGCTGCTGGGCCAGATCCCGCAGGTGGCCCACACCTATTCGGTTATCGGCAACATGAACGAATGGCAGTTGGCCATCGGCGAGACCACCTACGGCGGCATCGAAGAGCTGGAACAAGGTCAGGGTATGATCGACTACGGCTCCTTGATTTACATCGCGTTGCAACGGGCCAAGAACGCCCGTGAGGCTATCAAGGTCATTGCCGAGCTCATGGACACCTATGGCTACGCCAGTGAGGGCGAGTCGTTCTCCATCGTGGATCCCAACGAAGCGTGGGTCATGGACCTCATCGGTAAGGGCGAGAAGATGTTGGACGCCAAGGGCAAAATCATGAAGGGCTGGAGCAACGGCGCCGTGTGGGTGGCTCGTCGTATCCCTGACGGCTACATCAGCGGCCATGCCAACCAGTCGCGCATCTCCACTTTCCCGTTGCGTGACGGCAAGACCTCCATCACCAGCAAAGAACTGGACAAAATTTTCCTGCCCTCTGTGGAGACTGTCTATTCCTACGATGTTATCTCCTTCGCCCGAATGAAAGGTCTCTACCCGAAAGACCCGAAGCAGGCTCCGGATGCAGACTTCAGCTTCTGCGACACCTACAATCCCATCAACTTCGATGGTGCCCGCTTCTGCGAATCGCGCGTGTGGGCTTTCTTCAACCACTGCAACCATGCCGAAATGGCCCAGTATGAGGATTATGCCCGCGGCGACAATCTCAAGCACCGCTTCCCGTTGTGGATCAAGCCTGCCGACAAGAGCAAGATTGACGCGCAGTTTATGATGCAGATGATGCGCGACCATTTCGAGGGCACCTCCATGGATATGACCAACGATCTCGGTGCTGGCCCGTTCAAATGTCCATACCGTTGGCGCCCGATGACTTGGGAGTATAACGGCAAAGGATACGTCCACGAGCGCGCCACCGCTACCCAGCAGACCGGCTTCTCCTTCGTGGCCCAATGCCGCAGCTGGCTGCCCAACTGGTTCGGAGGCATCTTCTGGTTCGGCGTGGACGACGCGGCCAGCTGCTGCTATGTGCCCATGTTCTGCGGCATCACCGAAATCCCGAAGGAATACGAGCAGGGCAACGGCTCCATGGTGGAATACTCCAACACTGCCGCCTTCTGGACCTTTACCAAGGTTAGCAACTTCGTCTATTCCCGCTACTGTGACATGATCAAGCATGTGAACGAAAAACAGGCTTACTGGGAAGGCAATTTCGTGAAAGACATCAACAAAATGTCGGCCTCCATGAAAGACCTCTGCGAAAATAACCCCGACAAGGCCCGCAAGGAACTCAACCGTTACTCTAACGACGCCGCCAAGAAGGTGTGCGCCGACTGGAACGACCTCTTTATCTATCTGTTAGTGAAATATCACGACGGCAACGTGAAGAAAGAGGAAAACGGCAAGTTTAAGGTGTCGGACACCAAGATCCCGCAATGCGCTTTCCCCGACCAGCCGAAATATCGTGAGGAATGGTATAAGATGATTGTGGACGATTGCGGCAAGAATATACAAGCGAAATAAATACAACCTGTAGAGACGTTGCGTGCAACGTCTCTACAAACCAACAAAAATACCTGTCCGTATTTTTGAAAAATATGTACCTTTGCGGCCCCAATATAATGTAAAGAAGATTCAAAACTATGCGTCCTGATTTTACCAACGTAGATTTTAAGAAAGTCTCTGAAAATCAAGAGGATTTTCAGAAATGGGAACAAGAACACCACATTTCCGAATCGTGGATGACCGCCGAGCAGATTCCGGTCAAACAGGTGTATGGCAAGGAAGATTTGGAAGGTATGGAGCATTTGAACTATACCGCCGGTATTCCGCCGTTCCTGCGCGGACCCTACTCCATGATGTACGCCTTCCGTCCGTGGACCATCCGTCAATATGCCGGATTCTCCACCGCCGAAGAGTCCAACGCCTTCTACCGCCGCAACTTGGCTGCCGGTCAGAAGGGTCTGTCCATCGCCTTCGACTTGGCCACGCACCGTGGCTATGACTCCGACCACCCGCGTGTGGTGGGCGATGTGGGAAAGGCCGGTGTGGCCGTGGATTCCATCCTCGACATGAAAATCCTGTTCGACCAGATACCCTTGGACAAGATGTCCGTTTCTATGACCATGAACGGTGCTGTGCTGCCGGTGTTGGCCTTCTACATCGTGGCCGCCGAAGAGCAGGGTGTGAGCATGGACCAACTGTCGGGCACCATCCAGAACGACATTTTGAAAGAGTTCATGGTGCGGAACACCTACATCTACCCGCCGTTGCACTCCATGAAGATTATCGCTGATATCTTCGAGTTCACCTCCAAGAACATGCCCAAGTTCAACTCCATCTCCATCTCCGGATACCACATGCAGGAGGCAGGTGCCACGAGCGACATCGAGCTGGCTTACACGCTGGCCGACGGTCTGGAGTATCTTCGCGCTGGTGTGAATGCAGGCATGAGCGTGGACGACTTCGCTCCGCGTTTGTCCTTCTTCTGGGCCGTGGGCATGAACCATTTCATGGAAATTGCCAAAATGCGCGCCGCCCGAATGTTGTGGGCCAAGATTGTGAAGCAATTCAACCCCAAGAACCCAAAATCCCTGGCGTTGCGTACGCACTGCCAGACCTCCGGCTGGTCGCTCACCGAGCAAGACCCGTTCAACAACGTGTGTCGTACGTGTGTGGAGGCTATGGGTGCTGCGCTGGGCCACACCCAGTCGCTGCATACCAACGCCTTGGATGAGGCCATCGCCCTGCCCACCGATTTCTCGGCCCGTATCGCGCGTAACACGCAGATTTACATTCAGGAAGAGACCAAGATCTGCAAGTCTATTGACCCGTGGGCCGGCTCCTACTATGTGGAGAGCCTCACCCACCAGATCGCCCATCGCGCCTGGAAGCACATTCAGGAAATCGAATCCTTGGGCGGCATGGCTAAGGCCATCGAGACCGGCATCCCCAAGATGCGTATCGAGGAGGCTTCCGCCCGTAAGCAGGCCCGTATCGACTCCGGCAAGGAGGCCATCATCGGTGTCAGCAAATACAAACTGGACAAGGAATCACCCATCGAGACTCTTGAGGTGGACAACACCACGGTACGCGAGGCCCAGATCAAGCGTCTTGCCGAACTTCGTGCCAACCGCAACGAGGCGGACGTGAAGGCAGCCTTGGCCGCTTTGACCGAGTGTGCCAAGACCGGTAACGGCAACCTGCTGGACCTCTCCATCAAGGCCGCGCGCGTGCGTGCCTCCCTTGGTGAGATCTCCGATGCCCTTGAAGAAGTTTATGGACGTTATAAAGCAAAAATAAATCTTATTTCCGGCGTGTATAGTGCAGAACAACAGAACAATGCAGCCTTCAAGAAGGCGTGCGAGATGTGCGATGAGTTCGCCAAGAAAGAGGGCCGTCGTCCTCGTATCATGATTGCCAAGATGGGCCAGGACGGCCATGACCGCGGCGCCAAAGTGGTGGCCACCGGCTATGCCGATATCGGCTTCGACGTGGACATGGGACCGCTGTTCCAGACACCCGCCGAAGCAGCCAAACAGGCCGTGGAGAATGACGTCCACATCTTGGGCGTTTCCTCCCTCGCCGCCGGACACAAGACCCTTGTGCCGCAGGTGATTGAGGAACTCAAGAAACTGGGCCGCGAGGATATCATGGTCATCGTGGGCGGTGTGATCCCACCGCAGGACTACGACTTCCTCTACAAGGCCGGTGCCGCCTGTATCTTCGGACCTGGCTCCATCATCAGCGACTGCGCCATCAAGATGCTGGAAATCCTGATGCAGGAGTAAAGAGACGGTTAGTTTCACCGTCTTACCCTTCTCTTACGTGGATGGAACCGTCCACTAGGACATGCCAGTAGTTCTCGAGTGGAAGGGGGATGTTTGGTTGCTTTATAATGGAGAAAAGTAGCAATGGGACTGCCGCAGACGCTATTTTAGCAGCTGTGCCGTGTGATTCTTCGTATCCACCTTGCCAATCGCATCAACAATGACACCTTGTTCGTCAATGACGTAGGTGGTTCTCAGCGTGCCTTCGGTTACCTTGCCGTACATTTTCTTCTCGCCCCACGCCTCGTAGGCCTTGAGGATGGTGAGGTCGGTGTCGGCGATGAGGTGGAATGGCAACTCGTATTTGGCGATGAACCGCTGGTGCGAGGCGGCGGAGTCGCGGCTCACGCCCAAGACCTCGTAGCCCATGGCGAGGAAGCGCTGGTAGTTGTCGCGCAGGTTGCAGGCCTCGGCCGTACAGCCGGGCGTGCTGTCTTTTGGGTAAAAGTATAGCACGAGCTTTTTTCCTGCGAAGTCGCTCAGTTTCACGTTGTTCCCGTTTTCATCAACGCCCTCGAAGTATGGGGCTTTCGTTCCGATTTGCAGCATAGTTTTGGTGTTTTTTATTGAGAGGGTAAGGGTACGATTTTTACTTTTTGTCTCCCATCAGCTCTCGAATCTGTTTGTCGAAATCCGAATCGATTTGTTGCATGGGATTGAAAAGATTGTATTCCTCTTCTGCTTTTTTGTCGGCCATTTCGCGACTGATCTTTCCTTTGTCTGGTAATAACGCATAGCGGCGGAAAGTTAGAAACTCGTTGACGGAAGCGGCAAATTGCTCCATGTTGAAGGGGTTCCCGCGCTCTATGAGATCCTCAATGTAGTCGAAACAGCGCGTTCCAGTCGGTGTATCTCTATCTCAGGCAGGTAGTTTTTGGCCACCTTGGTGTCGCTGAGCAGCACCCGTCCGCCGGGCGCATTTTTCCATGTCTGCAAACCCATGTGGTCTTTGGTGTGGTCGGCGCGGGTGTAGATGATCTCAGGCGCGGTCTGTCCGGTGATAGCGTAGTGGAAACGGTTTTGGACCATCTGGTAGAACTCCCGCGTGGTGGGAGAGTTGCGGTCGTAGTCGAAAGAGCACTCCGCGTAGATGTCAGTAATCTGCTGCCAGATGCGGCGTTCGCTGGCCCGTATGCTGCGAACTTTTTCCAGCAACTCACGGAAGTAGTCTTTCCCAAACACGGCATTACCCTGTTTCAAGCGTTCTTCATCCAACACAAACCCCTTCTTGATAAACTCCTTCAGTACCTTTGTCGCCCATTGCCTGAACTTGGTGGCACGCGCCGACGACACGCGATACCCCACGGCAATAATGGCATCGAGGCTGTAAAATGCGGTCTCACTCATCTGTGTTTTACCTTCTATAGCACCATGCGGAGTGGCTATTTCCATTTTGGAAACAACCAAATCTTTATCCAATTCTCCAGTCTCGAATTTCTTTTTGAGATGCTTGCTGATGTCGGGTACGCCAACATCAAACAGCGCAGCCATCGCCTTTTGCGTGGCCCATATCGTTTCGTCCTTGATCACCACCTGCACCTTTCCTTCCTCGTCAGGCAGTTGGTAGAGAATAAATTGTATTTCGTTGCTCATAGTAGATTATGTTGTTGTTTCTTGATGTTTGTTGTTTTTGCAACCTTATCATAGCAAACGCAAAAATAAGCAAAAAAATGATATCCAGAATAGGTACAATTTTATTTCGATGTTTGCTTTTCTGCATCATACATATAGATAAAGATGCTATTTTTGCGACGTCATATTTTTAGATTCTGTTTAACGGATTTCGCAGGTTCTGGAGGTATGATGCAACCAAGATCAAAGAAGTAAAAACAACCGGAGTAAAAATGGAAAATTCACAGTCTGGGACATACCCGCAGTATGTTAGAACTATCCGCCGGAGCAAATGGAAATATTCGGTTGTAGTCCGTTTTTATCTTCGCACGGCATGGCTGTTTATAGCACTCTTTTTGATGGAGGCTGCCATCTTTCTTTTTTCCGAGTCTTTTCACTTCTTTCTTGACCATTTGCTTGCTGTATTTCTCTTTGCTTTTGGTTTTGCATTGTTTCTCTCCTTCTTGGGAAAAGGAAGTTTGGTGGAGGCTGTCTATGTAGATTATAAAAAGCTGGAAATCAGAGTTCTGCGATATGACTTGTTGAAACGTCAGTACAAGATCGTGATTCCGTTCGAAGGTTTTTCGTGGGATATGTTGAACGGCGGCGGACGTGGTCCTGATCGTCTTAGAATGTTTCAACCGAATGGAAAGAGGGTAGTAATATGTGAAGGGGTGTTGGGTTGGACAATTGAGGATTTCCAGCATTTGAAGTCCGCATTGTCAAAGGTTGTTGCGGAGGATGATTGGGTGGTCAAGGGGTTTTAAGCGGGAATGATATTCGGGAAAACCTTTGCCCGTTAAAAATAATCCTTTATGTCAACTTCGGAAATTGTGATTCTTGTGGCCGTCATTCTGGTCTATTTCGGATGGGCGCTGTTCAACGGATTCTTGGCTAAGATGCGGAACCATTCGTTCGCAGCGTGGTTCGGCATCTCGCTGAGCATACTGCCGCCATTCGCAATGATTGCGGTGTTTGTGTATTGCAAGGAGAACAATACGCATATCATTCCGTGACGACATGTAGGGGCGAATAATTATTCGCCCCTACAACACCCCCAACAGG
>JAIKYR010000167.1 GCA_024682995.1 Bacteroidales bacterium | reverse complement strand
CATTGACGGTTTCTAGCCCACCAAATTGGAGAAGATGGAAATTGACCTCAGTGGTGCCAGCACCCTGAAGGCCCCCTATCTCTCTGCCGAATCAGTGTACGGGGAGATGAGTGGCGCCAGCAACGCCGATGTAACCATCTGCTCACAATTGAATGTGGATCTCAGCGGTGCCAGCACCCTCACTTACGGAACCTATTCCGACGAGTGTCATCCCAATATCAACTGCCCTGCATCTGGCGGCTCAACGGTGAGACCTCGTTTTTAGCATATAGCGAAAACAAGTATATGTTGTAATTAAAAATTTTCCATTGTATATCAAGCACTGGAATGCCTGTCTGGTGTGTCGTCATTCGCTGTGATGCCGAGCTTGTTGAGGTGAACCGTTGCCATTTTGTTTTTCCTCGTTAAATGTTTTGAAAACGAAACCCTTATAGGTGAAGGCGCCCACGAAAAAAGGTAGCGACGTCACATTGTGGCGTCGCTACCTTTTGTGATGTCACATTGTGGCGTCGCTACCTTTTTTACAATGTATTCCTCCGATTATTCGGGTTTGTAGAACGGCATCTTCACGGTGACGGCCTTCAGCAGGCGGTTGCGCACCTTGATGAAGATTTCCGTGCCGGCTTTGGCGAATTCTTTCTTGATCAACGCGGTGCCGATGCCCTTGTTGACGGACGGTCCGAACGTGCCGGAACGCACCTCGCCAATGAGGTTGCCTTCAGCGTCGCAAACCTCATAGCCGTTTCTCGGAATGCCGCGGTCGATGAGTTCGAAACCGGCAATGCGGCGTGTCACGCCGTTGGCCTTGAGGTCTTCCATGAATTTGCGGTCGATGAAGTCCTTGCCGTCCACGAATTTGGTGATCCAGCCCAAACCGGCCTCAATGGGGGAGATGGTGTCGTCGATCTCGTGGCCGTAGAGGCAGAAGGCCATTTCCAAACGGAGGGTGTCGCGTGCGCCCAAGCCGATGGGTTTGATGTCGAACTCGGCACCAGCCTCAAAGACGGCGTCCCAGATCTGCATGGCATATTCGTTCGGGAAATAGATCTCGCAACCGCCAGAGCCAGTATAGCCTGTGGTGGAGAAGAGAATATTGTCGAAACCGGCGAACTTGATGATTTTGTTGGTGTAATACTCCATGTCGATGACGGAGGCGTCGGTCAGCTTCTGCATGGCCTTGAGCGCCAGAGGACCCTGGACGGCCAGCTGGGAGATGTTGTCGGAGATGTTCTCGATTTCAGCGCCGAAGTTCTTGTTCTGCTCCACAACCCAGGCCCAGTCTTTGTCGATGTTGGCGGCGTTGACCACCAAAAGATAATCTTCATCGTGCAGGTTATAGACTAGCAGGTCGTCCACAATACCGCCCTTGCCGTTGGGGAAGCAGCTGTATTGCACCTTGCCCGGGTAGAGGGCAGCCACGTCATTGGTGGTGATGTGCTGCAGCAGGGCCAGCGCCTTCGGGCCCTTCACGGTGAACTCGCCCATGTGGGACACGTCAAACACGCCCACCTTGTTGCGCACCTGCAGGTGCTCGTTGGTGATGCTGTCGTATTGGATCGGCATGTAAAAGCCGGCAAACTCTTCCATTTTGGCTCCTAAAGCCTCATGTTTCGCTCTGTAAACGGTTTCTTTCATAATGATTATTTTATTTGTGTTGTTAAAAATGATATTCGGTTTTTACGGCTGCAAAGATAGTATAAAAATTGGGAAAAGAATCCACTTTTCGAAAAATGGCAAACGGAAGTCAAGGCCCCGTTAGTCCATTACACACCGCACCGCATACGCTTCGGCGGCGTTCTCCGGCTGGGCGGGGAGCAAAGCGTCGCTGTCGGTGCGCAATACTCGGATCGGGCCCACTTTGCCATTCGGCATGTGGCACCAAAAGCCTGTCTCCCGACCGAATCCCATATAAGTTCCATTGTAGTTGCCGGTTGGCAGGGCCGAGAACCCCGATGCGTTGTTTGCCTTAGGATTGTTGCCAATGGCACAATCCTTGTCGGAGGTCCGCCATACGCGTGTGGCGGCTATTGACTTGCCAATGCGTCCGTTCTGTCCGCCGCAGACATATTCGTCATAGCTGGCTAAATAGAGGGCCAACAGGTCCCATTCGGCGCTGCTGGGCAGGTGCCAGCCTTGCGGACAGATGCCGCGCCCGAGAGTGTCGTTTTGCTGCATAATCCAGGTCTGTCCCGAGGCGGCCTTCCAGTTGTAGAGATATCCGTAGGCGCGCACGGTGGCCGTGTCGCCGCCGGGACAATACCGGTAGGCGATGTTGCTGTCGGCATGACGCCCTTGCAAAATCCGATGGCCCCATGGGTCGGTGGTTGAACGGAGATTCTCTGCCATCCAGCACTGGCTGCCGATGGTCACGGTGTGATAGACGTTGTGGTCCGCGTCGGTGACTTTCAACTTGCCGCAAGGCTTCGGCTCAGACGATTGTGCGTCAAGAGAGTCGGCTGTTTCTTCTTCCTCCGGAAACAAACCCTCTTTTAAAAGATCTTCGGCTGAAATGGCATCGGATTTTGTTTCAACCATATCTTTAGATTCGCTTTGCGAAGTGCTTGTTTCAGTGGCGCTTGTTGCTTCTGCATTCTTGTTGACGGAAGTGGGGTCTGCGGTTGCTGGAGCGGTAGCTGGCGCTAGCTTTTCCTGTGTGTCGGGGTGGTCTTCGTCGTCAAGGCTTTCTACTGCCCGGTTGTCTGCGAACAAAATGTTCGGTAGGGGCGAACTTGTATATTGTCCGCCATATTCGGGTGTGGCGGTGATGGGGACCAGACTGCGTGTCAGGGAGCTTTCCATATGCTTCTCTTTTTTCGGCGCGTTTTTCTTCCCTTTTTTATCCACTAAGCAAAATCCAACTCCCACCTTGGCTCCGATGTAGAGGTTGTCGCGGAAGGATCCTTCCTGAATCGAGTAGTGTAATACAGCTTCAGCAGAGAGTACGAAGCCAGTGATGTGGAACATGAAGCCGCTGGCCACCACCGGGCCGTATCCGCGCTCCGTTTGCTGGTTGCGCCACACGTGATCCTTGCACAGATAGTTGGTCGTACGGTAGTTCATACCGATTCCAAAATGGAATGACATAGGTTTCCAATAACGTCCGGTAAGACCCAGCATTCCTTCGAAATAGGAGTTCCGGACATCCAGAGGGTTTGTCAGCTGCTCGGCGTTTCCGGCGCGGAAAGAGCCAGGGAACCAGAAGTTGCTCATCAGGCTCAAGTACCATCCCGATTTCCGCATCGTACCGATTTTAAGACCGTAAGAGAAATTGTGAATGTCGAAAAAGCCGATCTCCTTCGTAAGAGGCAGCGTCTGCACATTCAGGGTTAAGAATGTGGAATGACGTATCGGTTTGCTTTTCTTTTCCACCGGTTTGATGGCGGAAGGGTTAGAGGTCTCCGTCAAGGTTGTGGTAAATGGTGCCGGCTGGAACGACAGCTGTGCCTTTGTCGGATTGGTGAAGACGACACCGATGCAAAGCAACACTATGGATAGTATGATGTTTTTGATTCTCATATCGTTAGGGTTGAATGGGTTATTGACCTTCGGGAACTAAAATGGACAGGCGGCGGATGGCTTTGTCGTAGCCTTTGTCGGCTGCTTTCCGACACCAGGCGATAGCGGTTTCCTTGTTCGGATCCACGCCATAGCCCTTTTCGTAGCAGAGCGCAAGTGCGTATTCGGCTTCAGCCATGCCTTTGTTGGCGGCGATCTGATAGTGTTTGAAAGCCTCCGAGTAGTTCTGGTCAGTGCCGTCGCCGTAGAAGTAGCAACGGCCCAGATAGTACTGGGACTCCAGATGGTTCTGTTCACTGGCGGCCTTAAACCATCGGAAAGCTTCGGTGCGGTAGGGTACTTGCAAGCCGTCAATGCCATCGTAGTAGCAACGTCCGAGCTCGTATTGGGCGTTCACCACACCTGATTCCGCTGCAGAGCGCATCCATTCCAAACCCTCTGACGGTTTCGAGAGACTTCCGGTGGCGTTCAGATAGATGAACCCGAGGTTGTATTGTGCATTCCCGTTTCCCCCTTTGGCGGCCAGATCATACCAATGCACGGCCTCTTCCAAGTTGTTCTCGTCCAGGAAGTAATAGGTGCCTAATTTGTTCTCTGCCTCTGTGTGCCCCTGGTTGGCGGCCTTGGTGTACCATTTGTATGCTTCGGCCCGGTTGGTGTCGCAGAACTGCGATCCGAACTCGTATGCCATGCCAAGCTCATACTGGGCCTCCCGGTCGCCCTGCTCGGCCAGCTGCACGCGTGAGTCGAAGGCCTTCTTGGCTTCGGCTCTGGCCTGCTCGGGCGTGAGCACTTCGTATTGGTTCTGACCGTTGATGTAAACGGTTTTGAGCAGGTTGTTGAAGATGGTGGGCACTTGGATGGCGGAGGTGCTTTGGATGACTTGGTTTTTCACTTCGGAGAAGAGTTCGTCCACAGAGCTTTTGTCTTTTTTCAGAGCGGTCACCAGAGCGTTGGCATACGGTCCATAGGGCAGGTCATCGTCAATCATATCCTGTGCCACGGAGCCTGCCTGCGTGGAGTAGGCCAGAAGCATGCCGAGAGGCGGTGCCAGCGGGATGAGGCCGTCGGTGAGCCCGCGAGTCCAGTTCAGTTTCTCGTTGCGGCACGCGTCCAGCACCACGATGGTGTTGGCACAGTTGGCGTCCGATAGCTTGGAAACCAGCCATCGCCCGTCAATACAGGTGCTTAAGTCGCCTTTGCTGTTCAGTTTCGCATCCACTGGCAGCAGGTAGTTGTTACCATCATCCCCCTGCAGACCATGTCCGGAATAGTAGAAGAGGGCCATTTTATACCCGTTGCCTACGGCTTTCTTCCGGAACAGCTCCACGGCGTTGGCCATATCTTCTCCGGTACCATCGTACAGGCTATATACATCGAATCCCAATTGTTGCAGTTCGGCGCTTACGGCGTGTGCGTCATTGATGGCGTTTCTCAATTGCGTGTTGTTCTGATAGTTAGAATTCCCTATGACCAAGGCGATTCTTTTTTCAGTAAAATTCTCCTTGTTTTTCCCTATCAGACTCTGCCAGATCTCCCCGTCACGGCTTGACATTTTGTTCAGCCGGAGCACATAGTCCTTGAGGGTACGGCTGCTTTTGGCATTCATGGCATCGCTGGAGATGTAGTATGTCCGCTGGGTGGACTGGTTCTGCGCCCATAGGAACTGGTACCCTCCAGGCCAGCGGATGTTGTCCGCATCGTTGAATACAGAACCTTTTCGACACCATTGATTGCCGATTTTGATGGAGTCGCAGCTCATTTTCAATATTTTGTAGTCGGTGGCTTCAGCATTAAGCAGAAGGAGCAGCATCCAGACCAGAAGGGTTGTTGTTCTTTTCATTGTTGTTTGCTATATTAATAATAAAATTGGCAATGATGACGCCCAGGATGGGGATGGTGACGTTGTAACGTACGGCAAAGGCGAGATAGGCGATAAAGGTCACTAAATAAAGCAGTCCGCAGGATCCTATCCAGCGAATGAGGCCGAGTAGGAACTGGCGTATTCGCGAGTGAGAGGCCCATTTGCCGCGGGCCATACGGTTGATGAAAAACAGGAAGTAAAAGATGGCCGCATAAAATACGAACATGAGGATAATAAAAGGCCAGTGCAGCAGATGATGTCCGTCACGCAGATGCAAGAATGCCAGCCAGGTGAGATAAGCGCCAGGCATTGGGCCGGTGTATGTGTCGTGCATGTCGCTCTCAAGATTGGCTACTATCAGGTATTTGTTTTTAAAGTCTTCGGCCAGATTCCGCCCTTCCAAAGATAGAATGTCAGCGCCGAGATCCTCGTAGAAATTGTAGATGAATCCCGGACCCTCTTCCATGACGGGGGCATCCATTTTGTTGTAGATGTTGCCTCGGATGGCCAGCATTGGAGAGTTGGTGCAGAGCAAACCGCAACTGGTGTACAGAGGCCAGCGGCGGAATCGCTTTATGGAGGTGGCCTGGTGCCGCGTGTCGTCGTACATCTTCAATGCCAACGAGGGCCCGCCGTCCTGTAGGAAGGTGTATCGGGAAAAGTTGCGTGCGAAGCCTAACTGTGCATAATCCGACATGCCGGTTTTACCCTGCAGACTGTCAAAGGCAAGCTCATAATTGTCCCACGCATCGTTGGCATGGTGCGCGATGGCGATGTCGCGCATACGGCATATCTGGCGGAAAAGGGGCGTGTCAACAGGGGTGGTGAGCCCTTTCTCGAAACGGATATCCAAGAGTATGTATTTGTATGGCACGTTGTCACGTTCCAGCATCTGCAAGAATGCCAGCAACTTGGCACGGTCGGTGATGTCGATGTTGCCGGCAGTGCTGTCCCGCGGGTCAATGCTGACTAGCTGGCGGTCGTGGCTGATGTTGATGAAGCAGGCTTCTTCATTATCTGTGGTGCTGTCACTATTGAAAGGCCACTCTAACAGATAGTATAAGAGTGACTTTTCCATGAGGTTATATGGTTGGTTTTCAACAATATAACAACATACACTCAAGACGAAGGCACTAAGAAGGGCGAACCCGATGTTGCCTAGCTTATGGAGGTTAATATGTCGGAGCAGGCGGTTACACCCATCATGCACATTCCGAGCCCATAGGGAAACCCGATGGACAACTTTCTTTATTATAGTATGTTGTCGGGGGTGTTTGCGCATGTGGCGTGATGTTAGTTCCTATTTCCGATAGCGCTCGCCCAGCACCTTGAGCATGTCCACGGTCATCGAGGCGAGATCGTAAGTGGGCTTGAAGCCCCACTCCTCGCGGGCGCAGTGGTCATCCATCTGGTTGGGCCATGAGTCGGCGATGTTCTGTCGAAGCTCATCGTACTGGTATTCCATCTGGAAATCAGGGATGTGTTTCTTGATTTCGGCGTAAATCATTTCAGGTTCAAAGCTCATGGCCGTGATGTTGAATGAGTTACGATGTACAAGCTTGGTGGGGTCGGCTTCCATGAGGTCGATGGCGGCCTTCAGGGCGTCGGGCATGTACATCATGTCCATGTAGGTGCCTTTGGCGATGGGGCAGACGAATTTCTCGCCCTTGACGGCGGCGTAGTAGATCTCAACGGCATAGTCGGTAGTGCCGCCGCCGGGCAGGGTGACGTTGGAAATCAGACCCGGGAAGCGTACGGAGCGGGTGTCCACACCGAAACGTTTGAAATAGTAGTCGCTCAGCAGCTCGCCCGTGACTTTGGTGACACCGTAGATGGTCTTGGGCCGCTGGATGGTGTCTTGCGGAGTCATGTCGTGCGGGGTGTCGGGACCGAAGGCTCCGATGGAGCTTGGCGTGAACAGGGAGCATCCCATCTCGCGGGAGACTTCCAGACAGTTGAGCAGGGCGCCCACGCCCACGTTCCAGCCCAGCATAGGGTTGGCTTCCGCCTTCGCGGAGAGGATGGCGGCCAGGTTATAAATAGCATCGATGTTGTACTTCTTGACAGCATCGGCGATGTCCTGGGCGTTGGTGGCGTCGATCTTGCAGGAAGGGCCGGCATCAGCCAGGTCGCCTTTCAACGGGTAAATCATGTCCGCGGCAACAACGTTGTCGGTACCATACTGTTTGCGTAATGCGGGTGTCAGCTCGGAACCAATCTGTCCGCAGGCACCAATGACTAATATCTTTTTCATCTGTGTTGGGTTTAGTTCTTTTCCAAAAAAGCGTGCAAAAGTAAAAAATATTTATTGTTTTTTGTACTTTTGCGGCCTTAAAAATTTCAGGTATGACATACGAAGAGATTATTGATGTGGTTTTCAGCGGGATGACGTTGGAGATGACCCCCAATGAGCAAGAAAAGATAGAGTCCGCATATACTTTTTTGAAAGATTTCGCCCGCGACAAGGTGATATATGGCATCAACACCGGTTTCGGTCCGATGGCACAATACCGTATCGATGACAAGGATCTGCTGGCCTTACAGTATAATATCATCCGTTCGCATGCCACGGGTGCGGGCAAGCCTTTAGAACCGATTTATGTGCGTGCTGCCATGCTGGCCCGCTATCTTACCTTCGTGTCCGGCAACTCCGGTGTGCATCTTGACACGGTCCGCGCCTTCCAAACCTTCATCAACAAGGGCGTCTATCCGTTTGTGCCCGAGCATGGCAGCGTGGGCGCCAGTGGCGACTTGGTGCAGTTAGCCCATGTGGCGCTGACGCTGATAGGGGAGGGATATGTGTTTTACAACGGGGAGAAACGCCCCACCGCCGGGGTGCTCCGCGAACTCGGCATCCAGCCCTTGCGTATGTACATCCGCGATGGCCTCTCCATCGTGAACGGCACCGCCGTGATGAGTGGCATCGGAATGGTTAATCTCTATTATGCCCAGAAGCTCTTCGACTGGTCGCTGATTTTTTCCACGATGATGAATGAGATCGCTTCCTCATACGACGACTGTTTCTCGCAGGAACTCAATGGGATGAAACACCATGAGGGTCAGCATTATGTGGCTGCCGAGATGCGCCGCATAGCTGCCGGTTCCCGTTGCTTCAAGGACCGCCAGGCGGAACTCTACCAGCAACAGCACCAGGAGTCCTATTTCGGCAATGAGGTCAAGGTGCAGCCCTACTATTCGCTGCGCTGTGTGCCGCAGATTCTCGGTCCGGTGTACGACGAGCTGGTCAATGCGCGCAAAGTATTGGTGAACGAGTACAACTCCGTGGATGACAATCCTGTGTTGGATGTCGCAACCCGCAACGTGTATCATGGTGGCAATTTCCACGGCGATTATGTGTCCTTTGAGATGGACAAGCTGAAGATTGCGGTGACGATGATGACTATGCTCTCGGAGCGGCAGCTCAACTACCTGTTCCATGATCGCATCAACGGCATCCTGCCGCCCTTTGTGAACCTCGGCCACCTCGGTTTGAACTATGGTCTGCAGGCCGCGCAGTTCACCGCCACCTCCACCACTGCCGAGTCGCAGACGCTGTCTAACCCCGTATGTGTGCACAGCATCCCGAACAACAACGACAACCAGGATGTGGTCTCCATGGGCACCAACTCGGCCCTGTTGGCCCGCCGCGTGATCGACAACGGCTATCAGGTGGCTGCCATCCAATGCATGGCCTTGGTGCAGGCTGTGGACTGCCTCAAGATCCAGGACAAGCTCTCGCCGGTCACCCGCAAATTCTATGACGAGGTGCGTGCCATCGTGCCCGCTTTTGTGGAGGATACGCCCAAATACGAAGAGATAGAGCATCTGCAGGCGTATTTGAAAGACAATTAATAATTGATCACCTCCTCTTCTGTCAAGCCGGTCACCTCTGCCACGAGAGATGGCGGTAATCCTTTGTTAAGCATCTTGAGTACGAGTTGGTGCCTCTCCTGTTGGATTCCTTGTTGTACTCCTTGCTCGACTCCTATTACTAGACCTCTCTCTATTCCTTTTGCCATACCTCTCTCCATTCCTTCCTGTATGCCGGCGTCGCGCAGGGTGGCTTCAATGCTCACAGCGTCCCAGTAGCGGTCGTACAGGTAGCGCTCCTCCTCCGAGTAGTTGATGGCCTCTAGCAGCTCGATGGCCTTGCCGACCTCGGGGTCCGCCAACAGATCCTCTGCCGGTTTCCGGGTGTTTTCCGTCAGCTCCGTGAAGTAGCGCATCCACAGGTCCCGTTTGCTGTTTCCCTTTACGTTGAGTTTCCGGTATTTGTCCATTTCCGCGAAGACGATGTGCAGGCCCTCGATCACGAGGTCCGAGTGGTACTGGTGCACGATCCGGTACGGGTGGTACCACTCCGTGAGGCCCGGATGGCTGTTGCCGTTGACGAAGTTGAGGGAATAGACGGGCTGTAGCATCTTGTAGGTGCGCCCTTTGCCGAGCTGGTTGACGTAGGCCTTGGAAGCGTTGAAGAGCACCCGTTGGTAGAAATCCTCCGGCCAGTTGATCTGCATCTCCACTAAGAACTGCACGCCGGAGGAGTCCCGGCAGCAGACGTCCACGATGCTGTTCTTGCGGGCGGGCGTTTCGGGCATGAGTTCGGGTGAGATGTATTCGAGGCTCTCGACTTTGCGTCCCTCTTCCAGCGGTAGGAAGGCGTTGAGGAGGCTGGCGGCCAGGTCGATGTTCTTCCCGAAGATGCGTCGGAAGGTCACGTCCGTGATGGGACTGTAATATTTTATAATGTTCAGATACATATTAATATTTATTTAAGGTTAGATGTGGCAAAGATATGACAAAAGGCTACGCTTGTCAAGTGGTGTTGCGAAATTTTTTAATGTTGAAAATCAATGAGATGAAAAAATTCGAAAAATTATTTTACAATCAAATGTTAATTTTGTGATGTTGTTTCGGATTTTTTTGATGATTTGTCGTTATTCTGCATAACCAACCCAGACGAAAAGTTGAGAGATTTGAGTTTAGAGTTGAGAGATTATAGTTGAGAGAATATCAACCAGTCAGCGACGCCCCATCTTAACTCCTTAGTTCCTTAACTCCTTAACTGCACCCCCAACTCCCAAATCCCAATCATCACAGTATCTTCCCCGCCGGCAGTTCCAACTTCGAGAACGCAAACAGCCTCTTGCCCAAATCCTTCAGCGAGGCCCCGAGGTGATACACGGTGCCGTCGATAATCAGGAAGCGTAATCATACAGCAAAACAATAAATGCCGCATTTGCAAGTGGATTGCGTGAAAAAACGAGGTGAGTGGAGGCGTTAAGAACACTGACTGTTTGAGCTTGCGATAGCAAGCGAGTTTCAGTGTTTAGCCTTCAGTTGCCCGTTTTTTAGCAATCCACTTGTGTAGCGGCGAAGGCAACTTTTCTTTGCAACTTTCTTTTTTTGCCTGAAAAAGAAAGTTGATAAAATATTTGACCCTCGTAGAACACACCCTCTACCGGCGGCAGGGCCGTGCGCACGAAGAAATCAACTTTGTTTTCGAGATTATGAATCCTTTCTGCATGTTCCTGGAGTTGACGGTTTATGTATTGTTCAGGGATCTGGATACGCTGATTAATAGCATATCCCCTCAACAGATATGCTTTCAATATCGAATTTGCCCATTGGCGGAACCGTGTCCCTTGAATGCTTTTCACACGATATCCGACAGATATGATTACGTCCAGACTGAAAAAAGCAACGGGCTTGTCTGAATTTGCAATTTGCAAAAAATGCAAATTGCTTTTCTCGTCAAGTTCCCCCTCGGTGAAAATCTTTCGTATATGTCTGGAAATGTCGGAAATGGATCTCTGGAACAGCATTGCCATCTGCGCCTGCGTGAGCCACACCGTCACGTTCTCCATCCGCATCTCCAATCGTATCGAATTGTCCGGCTGGTATAATATGATCTCCCCTGTATTCATTCCGTTATGTTTTAGTTTGCAAAAATAAGAATTTATACTATATAAATTTTAAAATAGTAAATAAATTTTGTTTGTTAATGGATGGCGGGGGTGTGGGTTGAAATGCCAGAAAAGTTGAGAGATTAGAGTTTAGAGTATAGAGATTAGAGTTGAGAGAAGATCCGACAGTCAGCGACGCCCCATCTTAACTCCTTAGTTTCTTAACTTAATAACTACACCTCCAACTCCCAATCCCGAACTCCTAATTCCTGTATTCCGATTTTTTTGCAATTTTTTTCCTCTCCCTGGTAAGACGAACGGAAAAATCATTATTTTTGCCACGCTGTTCGTTCCGAAGCCTGGGGGGCGGAAGGCGGGCAGCAGACATATATAAAAGGCGTTGAGTCAGCGTCTTATCTGCGGCACCTTGAATCTCGCAAATTCAGAAACCATCCGCACGGTAAGGCAGTGTTCAATGTCCATGGTTTGTATATTCCGGCGCAGGTGCGCTTAGGCGTGTCCTAGCCAACGGATTCCATTTAGTATCCGTTCAGATATACATAACAGCGTGGGCTTCGGCATTGCTTATCCTCGGATGGTGGGCGATGCGAGAGCCTAAGGTGCGGGGTGAGCGATGAATCAGATTCCCGCGCTTTTTTTATGTGGATTCGGATGTGTTTTTTGATCGGTTCGGGAATCGCCGAGTGGAAGGTTGCAGCTTACCCATAAAGGAGGACAAATAGAGCTTATGGACCGCTTTAAAACGATGTCGGATACCAATCTTCTGAATTGGATTCTCGCCAATGACGAGAAGGCGATACTCTATTTTTTCTACGAGAAGTATTACGGCGTTTTCGAGTATCACATATATCGGATTTTCCCATACGAGGTTGATGTGCAGGCATTGGTACATGAGTTCTTTCTCCACCTTGCCGAGGATGATTGGCGGCGCTTGCGTTCCTTTGATTCCGGCAAGGCTCAACTGAACACATGGGTTTCTGTGGTCTCCTTCCGTTTTTTCATGAATTTCAAAAAAAGGAAGATAGATTCCAATGGGCTTGTAACTATATATGAGCAGTGGGACGATAAAATCATGCAGTACAAACAGGAATGTCATAATCAGGTGAGACTGGATGTGAGGAAGGCTGTTAGTTGTCTGAAAAACAGCACCGAACGGGAAGTGGCCCAAGAACTGTTGTTGGACGGGGTTGACATACAAGAGGTTGCAAAGAGACATCAGCTATCCGTGGATTATGCCTATACGGTGAAGAGCAGAGCGATGGCACATTTAAGAAAAATGTTAAAAGATTACAGGTCATGAAGGAAATGAACATATCAGACGAGCTGTTTTCCAGATTCTTGGAGGGCAAGACGGACGAGCTTGAAGAGGCTCGCCTCCTTCAGGCTATGGAAGCGGAAGACCTTTCCTTGGAGGACTTGGCTGCTATTGGGGTAGCGGCCCAATTAGCGGATAATCCACCGCGGAAAAAGCCCGACATGGCAAAAGCTGAGGAACAGATCAGAGCCACTCTCAATCGCGACATTCAGAAATCCTCAGACCTTTTTGTGCAGAAGCGGAAAGCACGGATGCGTGTCGTGTGGGCGATGGCAGCCTCATTGGCTATAGTCTTGGCGGTAGCCCTGTTCGTCCTCTTCCGACCCGATTCTACGGAACAGAAGTTTGTCCAAAACAACACTGACAGCTCTGCGGTTACAACCACCCAACCCAAAACAGATAAGAATTTGGCACAATCCAACACTTCATTGAAGAACTCTTCTGAATCCCCCAAATCTGCAGAAGAAAACAAGGAGGATATGACTGCTCCTGAGGTTAACTACAATTCCCAGGTGTTAGAGAAACAATATGCCCACACACAGACAGCCAACCTGTTGAAGGTGCTGAAGCCCGATAAGAATGATTATAGGGTGCTTTGCAAGAATTTGGAAAAAAGTCTCAACTTTGAATGGGAAACGGAAAATGTACAATCGTTGCGTCTTACGGTGAAGAATACGCAAGGCAAACTGATTGCGGAGACCAATGACCCATCTGCGAAGCATTTTTCCCTGACATACAAAACCGTGTATCCCGAAAAGCAGTTGGACTGGCATCTTCAGGTGACTTTCCGGGATGGGAAGCAAGAGACTCGCAGCGGACAAGTTAAAATCGATTATCAAGTACAATAACAAAATATAATTTATGAAAAAGAGATTTTTTACCCTGACGTTCCTTATCTTAACGGCATTTGCCTTGAACACATCCGCCCAGACGGAGGCCACCTCTCCGCGCTATAGTTTCCACATTGCCAAGGAAGTGAAACCGCCATTGTGGGAGATTGTGCAAGAACCTGAATTTGTGGATGCCGACGGGAACCAGGCTATCGATGCCAACGAAAACTGCAAGATTGTGATGAAGGTGAAGAATATCGGCACGGGAGAAGGGACTGGGCTTACCGCCAAGATTTCAGTATCCGGCAGCTCGAATGGCATCTCAGTCTTCGACAGGAGAATCCCCGACATTCCCGTTGGCGGCACCGCAACGGTGGAATTTCCCGTCACCGCCAATATGAACACGGTGGACGGGAAAGCGACGTTTACGGTCTTTATCAACGAACCGATGGGCTTCACTACCGACAAGTTCCCGATAGTGGTTACCACACAGGCATTCCAAGCACCCATGATTGAGGTGAAGGATTGTGAGGCCACCAGCAAAGATGGAGGAAAACTTGTGAAGATGGACCCTTTCCAAGTGACGATTCTGATTCAAAACACACAGTATGGTCTTGGTGAAGATGTGACAGTGACACTCAAATACCCGGAAAATGTGGTTAACTTGGAAGGACGGGATTTGGTGGACATATTCCCGAAAATGTCGGCGGGAGAGACTCGCGAACTGAAATACAAATTCTTAATTAACAACATATATGATAAGAGCACGCTGCCGTTACAAGTCTTTATAAGGGAAAAATACGGGAAATACGCCAAAGACACGACCATCGTTTTCGAGCTGAATCAGACGTTAGGGAAAGGCCCTATAGAGGTGGCGGCGAAAATTTCTGCTCCAACCACAATTGAAGACGCTCAACTCCGTTCGGATGTAGATAGGAATATCCCTATATCAAACAGCCAAAATCCATACCGATATGCTATCATTATAGGAAACCAGGACTACCATTCCTTCCAGAAGGATTTGAATAGTGAGCAGGATGTGCCCTTTGCTGCCGAGGATGCTAATATTTTCAAACAGTATTGTGTGAAGACACTTGGAGTTGAGGAACGGAATGTTGTCGCTTTGAATAATGCTACTGGTGCAAAAATGAATCAGGAAATAGACTATATAACACGTCTTGCTGCAAGAGATCCGGAAGCCGAAATCATCTTCTATTATGCGGGACACGGTTTCCCGGATGAAAACACAAAAGAACCCTATCTGATACCGGTGGACGTGAACGCTTCCAACCTCAAATCCGCCATCCCGCTGTACGACCTTTACAGCAAACTGTGCAGCACGGGCGCACAAAAAGTGACCGTGTTTCTCGATGCCTGTTTCAGCGGCGGCGGGCGCGAAGCCGGATTAGTGGCCTCCCGAGGCATAAAAGTGACCCCAAAGAGAGATGCATTGAGCGGCAACATTGTCGTGTTCTCTGCCACCTCGGCCGACCAAACAGCCTTGCCATACACAGAGAAAAACCATGGTATGTTCACCTATTTCCTCCTAAAGAAATTGCAGGAAAGTAAAGGGCAATGCACCTATTCCGAATTGTATAACTATTTGAATAAAAATGTGGGTGACCACAGTCTTCGTGTGAATCGTAAGGATCAAACTCCTGAAGTGAATATGGCATCGCAGGTGCAGGAGAGTTGGGGAGAGTGGAGGTTCAATTGACAATTAACAATGAATAATGAATAATGAATAATGAACAATGAATAGGATTTGTAAAACAACCTTGTGGTTGGTGATGATGTTTTACGGATGTGCTGTTTACGCCCAAAATGTCTCCAACGTCACCGCCGAGCAGGTGGGGAAGACCATCCACGTGTCGTACGACCTTGACAAGGCGGCGGACATCTCTCTGTTTGTCTCCATGGACGGAGGCGGCACTTACACGCAGTTGTACAAAGTGAGCGGCGATGTGGGCAAAACCATAGGGCCGGGCCACAAGACCATCGTGTGGGACGTGCAGGCGGAAATGAAGGAACTGCACAACGACGACATCTTCTTCAGGGTGAAAGTGGATGCCAATGCAGAGGCTCAATGGCAGAAACAGCTGCGTGAGGCGGCAAAAAAGGAGGAAGAAGAGAGAAAGGCAAATGAGATAGCAAAGGCGAAAGAGGCGAAAGAGAGGGAGAAAGCACTTGCGATGGAAGCCAAAGCGAATGAAAAGGAAGCGAAAGAGAAGGAAAAAGCTCTTGCAATGGAAGCTAAAGCGAATGAGAAAGAGGCGAAGGATAAGGAAAAGGCTCTTGAGAAGGAAAAGAAGGCAAATGAACAAGAAATTAAAAAAGAAGAGAGAAGATCAAGGATGCAGAGTATGCCCTACAGCACCTTCTTTACCTTAAATTCTGCATTCACGCTTAATACTTACGGCTATAATTATAAAAAATACATGCCATATTCAGTGTGGTCCTATGGGTTCAAAGTCGGTCAGATGAAGATTGTGGGCTGGTATGCAGGTGTGATGACGAATTTCCGCTTCAAGGGGTGGAAGCATCCTTTTCAGAACGGACAGCATTACTGGCTGACAGACCGTAAACCAATACGGCTGTCCGCCCAGACAGGACTCGTCATACGGCCCTGCAGACCCATGTCCATGTTGTTCGGTGTTGGCTATGGTTACCGAACATTCGTTTACAAAACCATAGACAATGAATGGTATTCCTATCCGAAACAGACTCTGCATGGGGTGGATGTCTCGTTTGGCTTTCTGTTTGACATCAAAGGCTTTGCTCTTTCTTTTGAAGCTGTAACCACTAATTTCCGAAGCGCGGAACTGAAAGTGGGACTGGGCTTTTGTCTGCCTGTGGATAATAAAAACACAAAAAAACAAACCGTTAAAGTTTTAAAAAATGAAAAATTTTAGATTGCTCGTTGCGGTATTATCCATTGCATTAATTTTATCGACAATTTCTTGTGACGATTTTGACAAGGGACATTACCGCTATAACGATGATAATCGTCTGGAATATGTTAATGGATTGTTGATCCAGTGGGGTAGTGATGACCTGGATCCGAATATCAAGGAAGCAGTCCAGGAGATTGTGGAATCGATGGTATATGTGCAAAGTGGTGCATTTAAGATGGGCTCGAATAAGCAGGAGGATGAAAAACCCCGTCACGATGTGTCACTGTCATGGTTTTATATGGCGAAAGTGACGGTTACCCAGAAACAATGGACAGCCATCATGGGTGAGGAAAATCCTCTATGGAGTGAGGATTTTGGGAAAGGGGAGGATTATCCGGCCAATTTCATTTCATACGAGCAGGCACAGGAGTTCATCAACCGTTTGAATAAATATGCCGGGCTGACGTACAAGATGCTATATGATATGCAATTCAGACTGCCCACGGAAGCGGAATGGGAATATGCTGCCTGTGGAGGGAAACACTCCGATGGTTATACCTATAGTGGGAGCGATAATGCGGACTTTGTGGCCTGGTATCGGGATAATGCGAATGGGAAAATGCATATTTCGGGAGAACTTGAACCCAATCGTTTGGGCTTGTACGATATGAGCGGCAACGTGTGGGAATGGTGCTCGGACTATTATGGTGGCTATACAAGCGGCAATTCAGATAACCCGACAGGTCCTGCCACAGGCACAAAACGTGTGGTGAGGGGTGGCAGTTTTTCCTACGAATCTGATTTTTGCCGCTGCAAGGCCCGGAACTCTCTTCCCGAAAAGAACCAGTCTGTGTCCGTCGGATTGCGATTGGCTGTAAGTAAATAACAAAACGAATATCAAATGTTTTTTTGAATATGAAACAAATATACAAAATATTGGCAGTTTTCGTGTGTGTAGCATGTTGCGTGACGGCAACCGCCCAAGTGCGTACAGTCATTTTCACAGGACGTGACAGGTCCGGCCACTACCGTATTCCGCTCTCCAGAGTTGTCGTTTTTAACCTTGACCAGCTGTGGGAAGAGATACTTTATTATCCCGACACCATATTGGTTTTAGGTTCGGTGGGCATTGATGATTACGGGGAAAAGCAAGAGATACAGCTGATGCAGAATGTACCCAACCCGTTTGATGGCACTACTGAGTTTGCACTGGCTCTGCCTGAAAAACGCGATGTTCTGTTGGAAATATATGATGTGACAGGCAAATTGACCGTAAACCAGCATTTTTCGGCATTACCCGCAGGCACACACTTGTTTCAAGCAACTCTTTCCTCGCCGCAAACCTACTTGTTGAGTGCTAGAATGGATGACGGCCAAATGACCATCAAGATGGTGAACCAAGGGCATGGAGGAGAAAACAGCATCCGACATTTGGGCACAACCGACAAAAACGGTAATTTTACAGTTTATCTCAATAATGAAAAATCTTATACGAACTATCCGTTTCACGTGGGTGATGAAATGCGGTATGTTGCTTATCCTGGGGTAGGTAGTGGAGAAAATGTGAGCAATACCGTGACAAAACTGCAAATCGACAATGAAACTATAGTCTTTAATTTTGATTTTATAGTACCTTCCGTAACTACCGATGAGGTTTACGATATTACCACTACAACAGCCACTTGTTCCGCTACTGTGATCTCCGATGGCAATCTCCCCATCTCGAAACGCGGCGTTTGCTGGAGCACATCACCCGACCCGACAATGCACAACGACAGGTGCGATAATGTTGGTGGTGTTGGCTCCTTTACCTGCGACTTGTCAGGACTGACGGAGGGGGCCTCCTACTATGTTCGGGCATACGCCATCAATTTTTTGGATACGGTGTACGGGCCTCCGAAAAGGTTCACTACGCTTGTCCGCCCTACGGTGACCACCGATACGGTGAGCAATATTACCAGTACTTCCGCCACCTGCGGCGGAAACGTGACCGATGATGGAGGCAATCCGGTGACGGAACGAGGTGTTTGCTGGAGCGTATCACCAAATCCTACATTCAACAACCTTCACGCGCTTGCCAGTAGTGGCACTGGTAGTTTTACATGCAATATCACGGGACTGACAGCCAACGCCACCTATTATGTGCGGGCGTTCGCCAGCAGCAGTGCGGGTAGGGCGTATGGGGAAGAAAGAACCTTTACAACCGCCGCAACCACACCGATGGTAATCACTAATTCGGTAAGCAGTATCACTAGTACCTCCGCCACCTGCGGCGGCCAGGTGACTAATAACGGGGGTGCTCCCGTGACGGCCTGTGGTGTTTGTTGGAATACTTCACCTAATCCAAGTCTTAATAACAACTTCGGCTTTACAAATGATAATAGTGGTACAGGAAGTTTTGTTAGCAGTATAACAGGACTGACAGATAACACCACCTATTATGTGCGGGCGTATGCCACCAACAGTGCGGGTACGGCATATGGTGCGGAAAAAACCTTTACAACCCTTTGTGGTACTGTAAATGTTAGTATTACAGGCAACACGACTATTATTTATGGAGGAAGTACCACTCTTAACGCAATAGGCGCAAACACCTACCAATGGAGCAATGGTGCCAATACGGCAAGCATCACAGTCAGTCCAACAACAACGACCGTCTATTATGTTACAGGAACCAACAGCAATGGATGTTCTGGCACGGCAAATGTTACCGTGACAGTAAATCCTCTTCCTCCTACCGTCACTACCAACACGGTTACCTCTTTTACGGCCACCACTGCAACTTGCGGTGGTATAGTGACGAATAACGGCGGAGCAACGGTAACGGAACGAGGTGTTTGTTGGAGTTCTACAACAATAAATCCAACGTTAACAGACATCCATAAAGCGAATGGAAGCGGTTCGGGTTCTTTTAGTCTTAACATTTCAGGGTTGGAGGCTAACACCACCTATTATGTGCGGGCATACGCCATATATAATGGTGGGACGGCGTATGGTGATACAAAAACTTTCACTACCTCATCATTCACATGTGGGAACTCCATTACTGATTTTGATGGTTATAGCTACAATACAGTGCAGATTGGCCAGCAGTGTTGGATGAAGCAGAATTTGAAGACTACAACTTTTAACAATGGTGTTCCTATTCCTTTGGTGCAAGATTCCATCTCTTGGGGAAACACCACTTCAGCCGCCTATTGCTATTATAATGTTTCATCATACGGATGTCTATACAATTTCTACGCGTTGGAAGACGGACTGTTATGCCCAGCAGGTTGGCATGTTCCTTCGTATAATGAAATTCATGTGCAACTTCGTGAAACGCTTGGGACGGTGCCTGGTGGCCAGATGAAAACCACGGGTACAACATACTGGTTGTCTCCGAACACAGGTGCAACTAATAGTTCTGGGTTCTCTGCCCGGGGTGGTGGCTTCCGGTGGGCAGGCACATCGATAGCAAGTGTTAAAGAAAAAGCAGTGTTTTGGACGGCTACTACATACGACAATTTTCATGCCTACAACTATATGTTGAGCTATGATGCCTCGGCTCTATATCTTTATGGCGATTCCATATACGATTATTCGATGTACAAAAATTATGGTCTTTCCGTTCGTTGCCTTCGCGATGATACCATTTCCGTCACTTACTGTCAGCCTTGTCCCAATGCCCCTACTGTGACAGATATTGACAATAACACTTACAACACGGTGCAAATAGGCACCCAATGTTGGATGGCAGAGAATTTGAGAACCACGAGGTATGCGAATGGTACGACAATCCCTTTAGGCACAGATACCAATTCAACAACCGCCTATCGTTATTATCCAAACAATAATTCGTCTTATGTTACTACTTATGGGTATTTGTACAATTGGAAAGCTGTAATGCGTAATTCATCTTCTTCCAGTGCAAATCCAAGTGGAGTACAGGGTGTCTGTCCCACAGGCTGGCATGTGCCCAGTGATGCGGAATGGACACAGCTGACCGATTATGTGAGCAGCCAGAGCCAGTTTGTGTGCGGCAGCAACAGCTCATACGTTGCAAAGGCATTGGCCTCACGCATTGGTTGGTGTAGTAATTCCTCCACATGTGCTGTGGGTAACAATCAGAGTACTAATAATACTACGGGTTTCAATATCCTTCCTGCTGGATCCTACGAGGTCATGTACTGGAATTTCACCTTCAGTGCTACCTTCTGGAGTACTACCCAGAACAATGGCCTCGCCGCCTACGGTCGCGGTCTTGACCACAACAATGCATCCCTGAGCAGATACGGCGACAATAAGCGCGTCGGGTCTTCGGTCCGTTGCGTGCGCGATGAGGGTGGAAGCGGCACCAACCAGCATGTCATTCGTGTATCCTTGACAACAGACAGATTTGGCAGTGATATCACCTGGCAGGTGAAAGACATGTCCAACAATACAATTCTGGCGTCAGGTGGCCCCTATTCCGATTTGGCAGATTCGGGTACCACGGTGCAGAATATACCGGACATCCTTGTGGATGGCACAGGATGCTATGTTTTCACTATAAACGACTCGTATGGTGATGGTCTCTGCTGCAACAATGGCCACGGTTCCTATTCGGTCTATTACGATGGCACTATAATGGGGTATGGCGGCGATTCCTTCTATCAGGAATCATACTTTCTTAATTCCACCTCCAGTTCCTGTCCTTCCGCCAGTGGCCTGTCATGCCCCCGTTCCGCCTTAGTGACCGATGTTGACAATAACACATACTATACGGTGCAAATCGGTACTCAATGCTGGATGGCAGAGAATTTGAGAACCACGAGGTATGCGAATGGTACGACAATCCCTTTAGGCACCGATACCAGTTCAACAATCGCCTATCGTTACAATCCAAACAATAATGCCTCCAACGTCGCCACCTATGGGTATCTGTACAATTGGAAAGCCGCAATGCGTAATTCATCTTCTTCCAGTACAAATCCAAGTGGGGTACAAGGTGTCTGCCCCACAGGCTGGCATATGCCTAGTGATGCGGAATGGACACAGCTGACCAACTATGTGAGCAGCCAGAGCCAGTATGTGTGCGGCGGCGACAACTCAAATATCGCCAAGGCATTGGCTGCCAACACAGGTTGGGGAAATAGTTCCAACACATGTGCTGTGGGTAACAATCAGAGTGCTAACAATACTACGGGTTTTGATGCTCATCCCGCAGGCCGCTACTATGGCAACGGCTACGACGGTCTCTACAGCTATGCCTACTTTTGGAGTGCTACTCAGAACAATGGCAATACCGCCTACTCGCGCTATCTTCTCTACAACAACGCCAGCGTGCACAGGTACAGCTACTCCAAGTACTACGGGCAATCTGTTCGTTGCCTTCGTAATTAAACAGGTATGAAAAGTTGGGTGACAAATCATAAATCATGAATAGGATTGTTCAGAAACACATATTACAAACCACAATCATCTTGGCATTGCTGTTGGTAATCGTTGCGCCTCTCTCCGCCCAGCGCGAGCGCACCCGCATGGTGACAGCCACGGGCAGCTATGTGGCCGGCAATAACGAGACACCCGCATACGGACAGGCGCAAGCGCTGTTTGAGGCGAAAAAACAGGCCCTGCGGGAGGCTGGCGTGATGGAGGACATATCCTCCACTGCCATCATCGTAACCGGAAGCGGTGCCGAGAATTTCAAGGAAATAAACTCCGAACTGGGCCGCATTGAGTTGGAGGGCCGTGTGCGCGTGAAGGAACAAACCGATGCACCGCCACAATTCACGAATGACGGCCTCATCAAATATAGCACCACCATCCGCGCCGAAGTGCTGGTGGAGGAAACGGATGAGGACATGAACTTTCAATTCAAATTGGAAGGCATTAAAAATACATATCTTAACAAGGAGAGGATGACATTCGCTTTTACTCCTACGGCGGACTGTTATCTTCGTATCTTTTTCTTCGGGAAAACGCCTGCCAACTGCGCACAAATATTCCCTATAGATGGCATCTTTAAGGATGTGCAGCTAAAAGCAGGTGTTTCTGTCCAGTTTCCGCCCGAAACCAAACCGTTTCTGTATGACAAGCCTTTTGAATACACTATGGGAATTGATAATGAAAGAGAGAATCTCGAGCAAGGTGTCCTTCTGATTGTCGCTCTTAAAAAGCCATATCCATTCATAGACGATGTTAATTATGAGAATGTTATCTCGTGGCTTTCCCGAATAAAACGGAACGAGAAACGGGTGCAATGGTATGGGGTGAATATTGTGAGGGATTAGCCGTTAGCCATTAGCTATTGGCCGTTGGCTGTTGGATATTGGATATTGGGTATTGGTGTTGGTGTGTATGTTATTGTAAATTAATTACATATAAAATATTATAAGAAAAAACGATGAGGGTTGATAGATTACGCTATGGTTAGGCATATATAGTAATGTAAAAACGATGACAGTTATTCAATTTGTTAAATATTAAAACCAAAAAAATGAAAAGAACAATCAAATTATTCAGCATGATGATTCTGGCCATCGGTATTTTGATGGCAGGACCCGCTTCCGCGCAAACCGACAAGCAGCAGAAAAAGGAAAAGAAGGAGTACCAGAAAGAACAGAACGAACTCCGAAAAGCCCTTTACAAAAAAGATGAGAAACTTGCCTATAAGACGGCCAAGAAATTAGAACGGCAAGGCTGGAAGACCATGTCTCTTCCCATCGCCAAGCAACTTGACAGAACATGGATGAAGGAAATGGAAGAAGAGACCCCCGGCATCCCGCGCTACATTGCAGGACGCGTGGAGGCCACCGGCAACACCTACACCGCCGCACAGTCCATGGCCGACAACGTGGCCAAGCTCCGTATCGCCTCCCAAGTGAGCAGCAGCGTGGCCTCCTATGTGGAGATGGAACTTGTCAACAATCAGACTAGTACGACGGAGGCCACATCAATTTCCAAAACGATCGAAAATGCAAAAGGAATCGTGTCCGAGAAGTTGGGCCGTACTTTTAAAACCCTTGAAATCTATCAGCTGTTGAGTAACGGTAACTACAAGGTGCGCGTTGTCATGTTCTATGATCTGAAGGCCGCTGTATCCATTGCTCGTGAAGTGATGTTGGAGGAACTCAAGAAGGAATCTGATATCAACAAGGCTAAACTGGAAAAACTGCTCGGTATGGACAAAATCATGGAGCAGGTGGCGAAGGATTTGTCCCAATACGATGAAATTGCCGAATAATCAAAACAATATCCTTAAACGGCCCTGAAAGGGCATCCGAACACAGCCGGGGGTGCAAGCCCCCGGTTTTATGTAGAACGACAAACATCCAATCAAGTATGAAAAAACAGTGGGTCATCAGTATTTTGTTGTTGGGCGTTGCCATATTGGGACATGCACAGAATTTCGAGGATGAATTCAATGCGTTTCTGAACCGCAGCCAACAGCAGTTCAACAGTTTTGCGGACAGCATAAACAAGCAGTTTGCGCAGGCGATGGAAGCAAACATGAAATCTTTTATGGGAATGCAGCCCAAGGTGCGTGATCCGAAACCAAAGCCTGTAAAGGCACCGGAAGCCCCGACAAAAACACCATCCCCACTGCCCAAGATAAATCCGTTGAAACCAAATGATCCTCTGAAACCGGAGCCCGTGAGACCATCTTTGCCGGATATGAAACTGCCTGAGCCGGTAAAGCCGTTGCAGCCGGACGCACCCAACGATCTCCCGCAAGACAATACGCCGTCCGCACCGTCATCGGAGCAGCTAAACAGGATGGAATTCAACTTGTTTGGTGAAGATATCCAGATACAGAAGAATCCTTTCCCAAAAAGTCTATCTGGCATCTCAGCCAAAGACGTCTCCAACTTTTGGATCCGGTTGTCGGAATGTGATTACGAACCAATGTTGCAAACATGCCAGAAAGCGCAAGCGGAACGGAGATTCAACGATTGGGCCACATATCAACTGGTGTTGGAACTGGCCAATCAGACCTATCCCGATCAATATGACGAGCAGGCTGTAATGGCTGTGTTCCTGCTTAACCAGCTCGGCATGGAGGCCAAGGTGGGCTTCGGGAATGCTCATCTGTTCTCTCTGTTGGCGGTGGATCAGCAGTTGTACGGGATTTCTTATGCGGATATTGCTGGAATCCGTTATTACATCTTCGAAACTGATCCTGAATTGAAAAACAGCAAGAATACAATGTCGTTCCGCACCTACGACATCCCTTTTCCGAAACGCACGCAAGCGTTGGACATGCACATCCGCCATCCGCTAAAACCTGTTTCTAACGGGATGCCAGACACGCTTATCCGTGTCAACATGAATATGATAGAGCTTTATAAGACATACCCGCAAGTGGACGTCGAAGTGTATGCCAATGCAGTACCCAGTAAGGAGTTTTGTGCCTCCGTGGATCGAATCATTAAGCCTTATATTGAAAATCTTACACCGGTTGAGGCAACAAAATTGTTGTTAGAATATGTGCAATTCGGATTTGGCTATGCAACGGATGACGAGCAGTTCGGCTATGAGAAGCCGTTTTTCTGTGAGGAAAACTACTTTTATCCGAAAAACGATTGCGAAGACCGTAGTGTACTCTTCGCTTTCTTGGTGCGCCATCTTTTGAATTTGGATGTTGTCCTCATTGATTATCCGGGCCACATTGCCACGGCGGTGCATTTCCCTGTGGATATGAATGGAAAATCTGTTGACCATAAGGGGAAACGGTATGTGATTTGTGATCCAACATACATTGGCGCCACTGTGGGGATGGAGATGCCGGAATTCTCCCCATCCGATAGAACGGTGATTTCATTGCAATAGTGCGTAGCCGCACCCCAGAGGGGTGCCGGGGTTGGTAGCGCAGATGACGCATCCGCACAACAGCGCAGGCCGGAGGCCTGCGGGGGAATCACATCGTTGGCGCGTTTGCGGAATGCTGTACGGATAACGATACGCGTTTTGCGGTGGAATCTTCGAAAAAATCATCACCCTGCGCAACCAGCAGGTCATTCTGGATTGTGATGTGGCCGAACTGTACGGTGTGGAAACCAAACGAATTAACGAAGCTGTAAGCAACAATCCGGAAAAGTTTCCGGAAGGGTATGTGCTAATGCTTGATAATCAAGAAAAAGCAGAACTGGTGGAAAATTTCCACCGGTTCGAAAGACAAAAGCACTCTACCGTATTCCCCAAAGCCTTCACCGAAAAAGGGCTTTACATGTTAGCGACCATTTTGAAGAGTCCGCGTGCGGTGCAGACCACCATTGCCATCGTGGAGGCCTATGCCAAATTGAAGGAACTGTCGCGGGTGATGGTGGAGATTCCCCAGCAACAAGACGATAGGGACGCGCAGAGGAGGCTGCTTCACCGCAGCGGCCAACTGGTGGAGGACCTGATGTCGGATGTGCTGCCGAAGCAGAGCAGCGACACCACGCTGGAGCTGAACCTCGCCATGCTCAAATTCCGCCATACTGTCCATCGGGAGAAAGGGGAATAGGCCAAAGTGGTGTGTTTGGTGTTGGTGTCTGCGCCATCCCCGCACACCTACGGCGTGCGTAATATGTGATCGGGAACCATCCGTGCTACCAACCCCTGCAGGCCTCCGGCCTGCTTCCGTTCGCGCAAACCTGCCATCTTGGGGCAGAATTTTCAACCCCCATTCTCTTTTCGTTTACACGCGAATCGCACCCCAGCGGGGTGCAAGGGTTGGTAGCACAGGTGCCGCATCCGAACAACAGCGCAGGCCGGAGGCCTGCGGGGAAAATCAGTTGTTACCCAAAGTGGAAGAGAAAATCATCACCCTGCGAAACCAGCAGGTCATCCTGGACTGTGATGTGGCCGAATTGTACGGTGTGGAAACCAAACGAATTAACGAAGCAGTAAACAACAATCCGGAAAAGTTTCCGGAAGGGTATGTTTTTGAGGTTGATAATCAAGAGTTTACATTTTTGCGGTCGAAATTTTCGACCACAAAATTCCAAAAGACACGCCAATTGCCCAAGGCTTTTACCGAAAAAGGCCTTTACATGTTAGCGACCATTTTGAAGAGTCCGCGTGCGGTGCAGACCACCATCGCCATCGTGGAGGCCTACGCCAAATTGAAGGAACTGTCGCGGGTGATGGTGGAGATTCCCCAGCAACAAGACGATAGGGACGCGCAGAGGAGGCTGCTTCACCGCAGTGGCCAACTGGTGGAGGACCTGATGTCGGACGTGCTGCCGAAGCAGAGCAGCGACACCACGCTTGAACTGAACCTGGCCATGCTCAAATTCCGCCACACCGTCCATCGGGAGAAAGGGGAATAGCCCAAAGTGGTGAGCTTGGTGTCGGGTCTGTGAGAAAAACGCAATTTATTTCTGATTTATGATTGTTTTTTTGCGAAATGAAAATTCAAAATTAACAAATAATTCCTAATTTTGAATTTGTGTTTTGTAACTTGTTTGTTCTCAATGCTGAAAAATTTTTGTTGGCTATTGGTGAAATAATTTTTATGTTTTATCTTTGCGGGCTGAATAGAAACAACAAACCATCATAAAAAACAGAACCTATGGAGATTGACGATCCTATTAAAGAGGCCCGCTGGTATGTGGCCAATGCGGAGGAGGTTATCAAGAAGGCACAGTATGACCCGGAAATGAAAAGTTACACCGACAGCAAATACATCAGGACGGCGGGCGACATACTATGGAAGGGATGTCTGCTCGCTCTTGACGCAGTATTGCATGTTCGCAAGGGTAAGGGCCGCCCATCGATAGACAAGTATAAGGAGGCTGTCGCCAAACGGGACAAGAAGTTGCTTAATTTCGTGAATATCGGCTATAACCTCTTACACCTTACCATGGGCTACGACGGCACAAAAAGCAAAAAAGTCTGTGATGAAGGTTTCGAGTACGCCAATGCTATTATCGACCGCTGCGCCATGCTTCTTCCGGAACCGGTGTGTGCGTGATTCCCGCTCGCGGTCTCCGCAATAACTGAACAGTGGGCAGAATAAGGTCTGACAGCGTGTCGTCACTCTTGTTCTTGTCCGTGAGATTACAATAGAAATGACAAACCATAATAAAAAACAGAACCTATGGAAAAGAGAGATCCGATAGAAGAGGCCCGCAGATATGTGGCCAACGCAGAGGAGGTTATCAAAAAGGCCCAGTATGACCCCGAAATGAAACGATATACGGACGACAAATACGTCAAAATGGCCGGTAACACGCTATGGAACGGGTGCTTGATTGCACTTGACGCGCTGTTTGGTATAAACAAACGTAAAGGCCGTCCAGACATTGGCAAGTACAAGGAGGCCGCCGGCAAGCGCGATAAGAAGTTGTTGGCATTTGTGGTGGACGGATACAATACCTTGCATTTGTCCATGGGCTACGATGGCATAAAGGACAAGAAAATCTGTGACGTGGGCTTTGAAAAGGCGAATGGCATCATCGACCGCTGCGCTAAACTCCGTCCGGAACCGGTGTGCGCGTGATGGGCTTCCATTCATCAGTGCGCATTGATAACCTCATCCAAAAACAAACCGCCCAGACCGATGTGGTAGCCTTCGGAATAGAGTAGGATAGTGCCACTTTTGTCCACCACGATGCATACAGGGTTCTCTCCTTGCTTCTTTTCCACCAATCCTTTCAGGATGGTATCCTTCAGCATGGGGATGTCCTGCGTGATAACCGATAGGTTGTCCGGTTGTTTCTTGTTATGCTTCCAGTTGCCGTTTTGCGTTACAAATATCAGCGGTCCGTTCCATGCCTCGTATTCTTTCTGCTTGGCTTCCATTTCCTTTACGAGATGATTTACAGGCTCCGTGCCGGGTGTCACGATGCAAAGAATCAGCTTGTCCTTGCCGCTCTCTTCCATAATGCTTTGCATGGACTTGTCCCCGACGAGTGTCTGTTTCACGTCGATATGCCCGTAGTCGTGGGCGCGGGCGGTGAGCGGGCGCAGGGTGATCTGCTTCTCCACGGTCTGGCCAGCGTCCACGTGGAAGAATTCTAAGCGTGAGAGCACCTCTCCGTCGCTGTATCGGTTGCCGGTGGAGAGACAGTACCGTCCCGCTGGCACGTTCAGCACAATGTGGGGCTTGTCCACACGCGGGTCGTTCTCGTAGTCGTAGGAGACATACTCCCCATCCTCGAAACGTTGCAGCGTGTATTGCGGATAATAGGCGTAGTGGTTGGGGTTGTGCAGCACGATGGTGCCATAGCTTTCGTTACCCTTTGCCGTATTGTCGCCTTGCAGCTTCACATTCAGCCAGCGGCCCTTCTCCCACGCGTAAAGCTCGCCGTTAGCGTTGTCCATGTAGGCGGGCACGTTGTAGGCACGGCAGAGGGCCACGAAGAAGATGCCCAAGGAGTGCGCATCGGCACGCCGGCCCCGTAGCACACCGTTCGGACTGATGGGACAGTTATAGTAGTTGCAGTCGTCATCCACGGTGATGTTTTCTGTTGTGTATTGCCGCAGTTGGGCCACGGTGGGATTTGCCCCCAATTGGAGGTATGTGTCCTTGAACAGGAGCCCGACGGACGGGCTCAGCAGCTCGTTGGAGATGCGGGGAGCCAAAAGCCCTTTTATGAAGACATCTTTGGGTATGAATTTTTGATTGTGTGCCAAATCCGACACCCAGACACCCGTCGGTGTGGATGTCTCAATACGCATAAGATTAGCTTCCAAGACCTGGTCGCGCGTGTCACGCAAGTCCTTGTCGGAAAGGGATGCGATGTATTCGCGAAGGAGGATATGTATGTCTTTGGTTTTGTGTCTGCGGAGGAAGTCCATGATTTCCGCATGGTTGCCTTCGCTCCGGCGCACGATGTCGTACAGCTCGTCATCCGTAAAGTAATCGTTTTTCAGGGTTGCCTTAACCCGCGCCTTGCTGGGAAATGTGGCGCGATAGGCTTCGCGCAGGGAGTCCTCGTAATGCTTGCGGCGGTCGCAGCGCGCCTGCCGTGCCGCATCCGCTGCGCGGATGTTGGAATTGCCGACGGGCGGCACGATGTCCATGTCCACAATGTCATCGCGCTGCCCAGCCCCTTCTGCAATGCGGCTCTCCGGCATCAGCACCAAGGTTCTCGTGTGGTCGGTGCGCCCGTCGATTTCGGAAAAGGCGTACATGTTGTCCTTGCTCGCCCAGACCAACAGGTCGCCTTTGCCGGTGACGAGCGAGGCCTGCCCTTTCTCATTGGTCCGTTTGCTGGCTAACGTATAGTATTCGGCATAGTTGTACAACTTGAACCGCACCACAGCGTCCTTGATGGGCTGATGGTTCCCGTCCACCACGGTGACAGTCAGGTGTACCGTGTCGGCGTAGTTGGACAGCACATTGATGCAGGAGAAGTAGTGGTTTTTCCGGTTTACCTCTTCGGGCCCGTTGTAGCGTCCGAAAACATTGGTGTGCACCATCATCGTGCGGGTGGCGGGATAGGCGAACCACCCCATGTTGAGGTCGGGGTCGGGCTCGCAGGCCCCCAAGAACCACCATTTCCCGTTCACCCATACCTCCACCCAGGCATGGTTGTCGTCGCAGTGCGCCCAACGCGGGGTGTAGCACTGGCGGGCGGGGATGCCTACGGCGCGCAGCGCGGTGACGGTGAGCGTGCTCTCCTCGCCGCAGCGTCCGTGTGAGGTCTTCAAGGTGGCCAGCGGCGCAGAGGTGCGCACATCGGCGGGCTGGTAGTCCACGTGCTCGTGGCACCAGTGGTTCACCTCCAAGGCGGCCTCATACATGCTCATGTTTCTGATCCTGTTTTTCAACTGATGGAAGATGTAGGCTCGCGCCGTGTCCAGGTTCTCGTTGTTCACCCGATAAACCAGAACAAAATGGCGGAAGATGTCATCGGGTACGGATCTGCCCCAGGAGAATGTTTTCCGCGCCTCTAACGCGATGTTTACCTGTTGTTCGAAGAAGTCGGTGCTGTAGTCCACCAAATCGCTTTGCGGCATATAAGCGTACAGGAATTTCAGGGCGTCGGCGGTCTCGTCATCCTCCACCTCACCGATATATTGTTGTATGTATCGGCCAAAGCCGCCCGGCACCTCTTGCATGCGCATATCATAGTCGTGATACACCAGCTGCCGGTAGTTCTCGTTGGACAGGATGTGGCGGTTGGATTGGGCTGAAAGGCTGCTCCCAGACAAAAAGCATAAAAAAAAGGGTAGGATGGCGAATGTTGCCGGATGCTTTTCTGTTTTGCGGTTGCTGTAGAGTGCGATTATAATTACAGCGCTGAATATCAGTATGATGCCGAATGCCAGACGGAGGGTGAAGATTTCCCCGAACAGAAAGATGCCAATCAGAACGGCAGTTAATGGTTCCAAAGCCCCCATGATGGCGGTGGGCGTGGAGCCGATGTATTTGGCCGCATAGACCATCATCACCAAAGCCAGAATAGCCGGAACAACGGCCAGCCATCCCACGTAGAACCAGCTCATGGCAGTGGCTGGCAGTTGAATGCCTTGTCCCGTGCATAATGACATAAGCATATTGCCTAAGGTGCAGTATATGAGTACGTAGAAATTGATTTTGAAGGATGACATGGCCAGATGGGAACGGTTCATGACAATGATGTACAAGGCGTAGGTGAGGGCTGAGATCAACACTAGCACCACCCCGACAGCCGATAGATTTCCACCATCGGGGGTCCAATACAACAACAGTACGCCGAAGAAGGAGAGTGCGATGGCAATGACGGTGGACCAGGTGAGCCTTTCTCTGAAGAAAATGGCCATGATGGTGGCAGTGAGCACTGGATAGACGAAGAGTAGGGTGGAGGCTATGCCTACGTCCATCAGCTGGAAACTGGCATAGAGGGTAAACGAAGATGCCAGAAAAAGTAGTCCCAGCATACTTAAGGTGGCGAATTCAGACTTGCTGACCTTGAGTTTTTCCTTGCGCAACAGCATCACCACGGCGATGATGAGCCACGCCAAGCCAAACCGCCAGAAGAGAACGGTGCTTGGTGCCATTCCCTCATCATACAGTCGCGCACCTATGGGATTGGTGCCATAACATACGGCGGCGCCAATACCGCATACGGTGCCGAGCAGTTTCTTGTTGTTCCCTTCAATCAGTCTGTTCATGAGTTGTATTGAGTTTTGTTGGAATCGGATTTTTGCAATAGATACGGGCGGTCATCAAAAAAGTATGTGTGTTTAATATTTCTCTACAAAATCCCGTACCATCTTGAAAATCGGCTCGTAGGAGTCGAAACGAGCGTTCTCGTAGGTGTCGTAGGGAGTGTGGTAGTATTTGAATGCATCGCCCTCTTCGTTCTCGAAGAAGATGCAAGGTACGTGTCGCAGGGCGAAAGGGTAGTGGTCGCTATTGCCTGCCAGCTCTCCGCGGTTCAATGCCTTAAAGTAGTGCTTTTCGCTGTTGAGACGCTCAAACAGTGCGTAACCGCGCATTCCCTCGTCGCTGACCTCACAGTACTGTACCGGATTGTTGTCGCCGATCATATCGATGTTGAACAAGTATTTAATTTGTGCCAATGGCACGATGGGGTGCTCTGTGTACCACTCCGAGCCACGCAGGTTGGCATCCTCGCCCGAGAAGGCGATGAAGTACATGTCGTATGCGGGACGGGTTTTGGCATAGTAGGCGGCCAGCGTGACAATGGCGGCGGTGCCCGATGCATTGTCGTTGGCTCCGGCATAATAGACTTTTTTGCCAAGGTTGCCCAAATGGTCGTAGTGGGCCGTGAAGACATAGCAGCTGTCGTGGCGTCGGCCCTCCACCTTGGCGATGACATTGAAGCATTTGTAGTCATCTAAAAACTTGTTGTCAATGTGGACGGTGATGCTCTTGGCATCTTTAGGGAAGTCGGAGGTGGCCCAGATGACGGGTTTGCCCGTCACCTTTTCGCCATAAGCCTTGTAGAACTTCAGCAGTGGATTCCATGTCTGGATCATCCCCGCGTTGGTACAGCCGGAAGCTCCCCACAACTGCTGGAAGTCTTTGTGGTGACGATAGGAAAACCAGAAGTCGCAGACCACGAAGCAGTCCTTATATTCGGGTTTAGCCAGATCGGCGAACATCTTCTCCGCATCGAAGTTGTTTGTGTCAACATAATAGAGCTTGAAGGTGCCGTGTACGCCAGGCGAGTACTCGCGCATTGAGAAGTCCACGCCCGGGGTGAGCTTGCGCCCGTCCACCGACATCTGCATCTTTTTGGGGAAGGTGTTAATGTCCAGACTGAATGATTGGAGTATTATCTCATCAACTCCTGCGTTGGAAAACTCTTTCCAGAGATAGAGTCCGGCCTTGTTGGCCCCATCGTAGGCATAGCCGCGCCCTTGGTATTTGGCGGAGCTTAACTCCTTGACAATCTGTTTGTAATAGGTTAGGTCTTGTGCGTTGAGTTGCACAAAGGCCAATGCGAGCAATATAATAAGTAGCCTTTTCATAATTGACATGTGTTTTGAGCTTGCAAAGATATACATTCTCAGCAAACAAACATTATTCTTTGCAGTCTGATGCAGAGGTCGGCAATCTGTCAGGTCTATCGGCGAAACGATTTCCGTATTTGTTGCCAATCGGTCGTTGGCAAATCTACTGTACTCACAATCGGCACGGCTATGGGTATCCGATGGCTTACTCCTTCTCCTTTTGCGCCATGGCAACCAAACGCTGACCCAATTCGTATGCGTGTTGCAAGTCGGTGGCGAAGTGTTCGTCGCGGTAACGGCGTTTGTCCTCCTCGCTGAAGAGGTTGAAGTCGTAGCGTGAGTAGTCGTTGAACTGGTAGGTGTTGCAGACGTAAAGCGTCTCGCTATAACCCATCACATCCGCCATCACCTTGGCGTTTTCCTCCAAAATGGCAGGGTATCCGATCTCGCGCATATAGTCTTCCGGACAGTTCATCGTGAAGATCATTGCCGTGGGTATCACTTTGTCGCGCAGGGTTATATGACGGCCGCTGTGACCGTTGCTCTCGCCCTCGGGCTTTTCGTAGAGATAGGTGCCGACGGGGAACAGCCACCGCTCCATAAATGACCGGATGTCCCCGGTGGGGAAACTGTAATAGACCGGCGAGCCGAGCACCACCACGTCGGCTTGGCGGGCGCGTTCCAGCACTGGTCGCAGGTCGTCTTTCAGCGCACAAATCCCGTTCGTCTTGGAGTTTTTGATTTTGCAGGCGAAGCAGCTCTTGCAGCCGTGAAAGTCGATGCTGTAGAGGTTCACCAGCTCGCACTCCGCGCCAGCCTCTGCGGCACCCTTCATGGCACTCTCTAACATTTTGGCAGTGTTCCAGTTTTTCCGCGGACTGCCATTCACAAACATTGCTTTAACTTTCTTTTCCATAATTTTTTTTAGACTTTGCCATCCATTATACAACTACAAAATTACAACATTTTCGTGAGACCGCAAAATTAGTCACTGCTGATAATTTTCCCACGATATGCTGATAATTTCACTGTACAACTTCCGTCCCCAGTTAGTCAGTAAGAAAATGGCGTAAAACGTTTCTCCCGCAGATTTCGCGGATTAAAGCAGGCCCTAATCCTCCCGCTTCCAGAGATAGTCCGCTATCTGCAGCAGGAAACGGGCGTTGTCGAAACTCCCCTTGACGTGAAACTTCTCTGGAAGGCACTCCGACACCCAGCGTGAAAGTGCCATGCTGTAACACCGGAACGGTATGCCGTTGTATTCCGT
>JAIKYR010000144.1 GCA_024682995.1 Bacteroidales bacterium | reverse complement strand
TTTCCAAGGCTAGGAAACGGTTTAGGACGTAAGGGGCAGAGCCTATGGGTCGTATGTTCCCGGCTAGCAAGAGGGGTTGCAATGGGGAGTATCCATTGCGTAAAAGGTGCAATGAGTGCAGTACTGCATCTTTCCAAACCAAGTTCGCGGATTTCATGATTCGCGAACTTTTTTAATGAGAGAGAATGCAGTGAGAAGAAACACCTTAGATTGACCATTCCAAGAAACCTGTACCACAAATCTGAAAGTACTACTCTCAAATACAACTTTCTTTTCGTCACTACGTTTTTTTGATATATGCCCAAACTGTATAATTAGCGGGATAAAATCTTCTATCCTATAGCCCAAATTGTTTATGTCCTTCTCATGCTTGTCTATAATATGAGACAGCCCAAAGCCTTTGTGCTTCACAGAGTCGGTCACTTCTCCCCATACAATGTCTATATACCCGAATCCCGGGCGGAACAGGGCACGGACACACTCCCCATTCTTTACCTTACGGAGAAACCTAATGGCTTCCTTGGGTTTGCCTTTAAATTGGCGGTATATTGGTCCGAACTCACCGATTTCAATTGTTGTACCATTTTTCCTGTTCATATTGTATCATGATTTTTTTTGTTTGAAATGTTTGTAATTCAAAAAATGTTCGTATTTTTGCAGCGTCGATTGCACTGATATCATTCCCTCTCGGCAGGGTAAAATGGGGCAGCTGCCCAAGGTCTGGTGAAGCCTTAAACAATCGGCACAATGGTGGCGGTTCTGGTCGTATTAGAGCCGCCACCGTTATTTTATCTTATTAACTTCAACATTGTAATAAAACTTGCCACCTTTTTGAAACTGTACTGCGATACGCAGATGTTCAACCTTCCCGTCCAAGATACATTTAGCCTTGAAGTTAAGGTATCCAAGAATATCTTTATTGTCGCCCTGCTTACGTTGGCCAAAATTGTTGTAGATGGCTTGTTCAATAAGGTCAGGTAGAATTCTGACCACTTCGGCCTTCTTTGAATACATTGCTTCACCATAAGCTGTCTTTCGCCCTGAAGCCATCGTTATTCGAATGGTAAGTCCCGTATCACGATTTACTACAGTTTTATCCTTCAAGTATGTTCGGAAATAGTCGAGTACTGCCTTCTTTCTAGCAGTATTATTTAGGCTAGTCCAGCGAGACTCCAATATTGGGATATTCTGATTCATTATTTTTAATGTTTAAAATGTTTGTAATTCAAAAAATGTTCGTATTTTTGCAGCGGCTTTGAGCGATGAATCACAGCGAACGGAACAAGCCCTGCACTGTGATTATCTAATAAGGGCGGTATCCGTTGCCGCCGGAAGGGTGCGCTCCTTCCCACACCAAGGGCTTTCTTTTAACAGCCTCACTATTTCGTGGTGAGGCCGTTTTTATTTCCCAAAAGTTGTCCTTAACAGAATAATTGAGGTCTATGGCGGCGACATGCGACATTTCACCTCCGTACACGACCAGTAAAAGGGATGTGCGGCTGCCCAGTCTAATCTGGTTAAAGTCACGACACACAGCCTTGACAAAGGTCAGAGCATCAAGTCCGATCTGCGACAGTTCCACCCTATGCTTATTGGCCACATGTGTGAGATAGTTGCGACTGATGTAGATGTCCGCAGCTCTGATATGAGCTTCTCGTGCCAACGTGGCACAGATACGCCCCACCTTGATATAGGGGTCGCGTATTTCGGGTTGTTTTCTTATCGATTTTGTCTTGACCATAATAATACCATTTTACAGTTTCCCCAGCAGTTCCAGAATCAGCTGGTGGAGGGGTTGCTGGGTGTATGCGCCGGTGAGGGTGCGGGTGGCGGTGTTCACCGACCACACGCCGCCCATCACAACGCCGTCGGGCGCCCGGTTGATGAGAAGCACGTTCTTTTCGCCCGGCTCGGTGGGGAACTGGGCGGTGAGGGCATCGAAGAGTGCGGCCATGTTCTCGGGTGTGGCATGCTTCTTGGCCAGCGGCTTTACCATGGAGAGAATGGGGGAGAGAGCCTTGTCCATCTTCATAGCTCCACCTCCTTTTTCTGGATCTGAGCGGCACGGCGCGGGTTGAAGCTGATGCCCAGCTGCTGCTCGATCTTGCGGCATTCGGAGTCGGGCAGTGCGTTGAGGTCGCCGTTGAGGTTGCCCAGGATGAAGCGGCTGTAGGTGAAGAAGCCGATGACGTCGGCGGGGGTCCAGGGCTGGTTGCGGCGTTTGCCCTCCAGCTCGGCCACGCGCTGCAGCACCTCGTAGTAGCCGGGGCGGAAGGCGATGACGTGTTCGCCGGGCTTGAGGGTCTTGCTGTCTATATCCTGCTGCAGCTGCTGCAGGCGGTTCTCGTAGTCGAGCTGCTGACTGTTGGCGTTCTCGGCGTTGGTATTGGCATCGGTGCGGGCCTGCTCCAGCTGCTGCTGTGCGTCGGCCAGCTGCTGACTGAGGTCGGCAATTTTCTGGTCGCGGTCCTGGAGCTGCTGAGTGGCGGCCTGGTTCTGTTTCTGGGGGAGGAAGTAGCGTGCCATGACTTCGGCGAAGACCTCGGTGTCGGGCACCTTGCGGCCGAAATTCTCTTCGAGGGTTTCTTTGACGCGGTTCCAGAGGTCGAGGTCGGACTGCTCGACGCGCATGGTCTTTGCCACCAGGGGCAGCTGTTCGGGGGTTGTGTTTTTATTGTCTTCCATGTTTTTTGTATTGAAAAGTTTGTATTTCGAAAAAAGTTTGTATTTTTGCATGGTCATAATTCGCGATGATGTGTGATTGACGGCATGGTTTTGTTTCACACACGGCTAATTGAGACGGTAGCCGTCACCGTTGGCGGAGTGCTTCGCGGGCCGCCCCCATATTAAAGCCGACTTCAGGACAGTCGAACACCTCCGGGGTTCGGCTGTCTTCACTTCCCAGAATTCATTTTTTAGAGAATAGTTGAGGTCGATGGCAACAACTTTGGGCAGTCTATCATCGTATATTACCAGTAGGATAGAAGACCCGCTACCCTTTCTTATCTGGTTGAAATTACGACATACGCTTTTTACCAATGTGATGGCATCAATGCCTATCGTTGACAACTCTTTGCCATGCACGTTCCATATGTGCTTTATCTGGTTATTGGATATGTATATATCGGCAGCCTTGATGTGCGCATTCCGTGCTATGGGGACACTGATGCGCCCAACTTTTATATATGGGTCGCGGATTTCGGGTTGTATTCTTGTCCTGTTTTTATCATTCATTTTTTTTCATTTTTTTTTGTCCCGAAGGTTTGTCCTGTTGCGTTTTTTTTGCATTCGTGGAGGGGTGTTTTCCCGTTTTTCGGCCTACTGGTTTTCATTTTTTGTCGTACTGTTTTGTATGTTGCTTATTTTAAATAGTTTCGTGATATTT
>JAIKYR010000055.1 GCA_024682995.1 Bacteroidales bacterium | reverse complement strand
AAAAAAAGTGTATTTTTGCAGCCTCAAAAACTGAGATGGTGCTGTAGCTCAGTTGGTAGAGCAACGGACTGAAAATCCGTGTGTCACTGGTTCAATTCCCGTCAGCACCACGAGCCCTGATTTTCATCAGGGCTTTTTTTGTTGTCTTTCTCTTATTGTTGCGAAAAGAGTATTCTTATTCCTTTTCAAGTTGTCTGATTTTCAGGGAAAGCTTTATGTGTTTCATGCCGCCTTATGAAAAAATCACTACCTTTGCCACCGCTAAAACTGCCAATGCTCAAAACCCAAAGTCATCAGTCTTGACACTGTAATTTCTTAACGCTCAAACCTATCCTTAAACAATTCATCATAATGAAGCATCTCGGTCCTCATGTAAGTGCCACGGGCGGCGTGGAGAACGCGCCCCTCAATGCCGCTAAAGTCGGCGCCACCGCCTTTGCCCTGTTCACCAAAAACCAGCGCCAATGGGTGTCGGCCCCGCTCACGGCGGCTTCCATTGACAAGTTCAAGGCCAATTGCCAGCAAGTGGGCATCACGCCGGAATATATCCTGCCCCACGACAGCTATCTTATCAATTTAGGCCAGCCGGAAGCTGAAGCGCTGGAGAAGTCACGTGCCTCTTTTCTGGACGAGATGCGCCGCTGCGAGCAACTGGGCCTCACCATGCTGAACTTCCACCCCGGCAGCCATCTCAAGATGATCTCGCTGGACGAATGTCTGACGCGGATTGCTGAAAGCATTAACATCACGCTGGACAAGACGCAGGGCGTGACGGCCGTCATCGAGAATACGGCGGGACAGGGCACCAATGTGGGCTTCAGTTTCGAGCATATCGCTGCCATTATCGATAAGGTGGAGGACAAAACCCGCGTGGGCGTGTGCATAGACACTTGCCACACCTATTCCGCCGGGTATGATCTGAAAACCGACGAGGGCTACCGGAAGACGTTTGCCGAATTTGACGACGTTATCGGAGCCCATTATCTGAAAGCTGTTCATCTGAATGACACCAAAAAAGAATTTGCCAGCCGTGTGGACCGGCACGATAGCATCGGGAAAGGACTGCTTGGCATGGATTTCTTCCGCCGTTTCATGAAAGATCCCCGTTTTGATGACATGCCCATCATCTTGGAAACCCCCGACGAGAGCCTTTGGCCGGAAGAGATTGTCTTATTGCATAGTTTGGAAACGGAGTAGAGTCCACTTACCTGCGTTTTGAGTCCGAAGCGGGGTAGTATTCGTACGCCCCGATGTCAGGTTTCCCATTACGCATACGTCCTAACAAATCGGTCGTGATGCCCAATCCTTCCATGCCGGCATCAATGGCCGGGGAGTTCTCCATTAGCTCAAGATTCTGGCTATAAGAGGAGACAAACAAAGGATTATTATTGAACAGGCAGTTCACATAATGGCTTTCTGCCGATGCTTCTTGTTTGAGAAGGCAGTTACGTAACGTGTAGGTCAAATCAGCGCCGTTGCGCTTGGAGGCGGAGAACTCATTGTCCAAATAACCATAGATGATGGAGTTGTTGCATGTCAGGTTGGTGTTGCCGACATACGTAATATCTCCTGAGGTATAGTAGTTATGCAGGATAAAGGCTGGGTCGGTGCGGGCCTTTTGGGCAAAATAGTTGCCCACCGTGACGTGATTGAGGGTATAGTCGCCCACTTGAAGCACCACGCTGGCACTGCCGTTGTTGCTGATCTGGCAATTGGTCATCTCCAGGTTGGCGGCTTCGGCGAAAACACCGAAATCCTTGTTGTTTTGTATGATAGTATTCTGAATGATGGTCTTGTTGTTTAAATATTCCGAAAGAGACGAAAGGCGGATGCCTGTGGAGGAGTTGGTTATGACAGCATTGTTGATGATATTGTCTTCTCTTCCTTCGTTAATCCAGATATAGCCCCACTGGGCATAGTCGTCGGAGAAGAAGCTTTCGCGGCGGTCGCCGGCAAAGTACACCGGCTCGTCGGCAGTGCCGTTTACCTGGATGTTGCCGTAGCGATATACCCAGATACCGCCACCACTGTGGACATAGATCCGCGTGCCGGGGTCGATGGTGAGCTTACCTAACGAGTCCACCACAGCCCATCCGTATATCACCCAGGGTTTGTCGTTGGTCCAATGGGTGTGTTCATGTTCATGTGCCACAATGCAATAGGGCATGGTTGAGATGTTGTGATGGTCGGGGAGGATAAAGTGTGCGTCCTGCCCGAAGGAGACTAACTGCACAGCCTGTCGCCGTTCAGCGTTGTAGAACATGACCGAATCGGTGATCAAGAACGGGTTGTTCTGGTTGCCAGGGTCGATGTTCACTTTCACAAAAACAAAAATGCTGTCGTGCCCCGGAATCTCCACCTCATGAAATTCCCGCCCGGAAACACCATCCACATTGATGCTGTAGAACGATTGCCCACCGCCAGCTAAAAAGATGTCCAGTTTCACGGGCTCTTTGCTGGGATTGAAAACGGTGAAGCTGCGAGTGACGGACGTGAGCGTAGTGAAGACCGTGTCAAACATCAGTGTGTCGGTGGAGAAGACCAGCTTCACATCCGTATTGTAGTTGTGCCGGTGACAGCTGTTAAAAGAGAGCAGGCAGCCTACAGCACACAACAGTCCGCACAACATCGTCAGGGCACCTGTTTTTATGAAAGAGAAGATATTTTTTTCTACCATAGTAAATTATTGTTTCGGTAAAATGGAATCCCAGCTATAACGCACATCTGTCAAAAATAGTGCGTAGGCCGGTACGGAAGTGCCGGCTTGGCAGCGGTTTTTTTTCAGAATAATTTGGTTAAATTCTTCTGTTGTCAGCCGTCCGCGGCCCACATCCAACAGGGTGCCCACAATGGCCCGGACCATGTTGCGCAGGAAACGGTTGGCTGTGATGGTGAAGATGAGTTCCTCGTCGCACACTTCCCATTGCGCACGTATCACGTGGCAGATGAAGTTGTTGACTTGCGTGTGCACTTTGGAAAAACTGGTGAAATCCTCATGTTGGCACAGCAAAGCCGCCGCCTCATTCATCCGCTCCACATCCAAAGGTTGGTGGTAGCGGAGGCGGAACGGGTAGGTGAACGGGTTTTTGCGGGTGGCTATATGATACTGATAAGTGCGTTCCTGGGCATCGAAGCGTGCGTGGGCCTCGTCGTTGACGGTAAAAATCGAATAGATGACAATGTCGGCGGGCAGGAAGCTGTTGAGCTGTTCGGCCAGCTGGCTGCACCGCTCCGCATCCCAATTTTCCGGATAGTCGAAATGGGCATAGAAGCAGGATGCGTGAACACCCGTATCCGTCCGTCCGCATCCGGTGATGGGTATGCGCTCGCTGTGCAAAAGCAGCGAGAGGCATTTTTCCAGCGTCTCCTGCACGCTTGGGCGGTCGGGCTGGATTTGCCATCCATAATAGGCGGTACCGTTATAGGCAAGATGTATGAAGTAACGCATAATCAGTATCTTGGGTGATGAAGGGCAATATTGCTTCGGATAAAGTCTCTGTCGAGATGGGTGTATATCTCCGTGGTGGTGATGCTTTCGTGGCCCAGCATTTGCTGCACGGCGCGCAAGTCGGCGCCGCCGTTGATGAGGTGCGTGGCAAAGGAGTGGCGGAACGTGTGCGGACTGATGGTCTTTTTAACGCCGGCCATTTTGGCCCATTTCTTCACCAACATGAAAACCATCTCCCGCGTGAGGTGCGTGCCGCGCCGGCTCAGGAAGAGGTAATCTTCCTCGCCCTTTTTGATTTTGATGTGCTCCCGTGCGCCGTGCCAATACAGCTCCACCATCTTGCGGGCCATGTCGCCGATGGGTACGAGCCGTTCCTTGTTGCCCTTGCCCATCACTTTGATGAAACCCTCGTTGAAAAACAAATTAGAGAGTCGCACGGTGACCAGCTCGCTCACGCGCAGGCCGCAGCCATACAACATCTCCACCATGGCGCGGTTGCGGTGGCCTTCCGGCGTGCTGAGGTCGATGACACTGATGATGGATTCAATCTCCTCCACAGAAAGCACGTCCGGCAGATGCAGTCCTATTTTGGGAGCGTCCAGCAGGGCGGTCGGATCATCTGTTAAGGTCCCGTCGTACAGCAGAAATTTGTAGAAAGCCCGTAAGCCCGAAATAATGCGTGCCTGCGACCGCGCCGTGATGCCCTTTTCGTACAAATCCTGAATGAAGGCCTGAAGATCTTCCAAAACCACATCTTCAATTTTTTTACCTTCCAAAAAAGAATCCAACAGCGTCACATCGTGCAGATAGGCTTCTACACTTTTGGGCGACAGACCCTTTTCGTACATCAGGTATTGCTTGAAACGGACAATCAGGGGGTTCATATATTCAGATCCTGTTCGATGGCGATACGGAGCATGTTGAGGGCGGCATGGGCGGCCCGTTCCACAATTTGTTGACGACCCGTGCGGTTGCCGAAATGAAATTCTTTGGTAATCAGGCGGACAGGGGTGGCAATGGCAATCCATACAGTGCCTACCGGTTTCTGCTCGGTGCCACCGCCAGGACCGGCGATACCCGAGGTGGCAATGGTGTAGTCCACATCGAAAAGGCCCATGGCGTTCAGGGCCATATCGCTGACCACCTGTTCGCTCACCGCGCCACGCCGTTTGAGGTTGTCCTCCCGCACGTTGAGCAGGTCGCGCTTCACTTCGTTGCTATAGGATACTAAAGAGCCTTGGAAGTAGCGTGAACTGCCGGGCACCTTGGTGATGAGGTGTGCAATGTAGCCGCCCGTGCAACTCTCCGCCGTGGCCAAGGTCTTGTTCGCCTTGACCAACAACCGGCCCACCACTTCCTCCAACTCGATGTCCTCATCGGTGAAGGCGTACTCTTTCGTCAGGGTTTTCAGTTTCTGGAACTGTTCGTCCAATACGTGCAGCAGCTCTTCGCGGTTGTCGCCCTGTCCCGTCAGACGTAGGCGGATGATGCCTGGTTTGGGCAGGTAGGCCAGCTTGAGTTCGGCGGGCAGATCCCGCTCATAGTCCGCCAGCATGTCCGACAGCCCACTCTCCGTGATGCCGGTGCATTGCAGCACGCGGTATTCGATGGCATGATGCTGCTGGTTATGGTTTTTGAGACGGGGTATAACTTCTTCTTTAATAAGATGTTCCATCTCGAAAGGCACGCCCGGTAGGGCAATGAGCACCTTCCCGTTGTCTTCCATCCAAAGGCCTGGAGCCGTTCCCAACGGGTTGTAAAGCACGGTGCACCCGTCCGGCACCAAGGCCTGGTCGCGGTTGGTGTCGGTGAGTTCCATGCCACGGGCGGCAAACAGCTGGGTGACATGTTCGAGGGTGGGTTCGTCCATGACAAGCGACCGCTGGAAAATGTCGCAGATGACCTTCTTGGTGATGTCGTCTTTGGTGGGTCCAAGACCGCCAGTCATGAGTACAACGTCGGTTTTGGCAAGTGCCGCGCTGACGGTCTGCCGGATATCGTCCCCGTTATCGCCGATGGTCAACACATCGGTGAGGGAAAACCCGGCTAATGTCAACTGCTGGCCAATGAAGGCGGCGTTGGTGTTCACCACCTGGCCAATCAGTAATTCGTCTCCTATGTTAATCAGTATCATATCGTTGTTTGTATTGTTCTCTTAATGTCAGTACCTCAAGGTGTTGTTGCATCTCCAAAAGATAGGGATTGTTGGGATATTGCCGCTGAAGCGATTCGTTGAGCTGTTTGAGCATTTCCAGTTTTTCGTCCTCATTAAAAAAATAACGTCGGTTATAGCTTTGGTATAGGGCGATGTAAGAGGCCATCTTGTCGGGATGTTGCCGGATGAAGTCGGCAAGATACGCCTTATGTTTTTCCGTCATGGGGATATATGTTCGTTCGATGTATTCCCGAACAGAATCGTTGTCCACATACTGCTGGAAGATGGCGAGCAGATGGTCGCTGGAATCGGCAAAGAGGGCCAAGGCACTGTCCAACTGTCCCACTAAGACGGCCTCCTCGCTGCCCTCCACATGATATCCACGGACGAGCTTCTCTGCATTGGCAGTGATGCGGATATGGTCGCCGCCCTTGGCTATGGTGGTCAGGGTGTTGTCGTCAGACAATGATAACTGATACATCATGGGAGTAGTGGCGCGGGTTTTTTCAGACTGGCTGCGGGCCTGGATTTCGAAACGGAACTGTCCGTTTTTGAGTTTTGTTGAATCAATAAAGCAATTCCCATCGGGCAGGATGACGGCCAGCCGTATCTGCTCACGTCCGGCATTATCCAGCGTACCTTCAATCACAATCCGGTTTTTGTCGGAGTGACAGGCGGCCAAAGCCATACAAAGGACAAGCAGGTACAATATCTTTTTCATGGCAGACTATAGTGCGGGGTTAGGGGAGAAGTCCGCAGTGGAGGTTAAGGTGCAATCCATCGGCTTAGGGGCCATATTTTCGCACCCGCAGTTGCGGTCACGACGATGTTTCCGCACCCCGTTGATTTTCGGAGAACAGGAGGTAGCGAACAGGGCCAGGATTCCGGTTATCAAAATAATTTTTTTCATTGCATAACAAATAGGCGGCAAAAGTACGATTAATTTGCGAGGTGATTCATCTTCGGAAATTCGTTTCCGGAAATAAAAAAGCGTGGTTTCATGTTTTTTTCTATTTTTGCCAAAAATTTACTTATGCGAAACGTAATTGCAACCTTTTTATTGTTAGCAATTTGCATGTTTTCGATGGCACAGGTCCAGTATGATGTGGAGCCTGGAATTGAGGCCATCCAGTCGGATTATGTCAAAGTATGGGAGAGAGTGGGCGAGACGAAAGGATACCGGGTGCAGATTATGGCCGTCACAGGCACCAACTCGCGCAACACGGCGGAAAACGAACGCGCGCTCTTCCAAGCCCGCTTTCCGGAAGTGCCAGCCTACATCTCCTATACAGAACCCTACTTCAAAATCCGCGTGGGCGACTTCATGACCCGCCTGGATGCCTACAAGATGCTGGTGGAAGTGCGCGACCTGTACCCCGGCGCATATATCATCATTGATAAAATCAAGTATTCGGATTAATTTGTTCCCTTATGAAAATCATTGACGGCAAGGCTTGTGCCCAACAGATTAAAGCGCAGATAGCGAAAGAGGTAGAAATGATCAAGGCCATCGGGTTCCGCGTGCCCAAACTGGCCATCATCCTGGTGGGCGACCGCCCCGACAGCATGTCGTATGTGAAAAGCAAGGAGAAAACCTGCCTGTCGCTCGGCATGGACTGCCAGACCTATCTGCTGCCGGCCACAACCCCGGAACGGGATATTCTGGACCTTGTGGACCGTCTGAACAACGACCGCTCGGTGGATGCCGTCCTTATCCAATTGCCGTTGCCCGACCATTACGACAGCGCCCGTATCTTGGAATCCATTGATTATCGGAAAGACGCCGACGGCCTGCACCTTATGAACGTGGGCCTGCTGCACTTGGGCGAACCTTACGTGATGCCCTGCACGCCCAAAGGCATTATGACCTTGCTGGAAACCAACAATATAGAGGTCGCCGGTCAACATGCGGTGATGATCGGGCGCAGCCAGCTGGTGGGCGAGCCTACAGCGCAACTGCTTATCCGCCAGAACGCCACGGTGACGCTCTGTCACTCGCATACCCGCCATCTGTCGGACATCACCCGCATCGGCGACATCATCATCACGGCGGCGGGACATCCCAACCTGCTGAAACCGGAAGACTTCAAAGAGGGTGCCATCCTCATCGATGTGGCCATCAACCGCACGGAAGAGGGTTTGGAGGGCGACGTGTACAGTCCGCGCACACGCGAGGCATTGGAACAACGACTGAGTGCCGCAACCCCCGTGCCCGGAGGCGTAGGCCCCATGACCATCGCCATGTTGATGCAAAACGTGCTGGACATGTACAAGACCCGCAACAAATAATAACCTTTTCCCATTAGCAAAACAACATAGTTGACTTGGATGAAAAAAATAGGGTTATTGCTGGCTTTTCTCTTTTCAAGTCTGTTGCTTCCCATCCAGGCTCAACCCATTGACCGGGAGATGTTTGCCAAAGTGGTGGGCATGAACAATAAAAGGAACTGCCCTTACAATGAAGGATGGTGGATGGTCAACAAACTGACATACCAACCCGGATACCTGATTTTTCATATTACACTGAATGATAACTTCCTGACAGGCTGCGATTCGCTGGAATTGAGAGCCTATTTCGCCGATAGAATCCGCTATCGCAAAGAAGCGGTAGTATATAATTATCTGCTGGAAAAGTTGGGCGACATCAAGGGTGGCTTTGTTTATAATGTGGTGAAACCAGGATCCAAATCTGTTCTTTCAATCAAATATTCCCCTGCGGAAGCACGGCAGATTTGGGCCGATCGCACCAAACCCGCCTACAAGAACAGTGAAAAATGGATGAAAAGGCAATACTTTCGCCAGCAAATCTACTATCAGGAACAGGACAACACTCCAATAACTGAGGAAAACCCTGTTCGAACAGATTCCATCAAAATCAGCCAAGACACCATCGTTTGGTTTCAGTCGGTTTACCCATTGATTTTTACAGAATTTACCAATCGATTTTCGTTTTATAAGTACAATATCGAGAAACAGCTCCTCCAAGATCCGAATGTGCTGGATGAATTCATCACGGCAGAATACTCCATATTATACAATTTATACAAACAACATGGAAATGAAAGAATAAAATTTCTCATTCCGCTGTCACGATTAAAGGAACTCCGTCATAATGGGCTCAAACCTGTTCTATTAGATGATGAATGGATGAACCTTTTTATGAAGGAAATTGCGGAAACCTTTATGAGTGATGAGGTGAGAGAAATGTATCTTTCCGATACGATCAAGGATATACAAGCCAGTTTTCAGGACAGCCTGTTACAAATAACCGTTATTGTCAACGAGAATAAAATACCTTTCGGTTCCCTATCGTCTGAAAAGGTGGATGTGGTTAAGCAATATTTTGCTTCTGTTTGCAAATCCCTTTGGGAGGACAGCTCCGACACGTTGGAGATTTTAGACACCGTGATCACCTGTGAAGCTGTTTTTCAGCGTATTAAAGGAATGCAAATCCTTTTCATCGAAGAAAACACGCATAAGACTATAGATTTTTTCCTGACACCTGAGGAGATAAAAGCTGCGAAATATCAGGCGGAAATAAATGATTCCATTACAGCAGAACGTTTTGCGGAACAAATGCTTGCCACCAGCTTTGCCGAAGAAATAGAACATTATAATCAAGAGATGATGCCGATGACCTCTGGCGGGATTGTTATCTACAAAATGAATTACGATCTGGAAAACCTTCATTATTTTGCTCGGATAGATTCTGTCAGACAGCTCCTCTCAACAGATACGAATGTGTTGAAAGAGAGCCTGCGGAAACAGTTGCAGTTTGCCTTAACGCAAAGCAATTTGTATCAACAGCTGGAGAAAGTACACAGCGGACTGATATACCACTACGCCATTGTGGAGACGGGCGACACGCTGCACATCCGTTTTTCCGCTCAAGAAGTGGCGGATGTTGTACAGGAAGAATCAAAAAAAGAAACAAGCAATCCGATGGAAGCCTTGTATCCCATCATAGATGTCACCAACAAACAATGTCCCATGCATCTTGATGATATTACAATGATGGATTCTATTGGTTTGGAAGGGGGAAAACTGGTGTTTTACCATTCCATTTTGAGACCGGGTATGGTTCTCTCAGAGAATGTCCTACGCATGGTTATACTATCAGCCCTGCAGGGGAATGACAATGCGATGACCGATTACCTGCTCCGGCTGTGCGTACAAACCAACCTCCGGTTGTGTTATCGTTACATCATCCCGCCGATGCAGACAAATGGGAAGAAGAAAGCAGGCAAAAAGGGCAAGCCTTCCGTTATTAACACCTGCTTTTCAGCGGATGAATTGCAACAGATTTTAGAAAGTAAGTAGATTTTTCACAATCTTTTCCACGGCAACTTGCGCATGGCGCAGTTCCGCGTCCAGGGTCTGGCCGCCCACGTGTGGGGTGAGGATCGCATTGTCCATCGCGGCCAACTGCACCATAGCCTCGGGCCACTCCTCTTTGGGCAGGTTTTTCAACTTGGGGCTTTCGTATTCCAGCACGTCAAGGCCGGCGGCCAGGATTTTGCCGCTTTTCAGATGTTGCACCACGTCGGCGGTGTTGACCACCTGCCCGCGGGAAGTGTTGAGCAGGATGAAGGGATTTCTCACGGCGCGAATCCATTCGTCATTGACAAGATAGTGGTTTTCAGGACGGTAGTTGACATGCAGGGAGATAACATCGCACTGGTCGAAGATTTCCTCTATGGTCGTCATGCGGGCGTATGCGTCGCCGGCGGCGGGATTATAGCAATCGTGAGCGAGCACGGTGCAGCCAAGGGTGGTAAGCAAACGGGCGAAGGCGGGTCCTGTGTGCCCGTAGCCGATGATTCCGTAGGTGTGGGCGTTCAGTTCCGTGCCCTTGTTCTTCTCGCGCAGCCACTCGCCGGCGCGCACCTCCTGATTGGCAGTGGGGATGTGCCGCAGGGAAGACAACAGCAAGCCGAGGCAGTGTTCCGCCACAGCGTGGGCGTTGCCCTCTGGAGTGGAAATGACTCGCACCCCCTTACTCTCCGCATACGCCACATCAATATTCTCCACTCCACTGCCGATGCGGACAATGAATTTCAACGAGGGCTTGGAGTCAATCACCGCTTTGTCAATAACAAAACGACTACGGATAATCAAGCCGGACCAGCAGTCTGGCCCGGCTTTGAATGAGTCTTGGGTAAACGTCATGTCCGTGTGGCAGGTGAACCCGCGAAGCGAAAGCTGCTCCGCTAAATAAGGGTGTACCCGGTCCACAATCAGAATATCTGCCATTACCGGTTGGTCTTTTTGACAGCCTCTTCGGCTTTTTCAATTTCCTTTTGCAAACGGCAGGGAAGTCCGTTCTTCTCCATGCACTGATGGCATTTCATATCTAGGGTGTACATACGACCGATGCAGTAGTTGGAGTGTCCGCAGCCGCTGGCGGTCACCTCACCGGAATGCAGCTTGTTGACGAAATCGGTGTCCTGAATCAGGGCGCGGCCCATCTGGAAGGCGGTGAAACCGGCATCCAATACCATCTCCATATCCTCTTTCTTCACCATACCGCCCACGTAAATCAACGGCATTTTCAGGGCTTTGCGGAATTTCATGGCTGTCTCGAAGAAGTAGGCATCCTTGTAGGGCACCGTTGGGATGACAATACGGCCACCAAGGTGCAGACCGAATTTCAGCCACCAGAACTTCTTCATATCCATATAGTAAGCCATGGTCTTGATGGGCATGGCACCGCGCATCACTTCCATGGGGGCTTTGCTCACGAAACCGGCGGTGAGCACCAAAGCGTGTACACCGAGTTTTTCCAGTTCTTGGGCTACCTTGATGCACTCGTCCACCTGCATACCGCTGCGGAAACCGTCATACATGTTGGTTTTCACCACCACGGCCATGTCGTCCTTAGCTTCTTCCATCACCTTGGAAACCACTAATTTCATGAAGCGCATACGGTTTTCCAACGAGCCACCGAACTCGTCCTTGCGGCGGTTGGTGTAGGGCGACAGGAACTGGCTGATGAAGTAACCGTGACCTGCATGCAATTCGATGCAGTCGAAGCCGGCGCGGCGGCAGAGATCCACAGCGCGTCCGAAGTCTTCCACCATCTCGTAGATTTCCGCCTTGGTGATCTGGCGCGTGAAAGTGGGTGAATAAAGGTTAAAACGTCCCGACGGGGAGAGTGGCTTGCATCCGCAGGTGCTGCGGTGTGTCATATTACCGCAGTGGCCGATCTGGATGGAGGCTTTGGCACCCTCCGCATGGATGGCATCTGTGAGTTTTTTCAAATCCGGGATGATCTCTTCGCGAAGCCACAGCTGACCGTCAAAAGAGAGACCACTCTGACAGACAGAGGCATACGCTACCGTCGTCATGCC
>JAIKYR010000042.1 GCA_024682995.1 Bacteroidales bacterium | reverse complement strand
GGTAAGGTAGATGGTGTCGTGGCTGATGGTAAGGATCTGGCTCTCGGTGAAGGTGGTCAGATAGCCCGCATCGTTGTTAAAGGCGCTCACGTTAGTGGGAACAGTGGGGATAACAGGCTTACCGGTCAAGTCATTCCAGCTGCCGGAGAACAATGTCGGCTTGTTGGTCAGGTCGTTATAGTCACCAGAGAACAGGTTTGGTTTGCCAGTCAGATCGTTATAGTTGCCGGAGAACAGATTCGGTTTGTCGGTCAAGTCGTTGTAGCTGCCGCTGAAACCTACGGCCGTGGGCAGTTTCACGAAGCTGCCACCGGTAAGGTAGATGGTGTCGTGGCTGATGGTCAGGATTTGGTTTTCGGTGAAAGAGGTCAGGTAGCCGGCATCGTTGGTGAAGGCGCTCACGTTGGTGGGCACATTCGGGATGACGGGTTTGTTGGTGAGGTCGTTGTAATCGCCACTGGTAGCCACGGGGGAGAAGTTCGGAATGTTGGTGAGGTCGTTGTAGTCGCCGGTGAAGCCGTTGGCGGCCTCCTGCGCGAACAGCGCGTACGGCACGCTCATCAGCTGTTGCGAGGTGGTGATGCTGTAGTTGATTCCGCCTTCAGGGTCGATTTCCGTCAGCAGGAAATAGGGCCCGCTGGCCCAGTTGATGTGGTCGAATGCGCCCGTTACGACCGCACCGCCGCCAATCTCCACGGTCATCAAGCCGTTGGCGTTGGTGGTTACCTGGTGCGTTTCCGTATAGATTACGGTGCCGGTGGCATTGCCTTGCACGATGGAGATTCGTGCCGAGACATTCTGGTTGGCAATCAAGGTGTTGGCGCTGTTGCGCACCACTGCCTGGTAGGTCATTTTCTGAGGGGTCTGGGCTATCACAGCAAAGGTGGCCAGAACGAAGATAAGGAATAGATAAAGTTTTTTCATAGTATTAGGTTTTTAAGTTAATCCACTTGTTGGTATAACGTGAATTGGCAAAAGTATGAATTTTACAGTTGCCAGTATTCAATTGTGGATAACTCATGTAAAATGTGGATAAAAAGTCAGGGGCGGCAGTGCTTGCACTGCCGCCCCTGACCGAACTATCGGATATCTTGAATTCTTGTCTTAAAACTCGTTGAAATGACTCTTGCTGCGATCCACATCTTTGCCGAAGCTCTTGTTGGCGAGTTTGCGGTTGCGTGGGCGGTAGGTCCCGTCCTCCATCTCCCGAAGCATCACCTTGGTGAAAAGCTTGAACATCTTCTCCTCCTGCGTCTCATCCTGGTAGAAAGCTTTCCATGCGTACTCGTAGAGCTCCTGCAGGCGGTCGGGACTCATATGCTTGGGCTGATACACCACCTGTCCGGCATTGTAGTGGTCCCAGTCGTGGTCGAAGATACGCCCCTGCCGCATGAGGTCGTCGTAGGCCTTGGTGTGCGGGAAAGGAGCCAGAATGGTGAACTCGGCCAGGTCAAGGTCGATCTTAAGCAGGAAGTCGATGAGGCGTAAAATATCGTCCTCGGTCTGGTTGTCGAGGCCGAAGAGGATGGTGCCCTCCACGCCGATGCCGTAGTCGTGGTAGCGTTTTACCCGCTCCTTGATGTAGTCGGAGGTGTCATAGACGGCCTGATACACGTACCAGGCGCCGGCTTGGGCGGCGAGGTCCAGCACCTGCGGGTCGTCCTCGATGGTGTGGCTGATCCATTTTTTCTTCAAGGGGATCATTTCACGGAAGAGGTCCATCTCCCATTGCTTGTCCTGTGCCAGGGAGTTATCCACGATGAAGAGGCGGTTGTTGTCAATGGTCTCCAGGTCGGCGATGGTCTGGTCGATGGGCCGTGGGCGGAAGCATCGGCCTCCGAGGTAAGACACAGCGCACGGGTAACAGCTGAAACGGCAGCCTCGAGAGGCGTGGAAGAGGTCCACCATCTGCACACCCTTGTGGTTGTAGAGCTCTCGCTTGTATAGGTCGCGGCGCGCGGGCCCCACCAGCGCGATGTCGGGCTGATGCCCCATGTAGTTGTAAACTTTCTTGAGACATCCGTTCTGCAAATCTTGGAAAACCTGCTCCTGGCGGCCCTCCGATTCGCCCAGGAAGATACTGTCGGCGTGCAAAAGCGTCTCCTCGGCGTGCAGCATGGTGGAGATGCCGCCGAACATGACGGGAATGCCCTTGGCACGGTAGGCATCGGCAATGGCCCACCCGCGCTTCACCTGCGTGGTCAGCATCATCGAAATGGCCACCACATCGCACGCCTCGTCCATGTCAAGCTCCTCCACATTCTCGTCCGTGAAAGACACATCCACATATTCGGGCAACGTGGCAGCAAACACCACAGGCCCATGAGGCGGCAGATTGAACGTGGTCTGCCCAGGCAATTTTTTCCATTTCGGATAAATCAGTTTCAGTTTCATATCGTTGGTCTTTTATTGGCTGTTGTTGTTGGAGTTATGAAGTTAAAGTCTTCGGCCTTTCGCCACTAACCCTTAGTCTGTAGTTGTTAATTGTTAATTATTAATTATTAATTATTAATTATTAATTATTAATTATTCTCAACCTCATCAATAACCTTATTCAACCCCAAAAACTCCGCACAGGTGAGGGCAGCCCCGATGGTGACGCCTAAGATGCCGTGCGAGTTGATGTTCTGGCCGGTCATGAACAGATTTGGGATTTTGGTACGTTGCGACACGAGCGTCTGTGTCGGGAAGTTCTTGTCGCGGATGATGCCATACATGGACCCGAATCGGGTGGCGGTGTAGTCGCGGTAGGTAAGGGGAGATGAGGTTTCGTAGTCTTCGATGTGGGCGCGTATTCCGGGGAACGAACGTTCCAGCACGTCAAGGTAGTGCTCGGCGGTGCGCTCTTTGAACTCGCGGTACTCCTCGCCGCGACACCCGACCTTGGTGTCAGCCCATTTGGCCACCTCATTGAACTGCATATATCCGATGAGTTCGGCACTCTGCGCCCATTGTTGTCCGTCTTGTGCGCACTGGTGCATGAACAGGTAGCTGCGTAACGGATCTCCGGGTTTCCGGTCGTTAGCTTTCCACACATTCTCATTTTCATAAAAAAAGTAGTTGTAGTTGAGGTAGGGTGTTGCCTTCTCCTTGAATTTGATATAGACGGTGAAATTGGAGATAGTGTTCTCCAACCCGTGGATGCGGTCGCGGTAGGCTTTCCGTATGAGATGGGAATCGATGATGTCGATGGTGGCTTGCGGGTGGAAGTTTGAGATGATGGAGTCGGCTTCGATAATCTCCCCGCTGCTCAGCTCCACACCCGTGGCCTGCGTGTCGTTACAAAGGATGCGTTTGGCCTCGCTGCAGGTACGGATCTCTCCACCGAAACGGCGGATGGAATTTGCCAGGGATTGCGCGATGCAGTCGCTGCCGCCCACGATGCGCCATGCACTCTGGATGTAGAAGTTGTTGATGAGTGCGTGGATATAGGTCGGTGTCTTGTCGCGCACGCCGGCATAAAGGGGCAGGTTGCCCGCCAGCACGTCCCTTAGGGTCCGGTTGTCCGTGACCGAGGCGATGAAGTCGTTAATGCTCGTCTTGATGTAGTCCGCTTCGATGAAGACGTTCTCCTCCACTTTTCTCAAGTTGTATAGTGGGGAGGCATCGGCGATGGTCTGCAACCGACGGGTGTATTCGCGCAAATCCTCACGATTGTCTGGAAATTGCCGCGCGAGAGTGTCCACAAAATGGTCATAGCCCGATGCATATTGGTAGTGCTGGCCTGCAATCGAAAACACATCATAGCCGTTCTCATCCAGCCGGCTGATGGGCACATCGTCTAATAGGTTCAGATAATGGAAGAGTCGGTGCAGGATCTGTCCGGGCAGCATGCTGCCGATGTAGTGCATTCCCGTATCGAACTTGACACCGAAGCGTTTGAAAGTCTGCAGACACCCGCCAATCTGGGTGTTCTTTTCTAACAACAGCACCTTGAAGCCGTTCTTGCTCAAGATATAGCCACACACCAGACCGCCGAGGCCGGTGCCGAGGATGATGATGTCGTAATGTTGGTCACTGTGAGTGGCTGACATGCGTTTTGATTTTGGTGTTGTTTATGTGTTAGAGTTCGGTTTCGTCAAAAATATGGTCAAAGGCGGCAGGGTTGGGGAGCGTGTGGGTGTAGTGTAGGTTGTCCGGCAGCGGTAGGCAGTGGCTGGCGATGGCGATGTGGTCTTCGTCCGCGTCGTATGCCGTGATGTTCAGGTCCGGGCGCAGAAGGGCGGCCATCAGCGACAGTTCGCCATTGCCACAGTTCTGGTACAGCAGGGTGGCGTTGTCAGGTATGGATGCCAGGGCATCTGCCATATTCTGCCGCCACGATAGCTTGCTGCGACAGTGATTTTCAATGCTTTTCCCTTTGTAAATGTATTTGTGTAAAACAAGGTCTTTGAGATAGTCGGGGGTTTCGCACGTTTTTTTAAGTTCGGCATACCGGTCAATGTAGAAGTGACGCACCAGCCGGGCGGTTTCCAGCGGGGTCCGCTGATGGCGGAAGTGTTCGTTGTTTGCGGTGATGCGCTCTTCGATGGAGATGGTCACCTGCCCGCGATGGATGTAGGTGTCGTATTTCGGGAACATGTCGCCAATGCCGTGTGCGATGATGGGCAGGATGTCCAGCCCCAATTTGTCGGCCAGCAGGAATGCGCCCTGATGGAATCGCAGGATGGAATGGTCAGCGGAGCGCGTGCCCTCGGGGAACACCAGCACAGAGTAGCCTTTCTCCACCATCTGTTTTACTTTGGGAAAATTATGGTCGAATCCGTAGGAGGCGGGCAGGAAGTCGCCGTTGCGGAGTATGCGTCGGTAGAGCGGCATGTTCCATGCCCAGTCATTGGTGAGCACGATCATCTTGGGTGTGAGCAGCAGCGTGTAGAGCAGGTCAAAGTGCGACTGATGGTTACAGATGATGACCGACGGCTTCTCGAAGTCCTCACCGTGGGGGTTGAGGATGCGGAACGATGAGTTGGGGATGACACGGGCGGTGGAGAGCATGAGCCGACGCAACACTTTGTGGTATTGCAGCTTGTGCTTGTCGGTCCTGCCGCCAAGCACAAGCAGGAAGAAGCCGGAGATGGATAGAGCCACCACCCCGAGGAAGAAGTAGGGGAATCCGATGATGCTGCACAAGGCACTTCGCAAGGTCACTGGCTGCTTGCGCGGCTGGCCTTTCTTGGTAGTCAGCCATTTGAAGACCAGCGGCGGGATTATGTAAGCCATCATCACTACGGAGAACATCCCGATGATGGTTACCTCCGCCAGTGAACGCATGGCCGGATGCTTGGCGAATACCAACATCCCGATGCTGATGAACATGATGGAGGCCGACAGGATGATGGAGTTTTTGAACTGCGCCAGCATCTTGCGTCCGTAAGCGTGTTCGTATAATAGTCCCTCCGTGACGAAAATAGAATAGTCGTCGCCCATGCCGAAAATGAAGGTGGCTAAGATGATGTTGACAATGTTGAAACGGATGCCCGTCAAGCCCATGATGCCCAGAATCCAGATCCAGGCGATGAAGAGCGGCAGGAAGGCCATGAGGCTGATTTCCAATCTTCCAAAAGAGAAAAACAGAAAGGCGAACACGATGATTCCACAGATGTAGAGCACATAGTTGAAGTCGGAGGAGAGTGCGGACACTAACCGCGAGGCAATGGAGGTGTCGGTGAAGGCGAACCCGTTATCATGCTCCAATATCCTGTTCAGGTCGATGTCGATGTTTTCACTATTCTCTTTTTTTACTTTCAAGATGTTGTAAATCATCACCTTGTCTTCTGTCTGCACAATGTAGTTGGTGGCTAACGGTTCCCAAATCGGTTGGAAGAAGCCGCTGTCTTGAATCGTGTATGTTCGTGTGATGGCTTCCTTGCACGGGGCGAAGGCTTCCGGATTGAATCCGTTGCGCAAAGCCGCTTGGTCCAAGTCGGCACAAAATGCTTCACGCCGGCCTTCCCAGAAGTTGTTCCATTGCGCAAGCCGTTGCCGCTGTGTCTCTTGGGATGGAATGAACCGTCCGATGCCGCTGTAACGGGCAATGGCGGAGGGGTATAAGCTATCGGCTAATGTCAGTTTGTCCAGTATTTTTTCTTGGTTCGATAGCGCTTCGTCCAAGGTTTTTCCCTCGGCGATGACATATACCGTGTTGACGGTGGTGTCGCTCTCGGTACGCAGTTTGTCGAAGGCCGCCTGTTGCTCTTTCGTCATGTAGTTGATATGGTGCATGTCGGTGTCGAAAGAGGTGCGCGAACTGAAGATGTAAAATACAATGGTCAACGCAATGATGATCCAGAATAGCCCACGGATGTTCTCGAAACGGAACTCGGCCACCCGCCGGAAGGCAAGGTCGCGGTTTGTGCCCTGGAAATGCTTCCCCGTAAGGTGCGGCAGGAAGATGAGCACGAACAGGATGGTGCCGGCTAACAGCAGGGCGGAAAAGAGCCCGAGGTCCTTCATGGCATCGGAACTGATGAAGAGAAGGCTGAGGAAAGCTCCCACCGTGGTGATGTTGCCGATCAGCAACGGATTGACAATGTCTTTGATTATCTGCTTTTTATCATCGGTGCGCTTGAAATGCGATAGGAAATGGATAGGGTAGTTGATGGCAATGCCTAAGATGATGGAGGCTACTCCGATGGCGATGACGGACACCGGATTCTTGACGAACGCGATGAATCCTAAGGCAAACAGCGCCCCGAAGGAGATTGATACCAGAATCATCAGGATGCTGCGGAAATTGCGGTAATAGTAGTAGAGTAGGGCGACGATGAGCAGCAGGGAAATGCCAATGGCCGTGAAACTGTCCTTCTTTATCTGTCTGGAATTGGTCAGCGACACCTGCGAGGCACCGAAACAGGAGATGCGCACGCTGCCCTGTTGTTGTTCAACCTCCTGCATGGTCTGGTCGATCAGGTGCACAAGCTGGCCGTTGCGCTTGGTCTCGCTCAACGGATAGTTGGAGGTCACAATCACCTGGGCCTCTTTCCCGTCTTTGCTGAAAATATGCTCATTATCCGTCTGATAGCTGTCATCGAGTTTGAATTCGGACAGGGCTTGCAGTACGTTGGAGGAGAAGAAGAGCGGGTCGCGCTGGATCATTGGCCGCATCATAGGCACGGGCGAGGCGAGGAGCTGCCGGTCGGCGGCCAGTTGCGTGGCGATGTGCGTGGGGGCAAGCATCGTGTCCATGCGGGCGTAGTCGTCCTCGGTGAGGAAGTAGGGCAGATTGTCCAATATAAAGGTCATTACGCCTTCCACCTCCTGGTTGTCCACCTGATAGCGCACCTGCTTGATGAGAGTGGTCGTGTCGGCTTCGGCCAGCTTCTCGGCCATCCGGTCAGCCACCGAGGAGAGGAGATCCGGGTCCGCCTCTGCGGCGGCATCCTTCATGGCGATGCTGATGACCAACTTGTTGTCGCCGCCAAGATGCTGATAGGCCTCGTTTATGCGCTTGTTTTCGCGATTGTTAGGCAGGAAGCTGCCGATGTCTTCCACAAAATGGAGGCGCAGCGCCGACAGCACACATAAAGCCACCACCAACAGGAGTGTGAGCCATAGCGCGGAACGGTGCTCGTCAAAAAAATGATATATTTTGAGGAAAAAAATTTTCAAAATCGCTTTTTTTTAAAGGCGCAAAAATACAAAATTTCTATCTTTGCAGCCTCTGTTTTATGTTGGAAGTATAATGTTTTGAAAATTAATAATCTAAATTATAACCTATAAATTATTGTTATGAAGATTTCTTTCCAAGATGCCCTCTTTGCTGTTTCCGAGGCCGAGTTGAAGGCCCAAGCCCCTGCGGCAGAAGCCGCCTATCTGGAAACAGTCAACAAAACCGGCAGGGGAAATGACTTCCTCGGCTGGGTGAATCTGCCCCAGGAGGTTTCCGAATCGGATGTTGTGGAATTGGAAACCGTAGCCGCACGCTTGGCTGCCAAATCGCAGGTGGTGGTGGTGATCGGCATTGGTGGCTCCTATTTGGGTGCCCGCGCCGTCATCGAAGCCCTGCAGCACAGCTTCAGCCCTATGCTGCCGAACGAAAAACCGCAGATTGTCTATGCCGGCAACAACATGAGCGAGGATTATCTGCACGACCTGCTGGACGTGCTCGCCGTGAAGGACTATAGCCTCGTGGTCATTTCCAAATCCGGCACCACTACGGAACCCGCCATCGCCTTCCGTATCCTCAAGCAGCATTGTGAACACAAATACGGCGTGGAGGAATCGCGCCAGCGCATTGTGGCCATCACCGACAAGGCCCGCGGCGCCCTCAAGACGCTCGCCGACCAGTCCGGCTATCCCACCTTTGTCATCCCCGATGATGTGGGCGGGCGCTACTCCGTGCTTACCCCCGTGGGCCTGCTCCCTATTGCTGCCGCCGGCTTCTCCATCCGCAAGCTGTTGGACGGCGCCCGCGCCATGCGCCAGCAACTGATGGAGGCGAAAACCTTCGACACCAACCCGGCTATGCAGTATGCCGCTTTGCGTAACGTTTTGTATAACAAGAATCTGAAGGTGGAGCTGATGACCTCCTTCGAACCCAGATTCTTCTATCTGATAGAATGGTTCAAACAGCTTTTCGGCGAAAGCGAAGGTAAGGAACTTAAGGGCATTTTCCCCGCAGGCGCCATCTTCTCCACTGACCTGCACTCCCTCGGCCAGTATATCCAAGACGGCTCCCGCCAGCTCTTTGAGACGGTCCTGACCGTGGAGAATACGCATCATACCGTTCCGATTCCGTTCGATGAGCAGAATACCGATGGTCTCAATTATCTGCAACACAGGAGTATAAATGAAATTAACCACATTGCCCAGCAGGGAACCTGCCAGGCGCATGTGGATGGTGAAGTCCCGAATATCCGGATCACGATTCCCGAAATCAACGAGTTTTATCTCGGAGAGCTGATCTATTTCTTCGAGATGAGTTGCGCTATCAGCGGGTATATGCTGGGTGTCAACCCGTTTGACCAGCCCGGTGTGGAGGCTTATAAGCGCAATATGTTCCTTCTGTTGGGTAAACCGGGTGTGA
>JAIKYR010000147.1 GCA_024682995.1 Bacteroidales bacterium | reverse complement strand
GGCGTCAGCAAGACGGGCACAAGCGGCCATAGACTCTTCGGTCACCTCGTTCGGGTGGTTGAAGTGGGTGTTGAGCCAGATGGGATGATATTTCTTCAACATATTCACCAAGTCGTCGGTGATACGCTGCGGACAAACCACAGGGGTGCGTGAACCGAGGCGGATGATCTCCACATGCGGGATGGCGCGCAGGCGTTGGATGATGGATTCGAGCATCTTGTCGCCCACCATCAGTGCGTCACCGCCGGAGAGCAGCACGTCGCGCACTTGCGGGGTGCAGGCGATGTAGTCGATGGCGGCCTGGATGCGGTCCTGCGTGGACTCACAGTCGTGCTGGCCGGCAAAACGTCTGCGCGTGCAGTGACGGCAGTACATAGAGCACATGTCCGTGATGAGGAACAGCACTCTGTCGGGATAGCGGTGGGTAAGACCGGGGACCGGGGAGTCCTCATCCTCGTGCAGCGGGTCGAGCAGGTCGGCCGGCGACTGGTGCACTTCGGCGGCCGTCGGGATGGCCTGGCGGCGGATCGGGCACTTCGGGTTGTTCGGGTCGATCAGACTCAAGTAGTACGGGGTGATGGCCATACGGAGGGTGGCGAGGGACTTCTTCACGCCCTCTTCCTCTTCGGGGGTGAGGTCGATATATTTTTTCAGTTCTTCGAGGGTCTCGACTCTGTTGCGGACCTGCCATCTCCAATCGTTCCATTCAGCATCGGTAACGTTGGGAAAAAGTTCTTTTCTTCTGCTTGGCATATTTGTTAGATTAATGTATTAAAAATCTATAATTTGTCTTTTTCAAGACAGGGTGCAAAAATACAAAAAAATAGAATAGCCGCCCGCCAAAAACAGCGGGCCGCAAAAAAAGAAAGCGGGACTCGTTCAGTCCCGCTTTCATCGTCAAAAAATTATTACTATATGGGATAGGTTATGCGTACAACTCTGTGAAGATGTCGCGCAGTGCCTTGCACTCGCGCAGTTCTTGCAGAGTAAATTCCGCATGGCCTTTCGTATAGCCATTGCCCATGATCATGTTCACATCGCTGCCGATGCCCTCAGCACCGAGGCTGGCCTTTGTGAAACTGGTGGCCATGGAGAAGAAATAGACGATACCATCGTCTTTGGTACAGAGCACAGCGGTCATCTCCTGGTCAGGTACGTTGACGCAGTTGATGGTGACATCCGCCATTTTGCCGTCGGTGAGTTTCTCAACGAGTTCATAAACCTGCACGGGGGTCATGCCAGCGGCAGACTCCACCACATCGCAGAAGCCGAGGTCTTTGATACGCTGGGTGCTCTTCGGGCTGTTGGCGATGCCGATGACCTTACCGGTAACACCGACGCGCTTCTTGGCCTCATAGCAGCAGAGCATACCGGACTTGCCACCCGCACCGAGGATAAGGACCGTTTGGCCATATTGGCACAACTTGGCGGTCTGAGCCGGAGCACCGGCAACGTCCAGAGCGCTCAGAGCGAGTTTCTCCGGCATGTCGGTCGGGATCTTGGCGTAGATGCCGCTCTCGAAAAGGATGGCCTTGCCCTTGATGTCCACCTGATCCACCTCCGGACGAATCTCGAGGATCTCGTCAATGCGGAGAGGCGTGAGGCTGAGGCTGACAAGGGTGGCGATACGGTCGCCCTCTTTCAGGTCGATCTTGCCCTTCAAGGCATCACCGATTTTCTCCACGCGACCGAGGAGCATACCGCCAGAGCCTGTGCGGCGGTTGCGGTGTTTGCCTTGGAGCTCCACGTTCAGGAACATCTCCTTCTTCACTTCCTCCATGATGGCTTCCTGGCTTGCGCCCTCACCTGCCTGTTGTTTGGCATAATTATGAATGTCTGTGAAAGAAGCAGAGTCGATATTCAGCGTCTGCACATCGATGAGGATCTCATTATCGTAGATTTCATCCATGTTGTTGTCAATCTTATTGGCCGGCTGCGGGAGAACGCCCTTGGGCTCGATCACACGGTGGGTACCGTATTTGTTACCTTTTTTCTGCATAGTTTATTGATTTATAAAATAATATTGAAAATACCGCTTTGTATCATCAAGGGGGTGCAAAAATAAATATTTTTTCGACTAAACATAACTTTTCTCAAAAAAAATTAATTCACAGCCTCACGTTAGCAATCTACCTCGTGGATTAACATTCACAGGATCAACACAGAAAAAAGTATTTGGAGCAACAGAAGCATTTTTTTTGCAACAAAAGCGATGGTAAATCGTTATATAAAAGTTATGTGATTCCATGACTGAAGAAGAAAAACAGATAATCAACGGGTGCATTGCTGGTAAAACACACAGCCAAAAGCAGTTGTACCTCCAATACGGTCCGCTGATTAAAGGCATCTGCGAACGGTATGCCGCCGACAAGCAGGATGCCGAAGACCTGTTCCACGACACGTTCGTGTTCATTCTGACGCATTTCAAGGATTACAAAAACATCAGTTCTTTGAGCGGTTGGCTTCGAACCATCACCATCAACAAGGCCATTGACCACTACAGGTTCCGGCAACGGAGGCTGGCCGACGACATCGAATCGACAGACTACGCAGACCCGGCCGCACCCGTCATGGGCAACGAGACACTCTCCATGGCACAACTGGTACGCTTCATCAACGAGCTGCCTGACAAATACCGGACTGCCTTCAACCTGTACGTCATTGACGGCATCAGCCAAAACGAGATTGTGGTGATGATGAATGAGAGCGCGAGCAATGTGCGGTCACTCATCTCCCGAGCCAAAAGCATGTTACGGAAAAGAATACAGAACTATCTCAACAACGAGGAATTTCAATTTTGAACCCATTATATAATAATATGAAAGATCTGAAAACGCAGTTTGAACAATACCAGTCCCCCACCGACGAAGCCGGCTGGGAAGCCGTTTCCCAAGACTCCAAGGTGGTAAGATATAACAAAGGCCGCCTCGTGCGCCGTATTGCGGGCTACACCCTCGGCGGACTGACCGCTGCTGCCGCCATTACCGCCGTCGTATTGGTGGGCACCATAGGCAACCGCCACACCGACATGGCCTCAACACCGTCAGAACCGGCAGCCGTCACCCAGGAGATCACTCCCGCCACACCAGCACAAGAGGTCCGGGTTGCACAACATGCGCAATTCCGCGAGGCCAGCACCGCACCCGTGGCACCGGCAATACAAACAGAAAACACCAACACCCCTGTGGTTACTGTCGTTAATGCTCCGGAGGTGGAACCGGTTTTCGCTGCTGTTCCCGCCAATAACATCCCCACCGCCCCCGTCTCCTTCAACATGCAACCGAAATCGGGCAGCGGCACTGTCCAACCTGTCCTGCCGGCCAGCACCGAGATCCCCAACATCAGCAAACCTGCACAACATTCCGAAGAGATGGTTGCCGACATTGTTACGGGAAATGCCCCGACCGAGCCGGTGAAAAGTGCCAAGAACAATGAAATCCCCTACTCTTTCTGGGCCCCGAATGCCTTCACTCCGAACGGCGATGGAAAGAATGAAAAATTTTACGTGTTCCCTGACACGGTCACGCACACCAAGATCGATGTTACCACCTACGAACTGAACGTATTCTCCCGCAACGGGCAACTAGTGTTCCGTACCCGCGATTTGAGCGAGGGTTGGAACGGGACCATCCAAAACACGGGTGCCATATTGCCTCCAGGCGTTTACATCTACACCATCCGTTTCAAGTTGAAAGACGGTTCTCCCAAATACCAAAAGGGTACTGTCACGCTTCTCAAATAATCACCCATGTCCACACCCGACAGGTCCACGCCACCCGTCATCCGGCCTATCGACCAGATCAGGCTTCAGTCTCCCACACTACAATATCTGCCCAGTCAGATTCCTTTTTATATTTTCCCGAATGAGCAGTTAGACCTCATCCACCTGCTCATTCGTGTGAAAGCG
>JAIKYR010000118.1 GCA_024682995.1 Bacteroidales bacterium | reverse complement strand
CACGATGAGGTTCTTGTAGTTCATCTGCTCGTTGTACCAATAGATGTTGGAGATGTTGATGCGGATGGGCATCGGCGGCGCGACCGTCTGCACGGGCATGACGGTGGTGGAATTTGATTTCCGAGTCTCATTCTCTTCCGTTGATAACGATGTGCTGCGGCTTGGCATGGAAGCCTGCTGCGCCATGGCTGCCGACATGTTGGACGGGGTGTGTGCCGCCGCGAAGTCCTGCATGTACCCGCCGATGATCTCCTGCACATAACCCGTGCCGATGCCCGCCTTCACGCTGTTGATGGCGTTGGCCGTGACCGCAATCACCGTGGGCTCGTTCTTGTAAAGCGACTCTTCAAAATGACTTGGAAACTCGACCAGCAGGTCAATCTTGTCGTGCTTCATCTTCTCGTCCGCCTCTTTCTTGCTGGTTAACAGACCTTTGGAAACAAAAATACCAGATGAGTTGAAACTATGGATGATGTCTTTGGAGATTTGGGAACGGTCGTTGTCGATGAAGGCGATGTTCAGCACTTTTATCTCATAGTCGGCGCAGAAGGGGAAGATCATGAATTCCACCATGGGTGCCACCACCAGGATGCTCAGCAGCAAGGGATTGCGGAACACCTGCAGAAACTCTTTCTTTATCAATATCAAAATCGTTCTCATGGCTAATTCCGTTTGTCTAATCGTGAAATACTGAAAATGATGAACACCACCGCCATGATGAACAGGATGAGCAGGTAGAACCAGATGTCGAAGAATCCGGAGCCTTTGATCATCACGTCCTTGATGGCCAGAATGAACCATTTGGCCGGGAAGATGTTAGCCAGCACTTGGAACACCATCGGCATGCTGTTCAGGGGGAACAGAAAGCCCGACAGGAGCACCGTGGGCAGGAACAAGCCCATCATGGTGATCATCATAGCATCCACCTGTGTGCGGCTGATGGAGGAGATAAGCATACCGAACGAAGCTGCCGTGAGCATGAAGATGATGCACAGGAACAACAGCATCAGCAGGCTGCCGTTGATGGGCATCTTGAAGACGGTGACGCTGATGACGAGGATGGCGATGGTGCTGATGAAGGAGATAATCATATAAGGAATAACCTTTCCTATAATGATATACAGTTTCTTTACCGGCGTAATCAGCAGCATGCGCATGGTGCCGGTCTCCTTCTCGCGGGCCAGCGTGATGGAACTCAATAGTGCGGTCACGAGCACCATAATCAGCGTGATGATGCCCGGTACGAACATATAGACACTGTTCGATTCGGGATTGTACAGCATCTTCACGGTGATGTCGAAGTTGCCGTCGCCCTGTTTTATCTCATCGTTGTAGTCCGAGGTGAAACGCTGCACCACCGCCCGCACGTAGTTGTTCAGAATGGAGGCCACATTCAGGTCCGACACGTCGTTGATCACCTGGAGCGTGGCCGAATGTTCTTTGGAGAGCGAACCCTCGAAGTTAGGCGGAATGATGAGGGCCAGCTTTATGTCTTTGTTTTTGAAATCGTAGTCAATCTCCATCTCGTTGTTCGGATAGGAGATCACTTGGAAATAGCCGGAGGCGGACAGCCGGTCTATCAGGTATTTGGACTGTGTGTCCTTGGACTGGTCCAGCACGGAGATCTTGGCGTTGCGGATATCGGTGCTGATGGTGAAGCCGAAGAGCAGCACCAAAGCGATGGGCATGGCCAACACCAGCGACAGCGTGATGGTGTCGCGGATGATGTGGATGAACTCCTTTTTCAATATCATACTCAACGCATTCATACCAGCCCTAACGTTTTACAAATTTGACAAATACATCGTTGATGGAATCCACGCCCATCTGCTTCTTCAGCTCCTCTGGTGTGCCAATGAGCTTGATTTGCCCTTCCGACATGATGGAGATGCGGTTGCAATACTCCGCCTCATCCATGTAGTGGGTGGTCACGAGGATGGTGACCCCCTTGGAGGCAGCCTGGTAGATGAGTTTCCAGAACTCGCGGCGCACGATGGGGTCCACACCGGAGGTGGGTTCATCCAGAAACACAATCTTGGGCCGGTGGAGGATGGCGGTGGCGAAGGCCAGCTTCTGCTTCCAACCCAGCGGGATGGAGTCCACCAGCGTGTTGGCCTGCGCGTCCATCTCCAACTCGCGGAGACTATTCATGATGCGCTCTTTCAGTTCCTTGCGGGGAATCTTGTATATTGTGCCAAACAACTGCATATTCTCAAACACCGTCAGGTCGCCGTACAGGGAGAACTTCTGGCTCATATAGCCGATATTGCGCTTGATGAGCTTGGACTGGGTGAGGATGTCGTAGCCGGCAATTGTCGCCGTGCCCGAGGTGGGCAGCAGCAGGCCGCTCATCATCTTGATGGCCGTGGTCTTGCCCGCACCGTTGGCCCCCAGGAAGCCGAAAATCTCCCCCTCCCGCACCTCAAAGCAGATGTGGTCCACCGCCGTGAAGGTGCCGAATTGCTTGGTCAGTTGGTTGGCTTCGATACTGTACATGCCAGGTTATTGATTAGTGATTTTTTGGTCGTTACTTTAAATTCCTTGAACTATTAATTATTAATTATTAAGTTAATTGTTAATTGTTAATCGGTTCTTTCACAATCTCAATAAAACAGTCCTCCACCGACGGTTGGATGGCGGTGATTTTGCTGTGCGGCTGCTGATGCTCTTCCAGAAACCGTTCGAACTGCGGCATCGCCGTTTCCATATCTTCATAAAAAGCCACGTGGCAATGTTCGCCGTATGGGTAGTAGTTGCAACGGAGCGGACACTGCTCCATCACCTGAAGGAGCGAGAAGATGTCGTCGCTTTTGAAGGTGTACAGGTGGCCTTTAAAGTTCTGAATGATGGTTTGGGGCGGGTTTACGCCGATAATTTCTCCGTTCTGTATCAAGGCGATACGGTCGCAGCGGGTAGCCTCATCCATGTAGGGTGTAGATACCACCACCGTGATGCCGTGTTGGCGGATCGACTTCAAGATGTCCCAGAACTCCTTTCTCGATACGGGGTCCACACCGGTGGTGGGCTCGTCCAGAAAGAGGATACGGGGTCTGTGGATTAGGGCGCAACAGAGAGCCAGCTTCTGCTTCATGCCACCGGAGAGCTTGCCCGCCTTACGGTCTTTGAACGGCGAGATCTGCTTCCAGATAGGCTCGATGATGTTCATGTTCTCCTCAATGCTGCTCTTGTACATTACCGCGAAGAAGTCCAGATTTTCCTGCACGCTGAGGTCGGGGTAGAGTGAGAAGGTGCCTGGCAGATAGCCGATGATCTGGCGTACGGCCTTGTAGTCCTGGATGACATCCATCTGGAAGATGCGGATGTCGCCTGCATCGGGCAGAAGAAGGGTGGTGAGGATGTTGAACAGGGTGGACTTGCCCGCGCCGTCAGGGCCCACCAGTCCGAAGACTTCCCCCTCCTCCACTTCAAGGTGGATGTCCTTGAGGGCGACAACTTTGCCGTCATACGTCTTATTGACTCCCCGGATGTTGATGGCGCTCACTGGTGTTTGATTTGTTGGTTTGTTTCGGATTATTTGAAAATCACATCGCCGGGCATGCCGATTTTGGCGGAGCCGTCGTTCTTGAAGCTGATTTTCACCGCATAGACGAGATTGGCGCGTTCGTTTTTGGTCTGGATCATCTTGGGGGTGAACTCTGCCTTCGGCGAAATCCAGCTCACCTTGCCCTCCAGCCGGATGGGTTTCCCGTCCTTGTTGTCCAGACGCACGATGGCTTTTTGTCCCAGCTTGACGGATGCCAGCTCATCCTCTGTGATATAGACCTTGATGAACATGTTGGTGAGGTCAGCCATCTTGAAGAGAGGCTTGCCCTGATAGGCTAACTCATTCTCTTCGATGTACTTGTTGATGATGGTGCCCGTGATGGGGGCCTTGATCTTGCAGCTTTCCATCACGTGGCGCAGCTGTTGCAGCTGGAAACGCATGGCCTCCACCTCCTCTAAAAGCGATTGGTCTTGGGTGGAGAGGGTGGATCGGGTGGCTGCTATCTGGCTCTTGGTGATGTTGATCTCCGCTTGGATGTCGTCCATCTGTTTGGTAGAGGCGGCGTTGGCCTCGATGAGATTGTGAACGCGCTGCTTCTCCTTGTTGAGGGTGGCCAGCTTGTCCTCCAGCACCTTGATTTGGGAGGTGGCGTTCGGACGGCGGGCCAGCACGGCGTTGATGGAGGATTCCAGCTGTTTGATTTGCAGATAGGTTTGCATCGTGTCAATGCAGCCAAGGGTCTGGCCGGCCTCATACGCCTGTCCTTCCTCAATATTGAAGGTCAGCATCTTGCCGTTGCTTTCCGACGAGACGATGATTTCCGTCGCCTCGCAAACACCGTAGGCATCCGCGTCGCCTTTGTTCTTCTTGCAACCTGTTCCCGTTAATAACATACCGACCATCAGCATAAGGATGCCCGATTTCAACGATTTTGGCGCGAAGCCTGTTCTTTGCAATATGTTCATCGTTTGTAAAATTTATACAAGACTTTAATTCACAATACTTTGAAAAAAGCCAAAGATACTCATTATAAAGTGGGCAAAGGTATGTTTTTTTTTGATATAAACCGTAGGATGTTGATAGAATAGTTCTGAGAGAATTGAAAAAGATAAGAGCGGGATTTGCAAATTTAATTGTATCTTTGCCGCTCATAAAAGACAACTACCGACTATGGATAATTTTATTGTTTCCGCCCGAAAATACCGTCCCACCACCTTCCATTCTGTGGTGGGGCAGGAGTCTATCACCACCACTTTGAAGAACTCCATCCGTACCGGCAAGGTTGCGCAGGCCTTCCTGTTCTGTGGTCCCCGCGGAGTGGGCAAGACCACGTGTGCGCGCATTTTCGCCAAGGCGCTCAACTGCGAGCACCTGACGGAGGATTGCGAGCCCTGCAACATTTGCGATTCCTGCCGCGCCTTCAACGATTCGGCCTCCTTCAACGTGTTTGAGCTGGACGCGGCCTCCAACAATTCGGTGGAGGACATACGTTCGCTGGTGGAGCAGGTGCGCATCCCCCCGCAAGGGGCCAAGTATAAGGTCTATATCATTGATGAGGTCCATATGTTGTCCGGTGCGGCCTTCAACGCTTTCCTCAAAACCTTGGAGGAACCGCCCGCGTATGCCAAGTTCATCATGGCCACCACGGAGAAACACAAGATTATCCCCACTATTTTGTCGCGTTGCCAGGTGTATGATTTCAAGCGGATTACGGAGAATGACATCCGCAAACACCTTCAATATGTGGCTGAACAGGAAGGCGTGACGGTGGAAGAAGAGGCACTGCGCGTCATGGCCACCAAGGCCGACGGCGCCCTGCGCGACGCGCTCTCCATCTTCGACCAGATTGTCAGCTTCACCGGCAAGAACATCACCTACCAGCAGACCGTCGAGAACCTCAATGTTCTTGACATCGACTACTATTTCCGGGTGACGGATATTTTGTTCAGCGACGACATCTCCTCGGCCCTGCTGCTGCTGGACGAGATCATCGCCAAGGGCTTCGATCCGCAGAACTTCATCGCCGGCATGGCTTCCCATTTCCGTAACCTGCTGATGGCCAAGACCCCTGCCACGGTGACTCTGCTGGAGACTTCCGATAGTATCAAACAGCAGCTCCTACAGCAATCGCAGAAAGCCGACAGGGCCTTGCTTGTCAGGGCGTTGGAGTTGGCCAACCAGTGCGACTTCAACTACAAGATGTCCAACAACAAGCGACTATCGGTGGAGTTGTGCCTGATGCAGATAAACGCCAATTACGTCTATAAAAAGGCGAGGCAATCGCAGGAGCGCTAAAAATCCAGGAGACGGTGCGGAGGCCGTCAGTGCAGATGAAACCAAGATGGTTACATACTCCACAACCCCGCAGATTTCAACGAAATCATTTCTTAATCCGGGCACACCGCCCATACAGGACATCCCCTCCATCCGGGGACTGATGGGTGGCGCGCGTGTGGCACCGCCGCCAAGCGAACCGACGGAGCCGCAGGCCGGTCCCGCAAATGAGCCTCCGGCGGCAAACGAACCGGCGGAGCCGAAGGCTGACACTGAAAACCCCGCTCCGACAACAGAGCCAGCGGACGTGGAGAATCCCGTCGCCGCAACATCCTCTGAACCGGAGGACTTTGCCACCTGTTGGAACCAGCTGTTTACGGAACTCTTCAGCAACAATTTCCTCATCTATTACAATCTGAAAGATGAAACCCCCGAATACCAGGATGATACTATCCGTATTACGGTGAAAAACGACATCCAGAGAGAGGAGTTTGACAGCCGCCGGAAGTCCATCCTTGAATACTGGCGCAACCATTTCAAACTGAATGTGGATGACCTTGAAATCATCGTGAATGAGCAGAAGGCGGAGAAGAAGGTCATCATCAATTCGGAGGACAAAATGAACAACATGATGGAACAAAACCCGCAACTGAAAGACTTTTTAAGCATTTTACAATTCAGAATAAAAGATTGATAATATGAAAAGAATACTACTTATCGCCTTTTTGGGGCTAATCAGCCTCAATTTGTACAGCCAAGCTTGGCTGGATCACGCCGTCGGCGACGGGCGTGTGGACAGTGTATGGCACGGGATAGGCCTTCCGCAAGGTTTTAACGGTGATGGTGTTATCATCGGTGTTACCGATTGGGGCTTCGATTACACCCATCCCGTATTTTACGACACCAACATGATCCATTATCGTGTGTTGCGTGCGTGGGACCAGTTCAAAACCTCGGGCCCTGCGCCCGCAGGCTTTGACTACGGCACGGAATATGTCGGGCCTGAGGAGTTGCTCACGGCCCATTGCGACACGTTCAATGCGTATAGTTACGGCTATCATGGCACGCACTGTTCCTCTATTGCCGCTGGCGGAGGTGCCGGCACCAAATACCGTGGTGTGGCGCACGAGGCCAACCTGCTCTTCTGCTCCTTCTATCTGGAAGACCCGCATTATGTGGTTGATGCGTGGCGCTGGATGTACGATGTGGCCCAACAGGAGGGCAAACGGCTCGTCATCAGCATGAGCTGGGGGGTTTATTATATGGACAATATGGACGGCACTGGCGTGGTGGCCGACGAAATCCGCCGCCTCACTGACCTGGGTGTGTTGTTCGTTACCTCCGCCGGCAACAACGGCGATACCCCGTTCCACCTCAAACATCTCTTTAACCAGCCCGGCGACACTATCCGGAGCCAGTTCCTGTTTCCGTACAATAACGGATACCTGTGGGGCTCCTCCATCACCATGATGAACTCCGCCAACAGCCCGTTCGCCTTCTCATTCAATGTGATGAACAGCAGTTTCGAGACGGTGGCTGAAATACCTTTTATTAATACTGCCAACAATGACGGCTACGTGGATACGTTTCTTGTGGCGGGCAACGACACCATCATCTATAACTACGACATCCAATCCTCCACGTCCTACAATCAGGCTCCTGTCGTACGCCTGCGGGTTAAGGCTAACAGCACGTATCGGTTCGGATTGGCCGTGACGGCTGACACAGGCACTTTCCATGCTTGGAATGTGGCCGAACTTACTAAAGCATACGGTAACTGGGGCGGCGATTTTGTCAGACCTGCCGGACATCCGGACTGGCTGGAAGGCGATAATGAGTATAGCATCAGTACGCCGGGTAATATCGATGAGGTGATTACGGTAGCAGCCCATCGATCCCGCTTCAGGGCACCTGCCGGCAACATGGCTGGCGGGGAGCTGGCTGATTTCTCCAGCTCCGGTCCCTGCTTCCACGATGTCATGAAGCCGGATGTGTCGGCTCCCGGTCAGGGGGTGGTGTCCGCTATCTCTTCTTATACAAACACTTATACGGGCACCTATACGAAGAGCATCACGTTCAACGGAAGAACTTACCGTTTTGCCGCTCTTTCGGGCACATCCATGTCCTGCCCGTTTGTGGCCGGTGTGGCTGCGCTTATGTTGCAGGCCAATCCTTACCTCTCTCCGCAGCAAATCCATGATATTATCAACGAGACGGCCTACAATGATGAGTTCACCGCAGAATTTGGGCCCATCCGTTTCGGTCACGGCAAAGTGGATGCCCATGCCGCCGTGCTAAAGGCCCTCAATACGGTGGGTGTGCAGAATTACGAGACTTCCGAACAATCCTCGTACACTCTCTTCCCGAATCCCACCTCCGATGACTTCTGCTACCTGACAATCCAGAGCAATGCTCCGACTATCCGCTGTTCTTTGTATGATCTTATGGGACGCACACTCTCTACGGAGACTCTTGTCCCGGGCGTCAACACCATCAACCTCCACGGTCTTCCCTCTGGATGCTATATACTCCGCCTCAACGACGGAAAACAGGTAACGACGAAGAAACTGGTGAAGAACAATTAACAATTAATAATTAATAATTAATAGTTAATAGTTAATAGTTAATAGTTAATAGTTGGTGTTTTTTCTACTTTCCTAACTTTCCTATTTTTAACTTTATATACATTACAAACCTTACGAACTTTACAAACCACAAACCATTTCCCTCCGTGCCATACATTATAAACGAACAAGAAGAAAATCGGGCCATCGTGCGCAAGTACAGAGAGTTGCTGACGGTGGTGTATCCCAAGACCGACAAGGATGAGCGCAAGGCCATCCGTAAGGCTTTTGTGTTGGCTACCAACGCGCATAACGGTGTGCGTCGCAAGAGCGGTGAGCCCTATATTTATCATCCCATCGCTGTGGCCATGATTTGTTGCAAGGAGATGAATCTCGGTGCAACCTCCGTCATCTGTGCCTTGTTGCACGATGTGGTCGAGGATACGGACTACACGTTGGAGAACATGCGCGACATGTTCGGCGACCTCGTGGCGGAAATCATCGATGGTCTCACCAAGATTGAAGACCTTGTGTTTGACAATAACATGTCAATCCAGGCTGAGAATTTCAAGAAGATTTTCCTCTCCATGTCCAAAGATGTGCGGGTCATCCTCATCAAGTTGGCCGATCGTCTTCATAATATGCGCACGCTGGATTCGATGCCACCGGAGAAGCAGTTGAAGATTGCCTCCGAGACCTCCTATTTCTACGTCCCGTTTGCCCATCGACTTGGTCTGTACACTATCAAGAGTGAGTTGGAGGACTATGCGATGAAGTACACCAACCCGACGGAATATTATGCCATTGCCGAGCGGTTGAAGGGTACCGAGGAGGAACGCACCCATCTCATTGAGGAGTTTGTGAAGCCCATCAAGGAGAACCTCGAAGCCAACGGCATCCATGCCGAGATTTCCTCCCGCACCAAGTCTATCTATTCCATTCATCAGAAGATTATTCGAAAGAATGTGAATTTTGAGGATATCTACGACATCTTCGCTGTCCGGTTCGTCTTCGATAGTCCGATAGAGGAGGAGTTTGAGATTTGCTGGAAGATATATAAGATTGTATGTCTGTTATATCAGACCAATCCCTCCCGCGACCGCAACTTCCTTACGCATCCGAAGGCTAACGGTTACCAGTCGTTGCATTTGACGGCCATGAGCAAGGCGGGCAAGTGGGTGGAGGTGCAGATCCGTTCCAAGCGTATGGATGAGATTGCCGAGAAGGGTTTGGCGGCTCATTACAAGTACAAGGAGGACGGCACCGATGACAGCGATGTGGATGCCCGTCTGGAGGACTGGTTGCTCAAGACCCGCGAAATCCTGATGAGCAAGGACTCCGATGCGCTGGACTTCCTGAACGAGGTGCGGCTGAATTTGGGTTTGAAGGAGGTATATGTGTTCACGCCCAAGGGCGACATGAAGACGCTGCCCGCTGGTTCCACGGTGCTGGATTTGGCATACGCCCTGCACACGAATCTGGGTGACCACTGCATCGGCGCGAAGGTCAACTACAACATCGTGCCGTTGAACAAAGTGCTGGAGAACGGCGACCAGGTGGAGATTATCACCTCCAAACGCCAGTCTCCGAAGGCGGAGTGGGTGGAGTTTGTGCGTACCTCCAAGGCCAAGCGGAGTATCCGCGACTTCCTGCGCTCCGAGCTCAGAAATGCCGCACAGGCTGACAATCCCGAACTGGCGGCCAAATCACAGGAGAACAAGCAGCAGCAAGAGGAAATCGAACGTTTCAAACGGAAAGTTACGGGCGAGATTTCCAACCGCACCATCGATGACCTCATTGACGAGCAGCTGAAGGCCACGCCGAGCGCCTTCATGCTGGATGGGGACTACGAGAAAATCAAATATGTGATAGCCACTTGTTGCAATCCCATCCCCGGCGATCAGGTGGTGGGCTTTCAGGTGGCTGACAATAAGATTGTGGTACATCAGACCTCTTGCCCGCATGCCATCGAGCAGATGTCGAAATTCGGCAACCGCATCATCAAGACCAAGTGGCGGAAAGGCCAGGATGTGGCCTTTCTGTCCGGTATCCGCCTCACAGGCTTCGACCGCAAGGGCATGATCAAGGAGATTATCGATGTGGTCACCTCGCAGTTGGATTTGAATATCCGGTCGTTGAATATTGAGACGAAGAACAACGTGTTCACAGGCACGCTAATGCTGTATATCCAGAGTGTACGCGCCCTCACCAACCTCATCGAGTCGCTCCGCGCTATCGACAGCATGGAGAAGGTGGAACGTATCGGTTATGACGCGTAGGGGAATCGTTTATTTGATGAGTTAATTCTGAATATGCAATGATTGTTTTTACAGACTGTATGCAGTCATAATTTTTAGTTTTAGATATATGAAATATTTAATGAGAAGATTAGTAGTTTCTGTTGTTGGATTATTCTTGCCAGTTTTGATGGTGGCGCAAGTGATAGATACGGCAACTGTGTTCTATGAGAATTTCGATAATTCGACTATCAATGTGATGACTTCTACAATGCATGATGGCACGGGGGATTGGAAGCCAAATGCTGAATTATATGTCTCTTCTCCAAAGTCATATCATACGCCGGTGTACATGTATTTTACACCAAGTGTCATGTATTTTGATGTGGATCTGACCAACACCTCCATGATGGACTCAGTGCGGAAGTTCTATCTTGAGTTCGACCACATTTGCAAGGTGGACAAGTTGGATGAGGCGTACATTTACATTAGCAAGGCCAGCAGTCTTGCCTTCACGGGCCAGCCAAACTGGGGCAACCCGATAAAGCTGACGTTCAATCAGGCCAGCGCGTGCTATCTGTCTGCAGGTACCATGAATCCGGGTGGTACTGTGAACTCGGGAGCGGCGGATTTCTCCCAGGCGGGTTTGGGGTCTGGTCAGTTTGCGGCGAACTGGTATCCGAGCGGT
>JAIKYR010000059.1 GCA_024682995.1 Bacteroidales bacterium | reverse complement strand
CCCCTCTATTTACATAAACTGGTTGCAGGCCAGGATAAAGTGGATACGCTGTATATGCTGGTGGGTTCCTCAATGGAGACGTTCGAGACGGGCGACTTCTCGGCTTTCGACTGGCAGAATACAGGTACTAACAGATGGATTATCACCACCTCACTGCCGTATGCGGGAGCCTATTGTGCCCGTTCCAAACAGAATCTGGGGAATGAGCAGAGCTCAGAGATGCAAATCACATTGAATGCATACTCCGATGGCGTGGTTTCCTATTATCGGAAGGTCTCTTCAGAAAGCAATTATGATTTCTTCTATTTCTTTATTGATGGGGAAGAAAAGGAGAAAAAATCCGGTACGGTGTCATGGGGCTTGTCCTCATTCCCGGTATCTGCAGGTACCCATACCTATAAGTTTGTATATGAGAAAGATTTCAGTTCAGCGAGCGGTAGCGATTGCGCTTGGATTGACAATGTGACCCTTCCCGGAGCCGGCACTAAGGTTACTGAAGATCTGCCGGACGGTGTGGGTGTGGAAGCCCATGAGGCCGCTCAGGTGCATGTGTTCCCCAATCCCGCTGCCAATCGTGTGACTGTTACCGCCGAAGCCCCGATAGAACGCATTATGCTTTATGGTATGGACGGACGTTTGCTGGGAACCCAGACCGGCGACGGTGATACGCATCAGGTGGATGTGCATCAGCTCGCTTCGGGTATCTATCTTCTGAAAATCTGTCTGAAAGACGGTGGAATGGTGAACACGAAAATCATCAAACGCTAATGTCGAACACATCACAACAATACGACGAAATTATCCGGCAGTGCCTGGATCTGTTTTCCAAGAAAGCTATGGACTATGGCACGGCCTGGCGTATCCTGCGCACGCCGTCACTGACTGACCAGATTTACATCAAGGCCAACCGTATCCGCAGCATTCAGGAAAAGGGTGAGGCCAAGATTGCCGAAGGGATTATCCCCGAGTTCATCGGCATCGTAAACTACTCCGTTATGGCCCTGATTCAGCTGGAAATGGGCGTAGCTGAGAATGCCGAACAACTCGAAATGGAGCCCAGCACGGTGGTGGATCTTTATACGAAATTCATTCATCAAGCCAAAAGCCTGATGATGAATAAAAACCACGACTATGACGAGGCATGGCGCCAGATGCGCATCAGCTCTTTGGACGACATTATCCTCATGAAAATCTTCCGCATCAAGTCCATTGAAGACCACAAGGGCGAGACTATCGTGTCGGAAGGCCTGGATGCCAACTATTACGACATCATCAATTATGCCATGTTCGCGCTGATACGGTTGGTGCTGGAAAAAGAGGATTCAGAAAACAAATAGAACACATTCTTACAAATAAAAATTCAGAAAAATGAGAAACAAAGAACCGATATGGTTGAAGATCATACGCTTGCTGTTGGCAGCCCTTTTTCTGTTCTCCAGTTTCACCAAGGCGGTGGATCCGGTGAACTTCGGTATCACGATGAACGACTATTTCGTTTCCTTCGGCATGGGATTCCTGCACCCGCTGGCCCAGCTGGCGGCCGTGTGCGCCATCCTGTGCGAGTTCGTGCTGGGATGTATGATGCTGTTCCGCATACGGGTGAACCTGGCGTCGTGGGGCTATCTTCTCTTCATGTCGTTCTTCTTCCTGCTCACCCTTTGGTTAGCCGTCGCGGAGTATCTTGAAGTACACCACATCCATGATTTCGGTGTGGTCAAGGACTGTGGCTGCTTCGGCCAGGCAGTGAAGATGTCCAACCTGCAGACCTTCCTAAAGAATGTGGTCCTGATTATCCCGACCATCATCGTGTTCGTGAACCGCAAGAAGATTCCCGACTGCCGTCTGACCATCCTCGGCCAGTGGATTGCCGTCGCTGTCTTCGCTGCGATTGCCGTGTTGTTCCAGCTGCACTGCATCCGCCATCTGCCGTTGATTGATTTCACCGATTGGAAGAAAGGCAACGATGTGGTGGCCTTCATCGAGCAGCCGGCACAAAAAGAGGTGATGTTCATTTATCGAAACAAGGTGGACAATACGGAAGTGAAACTCACGCAGGATGAGCTTATGAGCCAGAGCGATGATTTCTACGAGAACTACGATTATGTGGATCGCATTGACAGCATTATCAAAGATATTGTGAGAGCTAAAATCGACGGTTTCAATATGTTGGACGAGAATGGCGCCGACCATGCTTTCGAGTTGATCAGTCACGACAATGACCAGCCACTGTATGTGCTGTATATGCATGATTTGAAAGAGACCAATCTGAAGGGCGTGGAGAAGGCCAAAAAGCTGGCTGCCGACTGCGCTGCCAAGGATGTGGCTTTTGTGGCGGTGTCCAACTCTTCACAGGAGGATATAGCCGCTTTCGTGGCGGCTAATGGCCTTGATTTCCCGGTCTATTACAATCCTATTGATCCGATAAAGGGACCGTTCATGGTGCGCGACGCTGTGCGTTCCAATCCGGGTATCATTCTGTTTGAGAAGGGATTGGTGAAGGACAAATGGGCATGGCGTGATTTCCCTGAAACTTGTGTGAAATAGACACACCTCATTCCATTTTATCATGCGGGTTCGCGAGCTTGCGGATACGATGAAGCAAAGCCTTCTTCCGTTGTATGACGAGCGGGAGGCCTTGGCTATGGTACGGCTGTATCTGTCTTATCGTCTGCAAGTTCCTGCGTACCAATTGGCCCTGATGGGCAATGATGTGCTGCCGGAGGCGCAGCAGGAACATTTTTTGCAAGATTTGGATAAGCTGAAAGATGCTTGCCCTTTGCAATATGTGCTGGGTGAAACTGAGTTCTGTGGTTGCCGGATTACTGTAAATCCTTCAGTGTTGATTCCCCGACCGGAAACGGAAGAGCTGGTGGCGTTGGCGGTGGAGCAGATTCCGGTGAGCCGTCCCGACGCGCCGCTCAATGTGTGGGATGTGGGCACGGGTAGCGGCTGCATTGCGGTGGCGCTGGCCAAACGGCTTCCCCAGGCGCGGGTTTTCGCCTCCGATGTGTCGGAAGCGGCGTTGCAGACGGCCCGTGTCAATGCGAAAGACAACGGCGTGCAGGTCATGTTTGCGCGCCATGATATGTTGGATGCCGACAATCTTCCGTTCGGCGACCGCCTTTTTGATTTGATGGTGAGTAATCCGCCCTACATTCCCGAATCCGATCGTGCGCAGATGCATGGCAACGTGGTGGATCACGAGCCGCACGGGGCCTTGTTCGTTCCGGATGAAGACCCGCTGGTTTTTTATCGGGCGTTGGCCGTCATCGGACACAAATGTCTGAAAAAGAGCGGTATGATATTGGCGGAAACCTATGAGGATTTTCATCCCCAGTTGGAAAAACTGTTTGCGGAAATGGGTTATGGACGTTTCCAATCCCTGTGCGACATCAATGGGCGGAAGAGGATGGTGTTGGCGGCGAGGTAGTTTGCGATTTGCGGTTTCCGATTTGCGATGGGCGGTACGTTGAATATCATCGCCTAATACTTTTTAAGCTAATCCAAACCCGAAATAATTCCTATTTTCGCGCCATGAACCACACTGCCACATACCCGCCCCAATCCCCTCGTCCCGCTATGGGGGGTTATCGGTACTTCTTCAATGGGCAGGAGGCTGACAATGAGGTGCTTGGAGAGGGGTGAGTTTGACCGCTGAATTTTGGCAGTACGACAGCCGGTTGGGCAGGAGGTGGAATGTTGACCCCGTGTTCAAGGAGTATGAAAGTCCGTATGCGTGCTTCGCGGGGAACCCGGTGTGGTTTGCAGACAGGTTCGGGGCGGATACCGTGTTTGAAGATAGCGTGGCTCGGAAAATTTCATGGAAATTTTTCGGTGGATTGTTTCCCGAAAATCTTCTGTCGAGAATGATATTGATGCGATTCGGACAAAAGACCCTCTGGAACATCAAAACTGTAAATCGTAAACCGCAAATCAACGACCGTTAATTTTTTTTTGCGTGTTCCATCCTTTTTTACTATTTTTGCCGACTGTAATAAAAACTACAACAAAGTGGCAACAACAACTATTTTTTATGCGGCGCTCACTATCGGTTTGATTGGTATAATTGCCGCCGTGATTTTGTATTTTGTATCTAAAATCTTCCATGTGGAGGAAGACCCACGCATCGATGCGGTGCAGGCATGTTTGCCTGGTGCCAACTGTGGCGGCTGCGGTTTCGCCGGCTGCCGAGCTATGGCGGAGGCGATGGTCTCTTCCATGGATTTGAAAATCGCCTACTGTCCTGGCGGGGATTATGACAAGATTGGAGAGATTCTGGGCATCAAGGCCGAGGCCCGCGACCCGCAAGTGTGTGTGGTGCGCTGCAACGGCACCTGCGAGAACGCCCCCTCCAAGGTGCATTACGATTCCGCTATGACGTGCGCCTTCGCCAACTCGCTCTATGCGGGCGAGAGCGCCTGCCCGTTCGGGTGCCTTGGCTGCGGCGACTGCGTGGCGGCGTGCTCTTTTGATGCCATCCACATCAACCCGGAGACCCATTTGCCGGAGGTGGACGAAGATAAGTGCGTGGGCTGTAAGGCCTGTGCGAAGGCTTGTCCGCGCGGTGTGCTCGAAATTCGCAACAAGGGCAAGAACAACCGCCGCGTGTATGTGGCCTGCAACAACAAAGAGAAGGGTGCCGTGGCCCGCAAGAACTGTACGGCGGCCTGTATTGGTTGCGGCAAGTGCGCCAAAACCTGCCCGTTCGAGGCCATCACCGTGACGGACAACCTTGCTTACATCGATTTCGAGAAGTGCAAGGCATGCCGCAAATGCGTAGCCGAGTGCCCGACAGGTGCCATCCACGCGGTGAACTTCCCGGAGAAAAAAGCCCCGGTGGCCGTGGAGACAACTGCCCCAGAAACTGCAAAAACCAATGCCAATCCTGTAGAATCATAATATTATGAACGATAGAATACCCCAACTGGCCGGTGAATTGGCCACAGAAATCACGAAAGAACTGAAATCGGATATCAAGAAATTAGGCCGCAAGACTTTCCGTCTGGGTGGCGTGCACCCCGAAGCCAACAAGTTCGCCCACTCGGCTGACGTGGTGACGTTCCCGCTGCCTGATCAGGCGGTGGTTTATATGACCCAGCATCTCGGCGCTCCTGCCACCCCTGTTGTGAAGAAGGGTGACAAAGTGAAAGTGGGCCAGCTCATCGGCGAAGCTCAAACCTTTATGTGCGCCAATATCCATGCCCCTATCTCCGGCACCGTCAACCGTGTGGACATGATTGCCGACATCTCCGGCTACAAGAAACCGGCTGTCATCATTGACCGCGAAGGCGACGAGTGGGACGAGAGCATCGACACCACACCCGACATCATCCGCGACATCAAACTCAGCAAGGAAGAGATTATCGCCCGCATGAAGTCCTGCGGTATCGTGGGATTGGGCGGTGCCTGCTTCCCCACACACATCAAATACATGCTCAAACCAGAGCAGAAATGCGAGTACCTCATCGTCAACGCTGCCGAATGCGAGCCCTACATCTCCACAGATAACCGCGTGATTCTGGAACGCACGGAGCAATGCATGATTGGCATTGAGGCCGCCCTTATCGCATCTGGGGCCTCTAAAGCCGTGATTGGTATTGAGAACAACAAGCCGGAAGCTATTGCCGCTCTTGTGGAAATGGCGAAAAAATTCACCAATATAGAGGTTCAGCCTTTGGAAATGAAATATCCGCAGGGGGCTGAAAAACAGTTGATTAAGGCTATCACGGGTCGGAGCGTGCCCAACGGCGCTCTTCCCATCTCCGTGGGTTGCATTGTGAACAATATCACTACGATGTATGTCTTGTATCAGGCGGTGCAGAAAAACAAGCCCATCGTGCAGGCCTATACCACCGTTTCCGGCAAATCCATTCCCAAAGAGCAGTGCAAGATTTTCCGTCTGCGTCTTGGAACTTCCATCCGTGATGTGCTGAACGCCGTGGGCATTCCCGAAGATACGGGTAAGATCATCTCCGGCGGCCCGATGATGGGCAAAGCCATCGCCAATTTGGATGCCTACATCTCCAAAGGCATGGGCAGCCTGCTGTTCATGAATGAGAAGGAGAGTTTGCGTGGTGAGACGCGTCCGTGCCTCCGCTGCGGCAAGTGTGTGAGCGCATGCCCGATGGGCCTGCAACCCTATATGCTGCACGCCCTCTCCGACCTGAAACGCTATGAAGACTGCGAACACTACGGCATTATGAATTGCATCGAGTGCGGCTGCTGCTCGTTCTCATGCCCGTCGTTCCGCCCGCTGGTGGATATGATCCGCGTGGGCAAGGCCAAAACCGGTGCCATGATTCGTGCCCGTAATGCGGCCAAATAGAGCATCATAGTCCCACTCCTGTTGACTCTTCTTTGATTTTTATTCTTTTATGACAAAACCCAAATTCAAAATACCGCACACCTTCACGATTGTGTTCTCTATTATCGTGGTGTGCGCGGTCCTGACATGGATTATCCCCGGTGGCGAGTTCGAGCGGCAGACCGTCATGGTGGACGGGCATGCGCGTAATGTGGTGGTGGGCGACTCCTACCATCATGTGCAGAACCAGCCGCAGACATGGCAGGTGTTCACCGCCTTTTTCAAGGGCTTTGAGCGAACATCCAATATCATCGTGTTTATCTTGATGATCGGAGGCGCGTTCTGGATCATGAACGAGACCAATGCCATCAACAAAGGCATCTACCTCTTCTTGGATAGGACACAGAAGATGCAGAAACACAAATTCTTCCGAGCAGTCGGGGTGAATAATCTCCTGATTATTGCCATCATGTTGATGTTCAGTCTCTTTGGCTCGGTGTTCGGCATGAGTGAGGAGACCATTGCCTTCATTGTCATATTCGTGCCATTAGCTATTTCGATGGGCTACGACTCTATTGTGGGCGTGCTGATGTGCTATGTGGCCGCGCACGTGGGTTTTGCCGGCGCCATGCTCAACCCCTTTACCATCGGCATAGCGCAGGGATTGTCCGGTTTGCCCACCTTCTCCGGCATCGGCTATCGCCTCTTCTGTTGGATTCTGCTGACTGTAGTGGCCATTGTGTTCACCTTGATTTACGCCAACTGGGTGAAAAAGAATCCGCAAAAATCCATTATGTATGATTTGGACCAGTATTGGCGCGACAAGCGTGAAGAGGTGAGTATGGAGCAGTCGTTGGCAAAATCTACTATTGCCACATGGGTGGTTTAT
>JAIKYR010000017.1 GCA_024682995.1 Bacteroidales bacterium | reverse complement strand
AAAGTAAAAAGAGTAGAAAAAAAAGTAAACAGCAGGGCACAACCACATATCGCTATCGGGAATTCTCACCGTAAGGGTTTTCAATGGGATTTTCCTGTTCTATCGTGTCGTCGTTTCGCGGCGGAATCACCCCGTTCTCCGAGGCACGCGTTTGCCGCGCCGCGAGATTGTGTGCGGTGGCCCTATTCCTACAGATATGTAACGCCTGACGGCGTTAGGAACAGGGACAAAGAACTGGGAACATAGAATAGAGATTTGAGAACTGGGAACCGCGAACCGCAAATTGCGAACCGAAAATCCCAATTTCCCCAAATCCTAACCCCATAATAAACAACTGCCTTAACTCCTTAAGGCCTTAATTTCTCAACCATGGTCCCTACACCCTAATCGCCAATGGCCAACGGCTAATGGAAAAAACGCTTACGACAGTTGCGTGATGGCTTGCTCGATTTGGCGGTACAGGAGGTCGAAATCGCCGTCGTTGTGGAAAACGAAATCGGCCATCTGCATACAACGTCCCACATTCTGGTGGTTGGGGTCGTCGGAGTCCATCTCCCGCTGCTCGTTGGCCAAGAAGGTCTCGAAGGATACGTGGTCGGTCTCGGAGCCGCGCAGCACGATGCGCTCGTAACGGATTTTGGGGTCGGCATCCACCGCGAAAAGCACGAAGTTCGGGTTTTTGCGCAGGGATTCCACCTCGCCGGGCGTGCGCACGCTCTCGATGATGGCGTTCTCGCCCGCCGCCGCCGCTTGCTTGTACAGCTCGTCGGTGATGAAAGATGGACTGTGTGTGGCGCGCAGGTCGTTGGCCACCACCACGAAAGTGTCGCGGTTGAGCGGCAAGCCCCGCCGCTCCGCCTCTTCAATAAGATAACCACGCACGGAATAATGACGGTATCCGTAATGCTGGATCAGATAATCGACGATGGTGCCCTTGCCGGCGCCCAAGGTTCCGGTGATGCCTATGATGTTCATGACGGGTTTTGCATTTTAAGAATGATGAAAAACAGAATTTCAGTCAACAGCAATGCCAGCATGAAATACCAAAGCCAGCGTTTGCAATCTTTGCTGTAAACAAATATTTTATTGAAGAAATAGTTTAAAAGTCCTACCGGCAGGGCCATAATCAATGCCCCTATATAGTTGTTGATTCCAAAACACGCCTCTAAGAAATGGATGCTGAAATAGTTGATGAAGAAGGTGATGGTGTAAACCATGACAAACCGGAATATCAGTTTGGGGTCTTTGTTCCGGAACACCAGATGTCCGTAGGTCTTGAAGTTGAACAGCACACTGATGATGGTGCCGAACAGGTTGGCCCAAAACAGCGGGTCGATATGGGGAATCATACCGAAAAGGAAACGCAACAGGGCGAAGATGCACCAGCCAAACGCGGTGTTTAGTCCGGCAACAAGCAGAAATCGGATGAATTGGGCATCGGTGAATTGTTTGATGAGAGCGGTGATTTTATCAATCATATTGAAATAACAAGTAGGTTGGATGATGTGGATTAGCGGATAATGGTGAGCGAACCGTGATAGTCCACAATCTTCACTTTCCCTTTGTAATAGAAGGAATAATAATATACGCCGTCGGAGAGCCCGCTGGCATCAAAGCAGTTGTTGCCCTTGGAGATGACTCCGTCCTTGGCGAAAGTGTCGTAGTTCTTCACGTGATATACCATCTTGCCCCAGCGGTCGTGGATGTACAACTCGTTGGTGCGGAAACCGTCCGGATCCTCAGGATTGATGTCCGTGTTGAGGTTCTGGATGGCAAACACGTCGTTGATATTGTCCCCATTTGGGGTGATGACATTCGGGAAAATCAAATCGTCCTCGATGACAACGGTATGGGCGATCTCGCTGGAGCATCCGTGCTGGTTGGTGATGGAGAGCGTCACGTTGTAGTCGCCCCAGGAGGCATATGTGTGCGTGGGCGAGAAGTTCTCGGTGTCGGTCTGCCCGTCGCCGAAATCCCATGTCCAGGAGGTGTTGTCCTGTCCTATCGAGGTGGAGTCCGCGTAGTTGTGGAAAAGGACAGTGCCCTGTGATTCCCCGAAGAGGGATTCCCAAGGGGTGGCCTCAAATTCCGCGATGGGCTGGTCATAGACATGCACGTACCCCCATCGGTAAAGCGAGTCGCGGCAACCTTCGGGTGAGGATGTCCTCAACAGGATGGAATAAATGTCCGGTTCTTCCAGGTTGAAGGCGGGTTCTGCCAGCGAGGACGTGTATGCCAACTGTCCGTCCGAGTGAAGGACCATCCATTCGTAAAGGCAAGGTGAACCCTCTGTCTGAGTGAGGTTCTGGATACGGATACCTTGAGGGGCACAGCCCGCCGTATCGGAGGTGATGAAATCGGCCAGCGGCACAGGGTTGATTTTGAGGTAAACGGTGTCGCTGCCCTGGCAGGAGACGTTGGCCGTGTCATTCAAGGTGGTGATGTGGACATAATATTGCCCTTGCGTGACAGCTTGGATGTTTTCGGTGTTGGCACCGGTGTTCCAGTGGTAGATTGTGTTCGGCTTGTCATAGTGTGCCGAAAGGGTCAGTATTTCGCCTTCGCAGATACTGGTGTCAGGCCCGAGGTCAGGCATGGGTGTGGGCACCACGGTAAGGGTGGTGATGGTGTCGTAAAGGCATCCGTATTCGTCCACCACATTGACGGTGTATTGGTGCACACCGTCGGTCTCCGGCGAAATGACCATCCCGTTGGTGTTGGGCCCCGTCAGGAAGGTGGTGTCCACCAGCACGGTATAGGACCAGTTCTGCGGTAGCAGGTGCGGGTCAAGGGCCATCTCCCATTCATGGATGTAGCCGTTGTCATTCGTCCAGAGGTCCTGCACTTCAATGCACCAGTTGCCGTTCAGCGGACAGCCAACCATATTGGAGAAACTCTCTTTGGGATGGTAAATCTGGGTCATGTTGGCCACATCGGAGGAGTCAATCTTGTAAGACTGGTTGCCATCATCCCAATACGGATTCGGCGTGAAATGCACGTTCACAGGTTCGTAACAATATCCGTAGGTGCCGGGCGCATATTGGTATCCTAATGTTGTGTTGTTCGACCAGATGTAGTTCCATGCGATGCCCATGGGGTTTTGGGTGGTGTTGCAGCTGGCCACGTCCTGCAAGCGGTTGGCCACGCCAAGGTTCGTACGGAAATTGTGCGCGATACCTCCCCAACCATCGTTTTGGTAATCTGGCTGTATCTTGCAGGCGTTGCCGTTCGGGCATATCAGCCGGATGCGGATGTCCTCAATGGCCGAGTGCTCCATAAGGATGCGCACATAGAGAATGTCGTCGGCGCTGTTGATGGTGGTTCCAGGGGCAAAGGAAGTGAAGTTCACATAGGAACGGTAATAATAGCCGTAAGGCGGACAACTGGTCCCATCGGGCAGGAAGATTGTGTCCACCACTTTCAGTGAAGTGATTTGATCACTGCCAATGGAGTCCAACTGGAGGCTGGAGATGTTGTCGTACCCGACACTCAGGTCTAACGACTGGCCCACGCAGATGGAACGCAATTTAGCCACATCTCGGATCGGGTTCTGTGAGGTCCGCACGCGGAAGGTCACCGGGGTGAGCGACACGCAATGGTGCGTGTCCACCGCGCTGATGGCCACATCATAACCGTGGCCCGGATCGAAGTAGTAGTCCAAAGCGTTGGCCCCCAGACTGTCAACGGTCGAATAACCGAAATCCCAGTTGAAGGTGCAGGTTGCGTCACTCTGATGGTAGCTGTAATCGTTGTCGGGATAGCTCCCGTATGTCACTAAATGAACAGTGTCATAAGGACATACATCCAAATACAAATATCCATCGCTGGGGTCTAATTTCGGAACTTTGGAGGAAAGTAACGTGTCGAAATAGAGGTTGATGCGTTGGCAGGGAGCCATGCATTCCACCTTGATGACGAATCCTGTTCCCACGCCGGAGGCATCGGACGTGAAATGCAACGTGATGGCCCCAGTGGTGTTCTGGATGGTGGCCGCGTAACGGAATGTGCCCGTGGGGTTGTAGTTGTCGTTGTTGATTTTGTGCAACAGCGGGGCGCTGGTGTTGATGCCGTCGTAGATGTACAATGTGTCGCCCGATTCGATGTCCAAATCCAGGATTTCCACCCGCACACTGCCGTTGTTGGGACTGTTGGAGTACAGAACCATCGTCTCGTTGGCGTTGTTGTTGTAGTTGCTTGAAATCCCTCCATCATCGTAAATCATGTAGTCACAACCGGATACGGTGGGTTGACTGCCCATGTTGACGGAGTTTTGGGCGGAAAGCGTGAGTGCGCTCAGGAGAACCAGGATAAAGAAAAACAAAAGTTTTTTCATCATGACCGAATGAATCATTCTTTTTTAAGTGGACAAAAATAGTAAAAAATACAGATAGTTATAGAGTGTGCAAAAATAATAAAATGTTGTAAAAAATGCCACTTGCTTTTTCTCTTTTTTCAAATATATAGTCGCAAAAGAATTTCAGTTGTTACAGAGGCCTGGAAAAAAGGTGGAAAAGTTTTTTTTGAAAAAAAAGAAACTTGGCAAAAAAAACGTATATTTGCACCCCCAAAATTTAGCGCGATGGAAGTAAAGCAGTTACGAGATCAATTCAAACTCAGATTGGCAGGAGTGGAGGATGGAAATTATTGCTTTACAATGGTTTGCGATAAACAGTTCTTTGAATTGGCAGAGCTTACGGATTTGCAGGATGGATGTTTGGATTTGCGGGTTGACATGACAAAAACTGAAAAATTGGTGGATGTGAAGTGCCACTTTTCCGGTTTTGTGATGGCTCCGTGCGACCGCTGCCTCCTCCCTGTGAACATCCCGATGGATTTTGAGGACCGTTTGATTGTAAAACTGGTCCCTACTGTGGAAGAGGGTGACAATGAGGATGACGACATCTGGGTGATGGACGAGAACACCTACGAGCTGGACATCTTCCATTTCGTCTATGAGAGTATCCGTCTGGCTATGCCGCTGCGCATCGTCCATGCCGATGACGAAAACGGACACTCCACCTGCGACCCTGCCGTGCTCGCCAAGCTGGAGGAACTGTCCACCGATTCGGCCAAACAAGACCATGACCCGCGTTGGGACGCTTTGAAAAATTTAAAATTAGATTCATAACCGATAAAACGTATACATTATGCCTAATCCTAAAAGAAGACACTCAGCAATGAGAAGAGATAAGAGAAGAGCCCATGATTTCATCACGGCTCCCCAGTTGACCACCTGCAGCCATTGCGGTGCCCCGATCCTTTCGCACCGTATTTGTCCGGAATGTGGTTACTACAGAGGAAAACAAGCCATCGAAGTGAGCGGCGCTGCCCAGTAACAGTCCGCAAGCTAAGCTTGTAAAACGTGTATTTATGGTTTTTAGATGACATAAGCAATTATGCCATCTTTTCTTGTATATAGATATATGGATATCGTTTTCGCCACCCATAACCAGCATAAGACGGAGGAAGCCCGTGCTATCGCGGGCCCGAACTGGCATATCCGCAACCTCCACGACCTTTCCTGTGTGGAAGAGATTCCGGAAACAGCCGATACACTGCTCGGCAATGCCCTGCAAAAGGCCCAGTATGTGGCCGACCATTACCATGTGGACTGCTTCGCTGATGACACGGGATTGGAGATTGATGCCCTGGATGGCAGACCCGGCGTGTACTCGGCACGCTATGCGGGCGAACATTGCTCCTTCAGCGACAATGTACGGAAGGTGTTGGATGAGATGCAGGGTATGGAGAACCGCAAAGCCTGTTTCAAAACGGTCATCGCCCTGATCCTGAATGGCGAAACGTTCACCTTCGAGGGGCGTGTGGACGGCCATATCTCTACGGAACCCCATGGTGAAGGCGGCTTCGGCTATGACCCGGTGTTTATCCCCGACGGTTATACGGAAAGTTTTGCGGAGCTTCCGCCGGAAGTTAAAAACAGCATCAGCCACCGGGGGGCAGCCATGCGCAAACTGATGGATTTCCTGAAAGTGTAAGTTACTAATCCAGCTCTTTTTTGATTTTCAGCAACATCTCCTTGATTTCCATAAGCGAGGAGATGATGGTGGCGTTGTCGGCCTCCTCGATGAAGTTGCGCTTGAGGGCATCCTTGGCCCCCTGCAACGTGTAGCCCTTCACCCGCGTCAGATAATGGATGGTGCGGATGAGGGCGATGTCGTTCTTGGAAAAGAAACGGTCGCCCTTTTTGTTCTTCCGGGGCTTGATCATGTCGAACTCCTTCTCCCAATAGCGTAGCGTGGACGCGGGAAGACCGAATATCTCGGAGGTCTCCCCGATGCTGTAATAGAGCTTCTCCTTTAACTCAAAGGATTCGGGAAGCGGCATGTAGCTGTCATCGATTTCTATTTTCATTCTTCCTCCTTATTTCTTCGGCGTTCGTCTTTTTCCTTGATGCTCTCCCGCTTGTCGTACAGTTTCTTGCCCTTTGCCAGCGAGATGTCCAGCTTGGCGTAGCCGTTCTCGTTGATCCAGAGCAGGGTGGGGATGATGGTAAAACCCCTCTCGTTTAACTTGATAGTGAGTTTGCGGAGCTCCTTCCGGTTGAGCAGTAACTTTCGGTCGCGCTTGGGCTGATGGTTGTTGTAGCTCCCGTCGGCATATTCGCTGATGTGCATGTTGTGGACCCATAACTCGTTGTTGATGAACGAGCAATAGGCATCGGTGATGTTGGCCTTGCCGGCCCTGATGGATTTGATCTCCGTGCCAGTCAGCACAATACCGGCAGTATATGAAGTGAGCAGGAAGTACTGGTATTCGGCCTTCCGGTTCTTGATGGCAATCGGTGTGTTTGGTGTGTTTTTGCCCATGTCGGTTATATGCGCTGCAAAAGTACAAAATATTTTGTATTTTTGCCGACATCAAAAACCATTAACGATGAAGAACCTGAGCATGATTGCCGCCGTCGGGGAAAACCTCGAATTGGGCTACCAGAACCAGCTGCTGTGCCACCTCCCGGTGGACCTAAAGCATTTCAAGGAGATAACTTCGGGACATGCCGTCATCATGGGTGACCGCACGTGGGAGTCGCTGCCCAAAAAGCCGCTGCCCAACCGCCGCAATATTGTGGTGACCTTGGACGACGTTTGCTTCCCCGACTGCGAAACGGTCCATTCCATTGAGGACGCGCTGGCGCTTGTGGAGGGCGAGGACGAGGCTTTCGTAATGGGCGGCGCCACCATGTACCGGCTGTTCCTCCCGTTTGCGGACCGCCTCTACCTGACCCGCATCCACTCCTCGTTCACCGCCGATGTCTTCTTCCCGTCCCTCGTGGAGGATGAATGGATTTTGGTGGAAGAGGAATTTAAACCTAAGGATGAAAAAAACATCTACGACCTGTCTTTTCAAACGCTTATCAGAAAATAATCCATCATGAAAAAATTGATTCTTACATTGACGGTGCTGATGGCTGTATGCAGTCTTTCGGCACAAAAGCCCAACCAATTGCCCGTTCCCGACCTTCCGATTGATGAGCGCACCAACCTGGTTACCTATCAGGATGTTGTGAAACAGGAGGGCACTCCGCAAGTCTTGTATGCGCGGGCAAAAGCTTGGGTGAAAAAGTTTTATAAGAACACCGCTGAGGTTATAAAAAAAGACGATGCCGAGAAATGCACTTTGGAAATGCGCTCCAGCGTACGCATCTTTTCCAAGCAGAAAGATGGCACCCTGATGCCGAAAAACATTGTCTATTACCAGTTTAAGTTGGAATGCAGGGACAACCGCTATCGTTATACCATTACGAATTTCAACGAAAAGGCTGCGGCAGCCGCACCTATTGAGAACTGGTTCAAGACCGATTCCCCGTATTGGTCCCCGTCTCAGTATGAATTCCTTACCCAGATAGATGGACAGATCAAGGAACTGATCCAGTCGCTGGAGGAGGGCATGATGCCTGAAGAGGTTTTCGAGGATGAATGGTAGATTTTTTCTGGTGGTCTTGGCAGTGTGCCTGCTGATGGCATCCTGTCAAAAGCCTTCCGGCAATGTTTGCATCCAATTTTCCACTTCGGTGGATGGCAAGACGTTGCAATTGGACACTTTGTTATATCAAAATGCCTCCGGCAACCACTATTCGGTGTCGGAAGTTCAGTATTTTATTTCCGATGTTGTTTTAATTAGGGATGACGGAACCGAAGTGCAGATTCTGTCGGACAGCAGCGCCCATTATGTGGATCTGGACATTCCATCCACGTTACGGTGGAAACCCGATGATGAGATTCCTGCCGGTCATTATACGGCTGTTTCGTTCGTGTTCGGCCTTTCGCCAAGATTAAATCATAACTACTTCTACACCAATGCTCCTGAAAACAATATGGCTTGGCCGGGAATGTTGGGCGGCGGGTATCATTATATGAAAATAAACGGAAGATGGTTGAATGAGGAAGGCATGGGGATGCCGTTCAATCTGCATACCGGCAGAAGCGTGACACAGGAAGGCGGCGCGGAATTTGAAGACAACTCCTTCCGGGTAACGCTGCCCTTGTCGGGATTCAATGTCGGGCGGAATGAGACTCGCACCATTGGCTTGAACATGAATGTGAACAACTGGTTCGTGAATCCCAATATGTTTGATTTCAATGTCTTCGGTGGCAGCATCATGCAAAATGCGACCGCACAGCATCTTTTGCGCGAGAATGGGGCGGATGTTTTTTCTATTGAAAAATAACTATCTTTGCGCTCTCATTGAAAAATAGGTATGAAGGTTTCCGAATTGTATTCTATCGTCAATCCCGACAATCTGGTTGTGGCCAGCGACCAGGATGAGATTTCGGAATTGTGCATCGACAGCCGGAAGGTGGTGCATCCGGAGCAGACGCTCTTTTTCGCCATCAAAACGGAAAAAAACGACGGCCACCGATACATCCCTCAATTGCAGCAGATGGGTGTGCGCAACTTTGTGGTTTCCAACCCTGTGGAATCACTTCAGGCTATTGCGCGTGCGCATCGGCAACGCTTCTGCTATCCGGTTGTCGGCATCACTGGCAGCAACGGCAAGACCATTGTTAAGGAGTGGCTGACTACCCTGTTGGCGGATGATTTCAATATTGTGCGAAGCCCCGACAGCTACAACTCCCAGTTGGGCGTGCCATTGTCGGTGTGGCAGATGTCGGACAGCCACCAATTGGCCATTTTTGAGGCTGGTATTTCCAGACCTGGGGAAATGCAGCAGTTGGCCGATATCATCCGACCCACGATGGGAATCCTTACCAATATCGGAATGGCCCATGCCCAATTTTTCAGTAGTGAAAGACAGAAAATCGTGGAGAAGCTGCAGTTGTTCAAGACATGCGAAAAGCTGATCTATCACGATGACAATAAGATAGTTGAAGAGATATTGGCCCAACCCGAGTATGCTCATCTTCAGAAAATTTCCTGGGGTAGTGCCTTGGCGGCACATCCCATTGAACAGCGCCACACGGAAGGAGATGCCACCGTGGTGGTGCTGGCACATGAGCAATATGTGATCCCGTTTTTGGATGCTGCATCTGTGGAAAATGCTCTCCATGTGATTGTAACAGCCTTGGAGTTGGGTTGTTCTCCGGCACATATTCGGGAGCGTCTTCCGCGCCTGACCCGTATCAAAATGCGTACCGAGATTCTGGAGGGTCGCAACCACTCCGTCATCATCAACGACACTTACAGTTTGGACTCCAATTCGCTCAACGCCGCGCTTGACTTCATGGACACGCAGACGCAGATGGACCATAAAACGCTGATTCTATCTGATTTTGAGCAGGTTGGAAAAATATCGGATCAGGATTACCGGGAACTGAACCGACGTTTGCAGCAACATAATATTACGAAGCTGCTGGCTGTGGGTGCGCATCTGTGCGAGCACGCCCACTGCTTCGACTGTCCGGCACAATGGTTCTTCAAAGATACCGCCACCCTTCTTGCGGAATTGCAGCAGATACCCATCTCGTATGAAACCATTCTCGTGAAAGGTGCCCGCAGCTTCCATTTCGAACGGGTGGTCAGCAGGTTGCAGCACAAGACGCACCTCACTATCCTCCATGTTGATTTGCCAGCCTTGGTGCACAATCTCAATTTCCATCGTTCTTTCCTGAAGCCCGACACCAAGCTGGTGGCGATGGTCAAGGCCAATTCGTACGGGTTGGGCGATGCGGAGATTATCAATGATTTGGTGCACTATGGTGTGGATTATCTGGCCGTGGCCTACACCGACGAGGGCGTGCGCCTGCGCAAGCGCCACATTACCACCCCCATCATTGTGTTGGGCGCGGAGGCGCATAGTTTTGATGTGATGGTGCAGCATAATCTGGAACCCGAGATTTTCAACTTCTACTATTTGGACGAGTTGGTGAATGTGTTGCAGAAACATCCCGAAATCCGCCAGTTCAACATCCATCTGAAATTTGACACGGGAATGCATCGCCTGGGTTTCGACTTGGAGGATGTTCCCCGTTTGATTCAGAAAATACAGTCGGTGCCGCAGCTGCATGTGGCTTCTGTGTTTTCGCATCTGGCCGCCGCCGAGGATCCCTCGGAAGACGCCTACACACAACATCAGATCGAACTCTTCCGGCAGATGGCCGACCCGATAATCGGGGCGTTTGACTATCCGATTCTGCGCCATATCCTGAACAGTGCCGGCATTATCCGTTTTACAGAATCGCAATTCGAGATGGTGCGCTTAGGCATCGGTCTCTACGGCTGTTCCGAGATTCCGGAGGTGGCCGAGAAACTCCATAACGTGGTGACGCTCAAGACGGTGGTGACGCAGGTGAAGAGGATAGCCGCTGGCGAGACCATCGGCTACAACCGCAGCTTCCGCCTCGCGCACGACACGCAGGTGGCCATCATCCCAATCGGCTACGCCGACGGCTACCCGCGCGAGCTCGGGAATGGGAAAGGCACCGTGGTCATCCAGGGACAGAAGGTGCCGGTCATCGGGAAAATATGTATGGACATGTGTATGCTCGATGTTACAGGATTGAATGTCCATGAGGGCGATGAGGTGGTGGTCTATGGCGAAGGCAATACCGTCGGCGACATGGCCAAAGCTGCCGGCCTGATCAGCTACGAACTGATGACTCGCATCTCGCAACGCGTCCCGAGAGTGTATGTTAGAGAGTAATTTCGTATTTTTGCCGCCCGTTTTTACGGATTAATATTGAGTATGAAATCACCAATAAAGAAGATATATTTGAAAGTCAGGTCGTTAGGCATTACACCGCCTTGGCTGGTTATGTGTATCGACATCCTGGTCGTGGCTCTGTCAGTGTTTTTGGCCATGTTCATCCGCGACAATTTCAAGTTCCCGTCGAATTTAGGGTACGTCGATTGGATTAACGCCCCGATTCTGATTCTGCCGGTGCGGATTCTCTTTTTGGCCATTTTCCAAGTCAACTATCAGGTCATACGCTACACCAGCACGCGCGATGTGGCCAAGATTTTCTGGGCTTGTATAAGCGGCTCCATGGCTATTGTGCTTATTAATCTTGTAATATACTCGGTAACAGGACGTTTCTTTGTTCCCAATTCCGTTTGGATGATGGAGTTCTTCATCACCACGGTGCTGTTGATTTTCTACCGTTTTATTTTCAAAATATATTACATGGAAACCGTGAATCCGGTGAAACTGCGCAAGAACATCGTGATTTTCGGGGCTGGGGAGTCCGGTGTGACCACCAAGCGCACCATCGACCGTGACAATGCCTCCAAGTACAAAGTGTTGGCCTTTTTTGATGAGGACCCGACGAAAATTGGGATGCAGTTGGAGGGATTGCCGGTTGTGAATTATCATTATTTGAATAATTATCTTAAAACCAATAATGTATCCTTCCTCATCATTGCCGTGCAGAAAATCGGCAATGCCAAGGTGAAGGAGATTACGGAAACGGCTTTGCCGCACAATGTGAAGGTGCTGAAGGTGCCGCCAGTGTCGCGCTGGCTCAACGGAAACCTCAGTTTCAAGCAGATCAAGAAGGTGAAGATTGAGGATCTTTTGGAACGCTCCCAGATACAATTGGATCTTTCCCTGCTGAATCCCGAGTTGTCGGGGCAGACGATTATGATTACGGGAGCTGCCGGCTCCATCGGCAGCGAAATTGTACGCCAACTGCTGCAATTCCCCTATAAACGTCTTGTTCTCATCGATGAGGCCGAAACGCCCTGCTTCTTCCTGCAGGGGGAAATCACTCAGATCAACGGCATGAAGGATGTAAATATGCACATCTTGGACATTTGCGACACCGAGCAGATGGAAAAACTGATGGAGCGTTACCGTCCCAATATCGTCTATCATGCTGCCGCCTACAAGCATGTGCCCATGATGGAGAAAAACGTGCGCTCGGCCATCAAGGTCAATGTGGAGGGCACGAAACGATTGGCCGACATGGCCGTGAAGTATGGGGCCAAGAAGTTCGTGATGGTCTCCACCGACAAGGCCGTCAATCCGACCAACGTTATGGGGGCGTCCAAGCGTATCGCGGAGATGTACGTGCAGGCGTTGAATTTCCACCAGCCGACCACGAAGTTCATTACTACGCGCTTTGGTAACGTGCTGGATTCCAATGGTTCGGTGATTCCGATTTTCCGCCAGCAGATAGAAAAGGGCGGCCCGATTACTGTGACCCACCCTGACATCACCCGTTATTTCATGACCATCTCCGAGGCGTGCCAGTTGGTGATCACCGCTGGCGCGATGGGCAATGGCGGGGAGATTTTTATTTTCGATATGGGTAAATCAGTGCGTATCAGTGATTTGGCTAAAAAGATGATCCAGCTCTCCGGACTTACCCTCGACAAGGATATTTCCATCCAATATACAGGCCTTCGGCCGGGTGAGAAACTGTACGAGGAGTTGCTGGCCACGGAGGAGAATACCATCAAGACGGAACACAAGAAAATCAAGATTGCCAAGGTGCGCACGTATGAGTACGAAACGCTGGCCCCTGCCATCCAGAAACTCATTGACTTGCAAAACGAAGACGATTTCACGATTGTGGCCCAAATGAAGGAGGTGGTTCACGAATACAAGAGCCAGAATTCCGAATTTGAAGTTATTGACAAGCAGAACAGCTATTTAGAATCATCAAGATGAAAAATTTCGCCATAATAGGAGTGGGTGGCTATGTGGCCCCGCGTCATCTGAAGGCTATCGCCGAAACGGGTAACAGCTTAGTGGCCGCATACGACACATCGGACAGCGTCGGCATTATCGACAGCTATTTCCCGGATGCTTCCTTTTTCACGGAGTTGGAACTCTTCGACCGCCATTGTACGAAGCTGAAGGGTACGCCCGGACAGGTGGACATGGTGTCGGTGTGCACGCCCAACTATTTGCACGATTCGCACACGCGCTACGCGTTGCGTCTTGGCGCGGATGTCATCTGCGAGAAGCCGTTAGTGCTGAACCCCTGGAATATCGACGGTATTCAGAAAGTGGAGGAGGAGACGGGCCGCAGGGTCAACAATATTCTCCAGCTGCGGTTGCATCCCTCTATTGTGGCATTGAAGAAGAAGGTGGAGGAAGGTCCTCGCGACGTGGTGTATGATGTTGATTTGACGTATATTACCGCCCGCGGAAAGTGGTACTATATCTCCTGGAAGGGCGACGCGCGCAAGAGTGGCGGCATAGCTACCAACATTGGGGTGCATTTCTACGATATGTTAGCGTATATTTTCGGCGATGTGGAGGAGAATATTGTGCACGTCTCCTCGTTTGATCGCGTGGCCGGCTTTTTGAGGTTGAAGAAGGCCCGCGTGCGTTATTTCCTGAGTATCAATCCCAACACCTTGCCTCCCGAGGCTTTGAATAGTGGTCTGCGTACGTACCGGTCTATCCGCATTGGCGATGAAGAGTTCGAGTTCAGTGGCGGTTTCACCGATTTGCATACGGAGAGTTACCGGCAGATTCTGGCAGGCCGCGGTTTCGGGCTTGACGAAGTGAGAAACTGCATACAAATAGTATATGATATCCGCAATGCGGTGCCTGTGGGCTTGAAAGGTGATTATCACCCGCTGGCTGCGCTTCCCTTGGAGCCGCACCCGTTCGGGTGGTGATTTGAAAGGGATTACCTACTGCCTCACCAACTTCAAATAATACACTTTCCTGTCGTTGGTCATCACGCGGACGATATAGCTCGCCTTGGCGAGGCGACTGAGAATATTTCAGATGCTGTCAAGATTCTATTTTTGGCGCCCCTGCCTGCGAACAGCAAGCCGTGCTTCCTTTTCCGCCGCACACCCGTCAGGACTTATAACCATGAGGTGAACCCGATATATGCCCGTCTTGCGAGGCTTGAAGACGATATTTGGACTGGTAAAGGAAAACTTCTCAGGGCCCATGATACTCCAAAGGTATGTGTTGCGGGTTCCCGTGTTGCCAGCAAGTCGCACTTTTCTCCCCATTTTGCATAACGTATCGCCCACGATTTCGGCTACTGGCACGTTTCGGAAGGCCACATTGATAATCGAGTTTGTGCGGCAGTTGCCGTACCGTTCGCGGACATCCACAATGTAGTTTCCTGTTTGCCTGACCGTCAACATGTTGCCTACGGTCACCGTATCCAAGGGCTTCCAATAATAGTCATTTACAGTTAATGGGGGTGAGAATCCGAGAACCCGACCGCTCTCTGAACAAGAGGTTTCCGCATACATAGTGTGTAAAAAACCGTCATCCATCTTGTTTTCCCTTACTACCAGGTAAGTTTGTCCAGTGTCGGTTCGGCCGAAAGTGTCAGTCACCGTCAGCGTCACGGTAATATGCGTCATCGAACGTACGTTGTAAGAGTGATAGACGGGATTTCCATAATTGAATGTGCCATCCCCAAAATCCCAGCGATAGCGAAGATTCTCGCCCGATGCCACTGCCTGAAACATTGCCGGACGCTCTTCACACATGCGGGTGGGTGCGATGATGGTGTCTATGACGGGAGCAGGATGTGCATCCGAGGAGACTACCGATGGCACTTCATGCGCAACCGCTGCTTTTTCGATGGAAAGAATCACACTATGTCTGTATTCCGCACCATTACTACATTTTCTCTTTAGCGTGACATACGTGCGATGCGGATAACGGGATTCACTTCCGTTATTCAGATAGTTTACCGACACCTCCACCGATGGAACGAAATTGTCGCCCACGATGGAGGCGGCTCTGTCGCTGGTAATCCACTCATAAACCACATGTTTGGACTGGTCCGGCAATTCCAGACGGAAGCGGTCGCCCTCGTAAACGGTCATCATGCAGGGGATGTCGCCATTGGAGAGAGAAAAAGTATCCACCGGATGGATATAGGCCTCGGAGCGGCAGCCTGTCACCTTGTCAATCTGACGCACGGCAATTCCGTTTATAGCCTTGTAATCGTAGCTGAACGTCACCCTGTTGCCTTCGGCAAATGCAGGGAAGGTACTGTTTGTGTCAAGCGGTTCCCAACTCAGATAGTAGCGTTCGTTGGTTGGAGTGGCTTCGAGCAGAATACTGTTGCCGAAGCATACCTCCGTAGAACCCCTGACAAACGTCGGAGGAGGTACTGTTTTGCATTGCCTGGAAACACGATCGGTTGGCTGGGCGCATAATGTTGTCACCAGCAATACCCATAACACAAGAAAAAACAAAATTTCACGTGTCTTCATGGAAATTAATCGTTTGCTTTGACAAACTTCTCAACCGACACCTCCCCATTGCTGACCGCCTCCAGAATATAGGTTCCGGCAGGCAGCCGCGAAATGTCTATTGTTGCAGAACTGCTTCGGACAGTTTCTCTCTTAAGCGTCCGTCCGTTCAGGTCGGTGACGGTGATGTAGTCCATGGGCGGCCGCCCGCCCTCCACATAGATGATACCGTTTGCGGGGTTCGGCCACAGCCTCAGATCCAATGCTTTCTCCCCATAACCGGCAATCCCCACAAAGGGTTTCGCCCATTCCGGATTCTTGTACAACGCAAACACGGCGTTATCCGACCCCGGATTGCAATTGGCCACAACATTATCGCTAAACGTCACCGGTGAAAACGATGTCAGCGACAACAGCAGGGACCCATCCGAATTTGCAATCACCCCCTGTGATTTTCGCATTTTTGGCTGAGACGTATTGATTGTATCTACTCTGATTACATAACCATCGTTGCGCAATTCGGAGAACATACAAGTGCTCTCGTAATTAAATGAGGCAAGCATGAAAACCCGATTTTGAATAACGGCAGGAGTCAAACAAGTCAACACGTTTTCCGCAGGTACAATCCCATGAGAAACATAACGGCCAGTTCTTTTGTCATACCTTACGAAAAAACCTATTCCAGAATCGCAAGGAACAAATCGACGTAAACTGTCGTTTTCAGTATCAAAATAGATGTTCGCATAACTGTTTGGAGTATAGGCAGCATCTCCAATTATATATATATAGTCATCGTTGATACAGTTTCTCCGCCACTCGGCCCTCGCATAGGGTGTTTCTACAGAGTTCCCCTTTGTATATATCTGGTTGCACCACCGCACACGACCGTTTGTGTCATATTTTATAATGAAGTTCGTACGGTATGCCCCACTCATATCCTGTATGGTGGCGCAGTGGGTGCTGTCCCACCAGATGTGGATGGGGTACTGGTGCAGATGCCCGCCTGTCTCATAATCATACATGGGAAGTGTTAGATATCCAGACAAATACATATTATCCTCCTCGTCAATGGAAAGCCCCTTCAAATATATATAGTAATACGGATTGATACTGTCTCCCAAATACTCCCAGGATGCGACAATACCGTCCGTCTTGTCCACAACACGCTTTGCATAAACCAGTTCCCAATTCGGAGAGAATTTGTACACCATTGCATTGAACAGGTAGTTTAATGGCGACCCTTGCTGCACCGTTCCAGGCAGGTATATGTCGTATGTTTTGTTCGTATCCCCATCCACCACTATTGTATAGGGGGCATCCTCGCTTCCGCCATATTCTATAAATGTATAAACGTAGGTGTTGCCGTGGCTGTCCACATGAACTGGCGCAATCTCATGAATACATAAAGCCTCCTGAATACGAGATCCGCTAATCTGCCTCTGTCTTGAATATGCCTCCACAAAATGGTCCTCCAGCAGGTTCCCATCCAAGTCAAATTGCGCGAAAAAGGTCCAACGGCTGCCAATTTTATATGGAGGTTTCTGCTCGGCCTCCGGTATGCTATCAAGCTGCGATTTCCGTACCAGAGTGTCCATGTAATACAGCCAGGAGGTATACGAAATAGAACCCCAAAAAGCGGATGTTCCTGCAATACAAACCTTCCGGTTCCGCACTTCCATCCAAAGCGGGGTGGATACGGGATTCGAGTTATGGTTGCACTTCACTATCTTGTACCAGAGCATGTTGCCCAACGTGTCAAATTTGGCCAGCAAGATGGTGGGGATGGCCCCGTTCGAAACCTCCGAAGGGACATCAGTGAGAAAGTGTTGCCCGTCCATCTCGGGGTTGCCGCCCATGGAGCCATACACGTATATATTGCCCTCCTCGTCAAACGCTGTATTGGTTATTTGGTTGAAAATCTGAGTGTATGAGCCGCCGCTGCCGGTCCAGCTGTGCGCCCACTTCCACTCACCCTGCGGGTACGCAGTCAGGAATGAGAAATTGGCAATGAGAAATGCTAGAAGCCATTGGTAAAGGGAAAGATTGTGTTTCATAATTGGGAGTGTGTTTGGGGGTTGGAATTTCTTTTTCGGGCGGTAAAGATAGGAAAAAGGACAATACGAAAGCATCCTCAAAACAAAACCATAAAATTTTTCTTTTGTCAAAACAAATAAGAACTAACGAATATTTGTTAAATTTTCCTAAAAATATTCTTCTGGTCTTGACAAACCATAGTGCTTTGTTGTATCTTTGTCCCCTGAAAAAAGGAATGTGATGAAGAAGTGGTTTATGTTGGGTTTGTGTTTGGGGATGTGGGAGATGTTCCTGACGGGGCAGACGGATTCCCTTTACAGGGTGGCTTTCTACAATGTGGAGAATCTGTTCCACCCATCCGATGATTCCCTGACGGCGGACGAGGCTTTCACGCCAACGGGTTCGTATCATTGGAGCTATGCAAAATATTATCGTAAAATAAGCAATGTGGCGAAAGTCCTGATCGCCATGGGACGGGGGCATCCTCCGGCTGTGGTGGGGCTGGCCGAAATCGAATGTGAGCAGGTACTCAAGGATTTGTGCTACCGTTCGCCGTTGCGGAAGTTCGGTTACCGTTATGTGCATCACGACTCGCCCGACCGCCGTGGCGTGGATGTGGCGCTGCTCTACCGCGACAGCCTTGTGAGCGTGCTGCGGGAGCAAAAACTGCCGGTACGCTTCCCTTTTGACACGCTGGCACGTACCCGCGACCTGCTGTATGTGTGCCTGCGCTTTCCCGGTGGCGATTCTTTGCACGTCATCGTTAACCACTGGACATCGCGCTACGGAGGCTATGCCGCCACCGTGCCCAAGCGCAATGCCTGTGCCGACGTGGCACGCGCGTGCGTGGATTCCCTGCTGGCAAACGTCCCGCAGGCTCATATTCTCCTGATGGGGGATTTTAACGACTATCCCACCGATGAGAGTATGGAACAGCATCTGCGCGCCCGCAGGTATTCGCCCGACAATAAGTGGGATACGCTTTTCAATTTGATGTATGCCTTTGAAAAAGAACCGAATGCAGGCTCGCACAAGCACGAGGACTTCTGGGGGTGCCTTGACCAAATGGTGGTCTCCCGGACGTTGCTGCTCGGGCTGAATGGAATGAGCATCGTGGGACAAAAGGCCTATATCCTCCAGGATGATTTCCTGTTAGTGCCAGATGAAAAATATGGCGGGGTGAAGAATTTCCGCACCTTTCTCGGCCCGCGTTACGTGGGCGGCTTCTCCGACCATCTGCCGGTGTTTATGACAGTTTCGTTACAAAGAAGGTGAACTGCTTGTCGATTTTGTGTCGGAAATGCTTTAATATAAAATAGTAAGCCACCAGGAAGACAAGACTGGCGATGACGCTGGCCAGCTCATTGCGGAAGATGGCGTAGGAGCCGAACAGGGCCGCTATCAGGACGAGGAATGGGATGAGGTAGGCAATCAGGATGGCTTTCCAGCCCGCGCGCTGTTTCAGGACGAGGTGTACGCGCTCGCCAATCTCGAAGGATTCCCCGTACAGGGCCCGAGCGGTGACAAACTCCTGTCGTTGTTCGGAGGGAATGCAGATGCTTTTGGCGTGACACTCGCTGCATGCCGAGCTGACGGTGATCTCGATATCTATATTTTCGCCGTGCACAGCACGTACGATGCCTTCTTTGCAAATAGTGTTTTCTTCTGTCATGGGATTCGGATTTGAATTAGGCTTCGAATAGCAAACGGAACATCTCTTCCACCTTGACGATTGGGATGATTGTCAGCTGGAAGTCTTTGGGGTTGAGGCCTTTCATGTTGTATTTGGAGATGAACATCCGTCGGAAGCCGAGTTTGTCGGCCTCGGCGATGCGCTGGGCGATACGGGGCACAGGGCGCACCTCGCCGCTGAGGCCCATCTCGCCGGCGAAGCAGGTCTTGGCGTCGATGGCGATGTCGGTGGCCGAGGAGAGGATGGCCGCCACGATGGCCAGGTTGATGGCAGGGTCATCCACACGCACGCCGCCCGCGATGTTGAGGAACACGTCCTTGGCACCCAGTTTGAAACGGCATCGTTTTTCCAACACCGCCAACAGCATGTTCATGCGGCGGATGTCGTAGCCGGTGGCGGAACGCTGTGGCATACCATAGACCGCGGAGCTTACAAGTGCTTGTGTCTCAATCATCATGGGCCGGTTGCCCTCCATGATCGAGGCCACCGCATGGCCGCTGTAGTCCTCTTCGTGCTGCGAAAGCAGTATCTCCGAGGGATTGAGGATCTCGTTGAGGCCAGTCTGTGTCATCTCGAAGATGCCCATCTCGGAGGTGGATCCGAAGCGGTTCTTGATGCAACGAACAATACGGTAACCATAATGCTGGTCGCCCTCGAATTGCAGCACCGTGTCCACGATGTGTTCCAGAATCTTGGGACCCGCCAGCGTTCCGTCCTTGGTGATATGCCCGATCAGGAAGACAGGGATGCCGCTGGTCTTGGCCAGATGCTGGAATTCGGCGGCGCACTCCTTGAGCTGGGAGATGGAACCGGCGGCGGAGTCTAACAGGTTACTCTGCATGGTCTGGATAGAGTCGGCAATGACCATGTCAGGTTTTAGCTCTTCGATGTGCTTGAATATCTGTGATGTGTCGGTTTCGGTGAGCACGTAGCAGTGGGGCGCCGGCTGGTTAGAAAGGCGGGCGGCTCGCATTTTGAGCTGCGCTTCGCTCTCCTCTCCGGAGACATACAGGATTTTGCTGTTGCGGATATGCAGTGCCATCTGCAGCAGCAGCGTGGACTTGCCGATGCCGGGCTCGCCGCCCAGCAGGATGATGGAGCCGGCCACGATGCCGCCGCCGAGCACCCGGTCGAACTCGCCGAAGGATGTGGTGATACGGGGCAGCTGCAGCAACGAGACCTCATCGATGAGCTTGGGCGTGCTTTTGGCAATCACGGCGGTGGAGCGGCCTTTGGCAGGTGTCTCCTCCCGCTGCACGACCTCCTCCACGAAGGTGTTCCACTCGCCGCACGACGGGCATCGGCCGATCCATTGCGCCGACTGTGCCCCGCAGTTCTTGCAGAAATATTGGGTTTTGCTCTTTGCCATGCGTTACGTTTTTAATCCGCAAAGGTACAAAATAACCTTATTGGATTTCTTGATGAACAAGAGAAATGACTTTGGTTATAAGTTGCGACGCAGGTTCCACCAGAGGCTTAACATCCGTTTCCTGCAAATCAAAGCAATCGCCATAATCGCCAGTTATTCGCATAGTGAAAAGCCTATTGTATTGTCTTCCAAGTTCCATGTCAATTTTCCCAGTGTTGATAAAATGCATGTTGAACATTCTAATGATACCTTCATGGGTCTTGGCGTTCAAGCCTTTGGCAATTAATAAAGATGATACAGCGTAATATACTGCATAGTACAACCTGTTGGCGGCTGTTGCCCAAAGACCTAATTCAATAACCTTTTGGGCTTCGTATAAGGTTTTGTTCGCCTTATCCAATCTATAGGCGATAACCATTTTTTTTTCTTCGTCGTTCAAACTCATATTAAAACTATTGCGTCTTCCATTACGTTTTTATAGAAAGGGGTGAAATGCTTTTGGTCCCATTCTTCTCTTGTCTGGATAATAGTATTCACATTCTGATTGTGTTTCCAAAAGATCATGTTCAAAGGATAACCAATGGTATCATAGTCCTTCCAATCGGAACGTCCATTGCGATTCAGGAGAACTAACACATCCCAGTCGGAGTCAAGCCGATGGCTTCCACGAGCTCTGGAGCCGAATAGCAGTACACTCGTCCCCGCTGGCAGCAAGGCATGGATATCACGTTTTAGGATGTTCAGCATTGTGTCTTGAGTAGCAGTGGAATCATTAATTATAGGATTCTTCATTTTGCCTCCTTTCAAATATTACAGCAAGAAATAAACTTGCAGCTGCAAAAATACATAATTCTTTTAATCGTTCAAGAGAAGAGTTGTAAATCTGATTTTCCCCTATCTTTGCCTTGCCAATCCGAAGGCACAATTTTGCTGGAGGTTTGGTGAATATTTTAATAGAAATCCTATAGCGTAATCACGAAGTTCACTCAAATCATGTAATACCTGCACCTTTCTTCTCCACAGATCCCCGCAAGCCATCAGTAATGACCTAGAATCTCGTTTAGCAGTCCCTCACAGCCCTCTTGAACATCATCCCAGGTGGCTTGGAAGTTGCCTGTGTACCAGGGGTCGGCCACGTCGCGCGGCGTGCTGGTGTAGTCCATCATCAATGAAATCTTGCCGTCCACATCCGGTCCTACAATCCGCTGCATGTTCCGCAGGTTGTTCCGGTCCATCGCAATGATGAAATCATAATAGTCGTAGTCGGTGTGCGTCATCTGTCGGGCGGTCTTGCCTGCACAGGAGATCCCGTGCGCCTGTAATATCCTGCGGGCGGGCGGATATACGGGATTGCCGATCTCCTCCCGGCTTGTGGCGGCGGAGGTGATCTCAAACTGCGCGGAAAGCCCCGTTCCGTTACCTTCTGCTTCAGCACAAATTCGGCCATCGGACTCCGGCAGATGGTGTTGTGGCACACAGTGAGAATTCGGAACGTGTTTGTTTTTATATATAAATGAAAAGGAAGTTTTTTAATCGAAGCGAAATAATACAACAACTCTCAGAAAGAAAGGAATGTATGCGACATTTTTCCTATTTTTGCACCCCAATTTTAAGATACTATGAGAAATTTTTACATTCCGATTATCGCCATTCTCTTGTGTGTTTGCCCGATGATAACCTTTGCCGCGCCGGTGGATTCCCTTTCCGCCAGAAATGTGGCCAAGGAGTTTGTGCGTACCCGCCATTCGGAAAAAACTAATAACCAGGTATATAGAGTAAATACTGCGTTTGCACACCTCTTCGTGTTCAATGTGGAGGGTGGTGGATTTGTGGTGGTGAGCGGCGACGACCGCACGCGTCCCGTGCTGGCCTACTCCGAGACCGGAAGCTTTGAGTCTCCCGAAATGCCCGAAGCGCTCACGGCATGGCTCTCCCGATATGAAGGGCAGCTTTCCGATTTGGCCGACGGGGCTGAGGCATACGACTATCATCCTACCCGGAACGACCGTGCTGTGAGCCCGCTTATCGCCACCCAATGGAATCAGACTTCCCCGAATGGAAACGGCTACAACGCTCTCTGTCCGGTGGATACTTCATTGCCCCAGTATGGAGGTCATCCCGCTGTGGGATGTGTGGCATTAGCCTTAGGGCAGGTGATGCGCTACTGGCAGTGGCCGCTGCAAGGCCGGGGCTCTCACGCCTACTCCTTGGAAGGATCCTATTCCTGTTGGCATTATGACACACTGTCAGCTAATTTCGGTGCCACTACGTATGACTGGGCCCACATGCCCATTCGCCTTACCGACAGTAGCTCGCAGATGGAGCGCACAGCGGTGGCCACCCTGCTTTACCATTGCGGTGTTGCTGTGAACATGAGATACAATAGCGACTGCAATGGCAGCAGTGCCGCCTTGATGTCGTCGCAGTATTATGGCGCCACCCGCTTCTTCGGCTATTCGAACAGTGCAACCCTTTGTGAAAGGGCTAATTATACAGATGCACAATGGAAAAATCTGATCAAAAATGACCTAGACAACCAGATTCCCGTCCTCTACAGCGGAAGCTCGTACTATGATCCGGTCAATGGCACGTACTCCGGCGCACACGCCTTCATCATCGACGGTTACGACAACGATGACTACTTTCATGTGAACTGGGGGTGGGGTGGTTCTTACGATGCTTACTTTGCCATTGAGGCGTTGACTCCCTACTACTATAATTTCTCGCACGATGAAAATGCAACGTTTGGTCTTGTCCCTGCTACCACCGGTAATCCGCCGTTTACGGACCTGCTGCAGACAACCTCCCTTGACACCGACCGCGTGCAGAAGGGTGGTGTGTTGGGCGGACACAACCGGATGGTGAATGTTGGTGACACTACTGACGACTTTTTTGTGGGCCTGGCTATTATTGAGAACCTCAGCCAGCAGTTTGTGAAATGGCTGGATGTGCAGCATCTCACCATTGCCGCCGGCGACACGCTGCAATACGCCTTCCAAAACACTGTCGATCTGCCTGTGGGCAGCTATTACGTGATGATGTATCGCAGTTCCGATTCCATTGACATCAACGCCTCCAACACCTTGGGTGCTATGCAGTTTCCGGCACAATTCCGCACGGATATTGATTTCTGGATGGTGGACAGCAACCGGTCGGAGCTTACCAACTTGGTGATTTTCATCCGCTTCGCCGATGATGAGGAGATAACTCATGATTTTGCTCAGATTGACACTATGTTCAATGGAAAGACGCCGGGCTTTTTGAGCGTGTATAATTTCTTTGAAACAATGTCATACGGCAAGATAAGATACGTCACAAAATATGCTAACCAAGTGTATGGGAATCATATTGTATCGTATATGGACGCGCATCCTCGTGGCTATTACGAACCTTACAGCCCCACCAATCCGGATGGCTACCACGGTCAGAATCCCTTTGTAGGCATATCCATGCGCGAGGCACAATTGCTGGCCTCCGCGATGAGCTATGTGAACTCCCACGGTCTGGTGGACACCTACGTGACCTTGGACGGCGATGGTGACGGCTATATCGATAACATCAGCTTTATTGTCAAAGGTGGAACCGGTCCTTGGGCAACAATCCTATGGCCGCACATGGAATTTTTCCCTCACGATTCCATTGATTATCCGGTTCGCATCAACGGAATGAAACCCAATACGTTCAATTTCGAGTTCGAGGGCGCATCACCTTCACTTTTTTCCGCTAATGTGTTCCGGCACGAGATGGGCCATTCGCTCAATATGCCCGACTTGTACCATTATACGAACTATTCGGACGTTGACCCTGCGGGCTATTGGGATATGATGTGTTACAACTATGCGCCGAACCATACCAATATGATGTTCAAATCCAAGATCTTGAAGGTGGCGGATGATCCCGTGGAGATTACGGAGGATGGGGATTACACCTTGTTGAGCAATGCCTCCTCTCCTACGCAGAGTTGCTACTACATCCGTTCCGCCATTGATCCTACCCAGTGGTTCACGTTTGAGTATCGTAATCAGGCCGACCTGTTCGATGGGGGCATTCCCGGTACGGGGCTGATTGTTGGACGTTGGAACGACACAGTCACGCTGAACTATCAGGGCCTGTTTGCCAACGCCTTTTTCGATTATGACCATCAGGCGCACCAGTATTGGATTTTCCGTCCCGGCAGCAACTGCGACACGGTGAACGGCAACCTGTATATGGCGCATTTCTGTGCGGCGGAAGGTCGCACCTCCTTCGGCCCGACCACGAACCCATATCCCTATCTGACCGATGGCACGCCGGAGAATAGCTTTGAAATCACCGACATACAAGAGTATGGTAGCTACCTGACATTCCATGTCCATTTCTTCAATAGCGGCGTTCAGGATGTGACGCTGGCGGAGGATGTGCGCGTGTATCCCAATCCGGCATCCGACCGGATCAGCGTTTCGGGTTCTGATTTGCAGCGTGTGGAAATATATAGTATTACAGGTCAACTTCTCTTGGTGGAGAATTGTGCCCAAGAGCAGAACACACTATCCATTGCGCAACTGCCAGCGGGTGTGTTGCTGCTGAAAGTGGTGCGTGCCGACGGCTCCGAGTGTGTGCGTAAGGTGGTGAAGCGTTAGCGACTACTGACCAAAACTGGACCCATCGAAACAATGGGTGCAGATGCGCTCCTTAGGAATACCGAGCGCTTTGGATATGGTAGATAATTTATTGAATTTCAGTGTATCCACACCAAGGTGTTGGCGGATGCATTCCACCATACGGGCATATTGCGGCGTGGTGTCGTCGCAGTAGAGGTGCAGGTTCTTGGTGCTGTCGCCTTCCAGCTCCTCCACCACACGGCGGGTGATCAGCTCCAGCTCCGTTTTGGAGGCGGAGAAGTTCAGGAAATGGCAGCCGTAGAGTAGGGGCGGGCAGCTGATGCGGATGTGGACCTCCTTAGCCCCGTATTCGTAGAGCTTGCGTACGTTGTCGCGCAACTGCGTGCCGCGCACGATGGAGTCGTCGCAGAAGACGATGCGCTGGCCCTCCAGGATTTTCGTGTTGGGCAGCAGCTTCATGCGGGCCACATGTTCGCGGGTCTCCTGATTGACGGGCATAAAGCTCCTTGACCAGGTGGGTGTGTATTTGATGATGCCCCGGCGGTAGGGTATTTGCTTGCCCATGGCGTAGCCTAAGGCCATACCGATGCCGGAGTCGGGGATGGCGGACACGAAATCGGCCTCCACATCGTCCTCGCGACCCATCTCGTAGCCGTACATATATCGCGTGTTTTCCACATTCACACCCTCATATTCGGCGGATGGATACCCGTAGTAAATCCACAGGAAAGAACATATCTGCATCTTCTCGTTGGGAGTCAGCAGCTGCTCGTATCCGTTGGCGGTCACCTTGACAATCTCGCCAGGACCCACAAAGCGTTCGATGGCGTAGTCGAGGTTGGCGAAGCTGTGGCTGTCGAAGGCGAGCGCGTAGCCGGAGCTCTTCTTGCCGATGACGATGGGTGTGCGTCCGTAGTGGTCGCGGGCGGCGATAATGCCGTCGTTGGTCAGGATCAGCATGGAGCAGGAGCCCTTCACTTTGCGGTACACGTTCTGGATGCCGTCCACGAAGGTCTTGCCTTGCGTGATCATCAGGGCGATGAGCTCGGTGGGGTTGGTGGTGCCGGAGCTGAGCTCGGTGAACTGCTGGTTCTTATCCAGGCACTCCTGTTCCAACTCGGCTATATTGTTGATTTTCGCCACGGTAACAATAGCAAAGCGCCCTAGATGGGAGTTTACCACGATAGGTTGCGCATCGGTGTCGCTGATGACCCCAATGCCAAGGTTGCCCTTGAATTTTTCCAGATCTTCGCCGAATTTGGTGCGGAAGTAGGAGTTCTGTATGTTGTGGATGGAACGATGGAAGAGATTCTCCTCAAGCGTTACCATACCGGCGCGTTTCGTGCCGAGGTGGGAATGGTAGTCAATGCCATAAAAAAGGTCGGGATTGCAAGGTCCGTTAGAGACAACACCGAAAAAACCGCCCATAAGCTTTTGTGTATTAGTGATTTAACAAATAGTTTCGCTGTTTTGGCTTAACGGGTGCAATAATACGATTTTTGCTTGTAGTCGCCTCTGACGGAGGGAAGAATTTATTACCGATTTATGAACAATGGGCGGAGAGCCCTTACGAAGACCGTGGAAAATATGAAAAAAGGCGGAAATTTTAATTTCCGCCCCACATATAAGTTTTGGAAAGATCTTTGGGTTATGTCAAAACATTATTTCTTTACCCCGGTACCATCGCAAGAATAACAATATTTTTTACCAAGACCGTCGCAGCTGGAACATCTGCGATCATTATAATTCCAGCCACTTCCTTTGCAACTGCTGCAAATGGTATATCCTTTTCCTGCACATGAACCGCATAATCTCGTGTCTCGCTCTTCTATCGGTTTGTAAATGCCATTGCTTTCGTTGGCATATTCGATTTCTTCATCAAGGGCTATATGCCAGCCTTTGTTTTTCTGGATCCAAATTGTGCTGCCATGTTTCAAGGCCTGGCTTTCATAGTATCCGCTTGGTCCGGAAATAATCCTCACCTGTGCGGCAGTGCGCTCGTTGTTAAGTCTTTCCACAATACCGTAAAGAAGACCGTTATCATGGCTTACGCAGATTTGGTCTCCCTCATGCCACTTGCTCATATCCATTCCTTTTGCAATTCTGCTCTCGCGGGAAGGCAAGTTACTTTTCATCTTTTCCAGGTCAATGCGGTGTACGGGCATGTCGTTGGGATACTCTTTCATGTATTCCTCGTATGCGGTTTTGAAATCGGTGTTGTTGAAGCTTCTATAGTACTCCTTGGCGGCCATGTATTTCTTGATTTCCGCCGCTTTCCTTTCAGCCTGACGTTTCTCCTCAGCTATGCGTGCTGCCTCTCGCTCGGCAGCCAGACGCTGCTCTTCGTAAATCGCCGCCTGATGGTCGGAATAACCCATCTCCGTCCCATATTTATTTACCTTTATCTCTTCTTTCTTGTTGTTTAGTACAACGGCGTATCCTTCAGAGTTAAATGAGGATACAATACTTCCATAAATGGGTTTGACCACAAGATTGCCATACTGGTCAACAAAACCCCACTTGTTGTTTTGGGAGTAAGGGGCAAATCCATTGATGAAATCCCCCACATAATAGGATGCCTTTGTCACCTTTTTTGTCTCAGCAGGGAAGAACACGCAATCGAGAATGGCATTGCGATCCGTGATTCTTACTGTGGCTTGGGTTATCGTGAGATTGCCATTGACGATGCCGTTGTGAAATCTGCCGGAGAACAGATAATACTGGCGATTCCCAAGCGAGACAACTCCTGAACCATATCCTTCAATATAGCCGTTGGACAGTTCGCCGTCCCATTCCACATCCATCGCATTCGAAGAATTGGATCCCGGGAACAGATAAGCTTTCCCTTTTTTCGCGTCAGGGGTTCTCATTCCCGCCAAAAAATATCCTATCTCGCTTTCAGGCAGGAAATCCGCGGAAAGGACCGTCTTGACTGTGTTCCCGAACCGCACGTGGCTTCCAACAGCCCAGTTGCTGCCTTGAATAAGGAAGTAGCGGTTTCTCAACATATATTCGCGAAACTCGTCATGGGGCACGACATTTCCTTGTGGACGAAACATATAATACCCTTTCCCCAGATTACCCCGCCCGTTGGCCAAGGCTTGTTGCACCAGTGCAGGATAGCTGACCTTTTGTGCCAATGATATGCTTGACAATACAACTAGCAAGCCTAAAACGAGAATTTTTTTCATGATGCTATTGTTTTTTTCAGGGGGTTAAAACTCGTATATAAGACCTATTTCCGGGAAATGTTTGAATCCGCTTGACTGCTTGGTGAAACCATAATGCATCGAATATGCTCCAAACAAAGCCAACTGGTTGATAAGATACACCCTAACTTGTGCCATGAGGCTCAAATCAAACATAAATAAACGTACATCGCTGAAATAATAGTTAAATCCCATTCCGGCAAACACAGGAATCTGGACACGTCGTTGGGGCATGATGACAAAGCCGGGATGCCAGTATATGCCCAACTGTTTCACATTGTACGTGGCAGAGAAGCTAAAACTGGTTGTATCTGTTGTATTAATAGTGAACTGTCCTGTAAGATCTGCTGTGGAATAGGCGGCTTCAATCAGATGGATAGTTGAACCCCAATGTGTCTCGAAGTCGAATTTCAAAACCGGTTTGAGAAAAGAATGGTATCCCTTCAAAATAACCTCTTGAGGTTCATCCACGCCGGATACAGTGGCGTGAGTTCTAATTCGTTCATATCCCCATGGGGCATAGCTAAGGGAAACGCCATGATTCTGTGCGTTAGAAAAGAAAAACAGTAACGATAATACTGAAATGAATACAAATTTCTTCATTCTATAAAAATTAGCAACAGCATCCTGCAGACTCCCGATGCAGGACAGTTTTGATAGTGTCTAAAATAACCACATGAAAAGAGCGTGGGGGTCGGATTTTAACGCTTTTTCAGGTGTATCCTCACGTTTGCAAACCGTCAAGATTTCATCGCACATTTGACGCTGCAAAAGTAAGTTTTTTTTCATCATTCTCCGAAAAAAAAGTACAGTTTTTATCAGATTATTCCCATTCTTTAAGATATTTAAAGTTTTTTTTGCGGCAATGATTTTTTTATTAGTTATCAAAAAGCTAAAAATTAAACAAAACGCCAATTTCGGGGTAATGACGGAATTCAGTGTCAATTGTCGCTGTCTTGTCTATCCTTTTGCCGCTCAACCCTAAATGTGCGGAATAGCCTGCATAGAGAGCCAGCCAATTAACGATATACACATTGACATGCGCCATGGCGCTGAGGTCGAAATAGAGGCGGTTTGGAATTTGGACCCCATACCCCTTTCCACCAAAATAATAGTTCAGTCCGAAGCCCAGGAATATCGGGATCTGGACGCGGCGCTTGGGCATTATGGTCCAGCCAGGGTGCCAAACCAATCCCAGTTGGTTCAATTTGTAATTGATAGGATACGGGTCTTCTATCCTGTGTGTGTTAATGGAGGAAAAGGAAACTTCCAACAAGTGGGTGCTGATTTCGTTGCGTACCTGAAATGCAAGTTTTAGAACCGGTTTCCCAAACGAATAGTGCCCTTTATAGGTGTTATAACAGAAGAATGTGTCAATAGTAGTAGTGCACGGCAAACGCTCTGCCCCCCAAGGAGAATACCCGACCAACAGTCCATACGATTTTTGTGCATCACAATGGAAAAACAGCAGGGCCATTGCGATAATGAATACAAACTTTTTCATTTTATAATCTCAAAATTTATAACCTGCAGACTCCCGATGCAGATTAGTTTAGACTGTAAAACCTAAAGACCACAAAAGGCGTGGGAGTCGGATTGCAACGCCTTTTCATGTGTGCCTCCCGTCTGAGCCCCATCAAGGTTTCATCGCACGTTTGACGTTGCAAAGGTAAGCATTTTTTCTAATACCCGAACAGGGCTTCCGCCTGTTTCATGCGCTCGCGTACGGGCACACCGAAAGGGCAGCGCTCCTCGCACGCGCCGCATTCCACACACTCGCCCGCGTGATGTGCCAATTGCTTGTACTCCGCAGCTAACTGGGCGGAAAGACCGTCTTTTTGAGCCTCGTCGTAGAGTTCGTTCACCTTGGCGATGTCAATACCCACCGGACAGGGGGCGCAGTGCTTGCAGTAGGTGCAGCCGCCCGTGCCAGCCTCCGCCTGCGCCGTTTGACGGTTCAGCACGGCATTGTAGTCCTTCTCCTCATCGGTGGCTTTCAGATAATGCAGGTATTCGTCCAACTTGCTGGCGTTGTCAGCGCTGCAGAAACTTACTGTTACACAGGGTTTTGCTAAAGCGTAGGCCACGCACTGGTCGCGGGTGAGGGCTACCTTCAGCGGCGACTTCTCCGCATCCAACAGACGGTCGCCGCCACCGTAGGCTTTCATGACCGTGATGGCGATGTTGTGCTGTGCGCAGTAGTCGTACAGTTCCACACGCACGGGGTCGATGCCGGGCAGCATGTTGTTGAATGTTTCCGGATCCCACGGGCTTTTTCCCGACAGCACACGGTCGAAGGCGGGGTTGAGGCTGAACATGATAACCTCCACCAGCCCGCTTTTGGCAATGGCGAGGGCTACCTCGGCGTTGTGGCTGCTCACACCGATGTGCTTGATTTTGCCCTGCGCTTTCAGGTCTTTTACATATTTCAGATAATCACTGCCTTGTACAGCCTCCCAGTCTTCCATCTTGTCAAAGATGTGCATCATGCCGATGTCGATGTAGTCGGTGTTCAAGCGTGTGAGCAGGTCTTCGAAGCCTTTCTTGCACTTGTCCACGTCGCGGGTGCGCTCGTAGCTGTCTCCGTTCCACCAGCAGCCGATGTGGCCCTGAATAATCATCTCCTTGCGGCGGTCGCCGAGGCCGTAGCCGATGTTGCTGCGCACCTTCGGGTTGGCGTCGTACAGGTCCATGCAGTTCATGCCGCGGTCAAGGGCGGCGGTGACCAGCTCGCGGGAGGTGGCGGAGTCGATCTCGTCGAAGCCGCCGCAGCCGAGGCCGATGACCCCCACGCGCAGGCCTGTGCTGCCTAACGTGCGGTATTCCATGTCGGGGTTCTCCTTGAAAGTGTTGCTCTTGCTGTTGCAGGCGGTCAGCAGAAGCACCGCGCACACGATGGCGAGGCACGGCAGTAGAATGGTGTGGATCTTTTTCATTGTATTTTTTTTTGATGAAACAATTTGCAGAAATATGAGAACATAATGTGCGGGTCTCCCGATGTGGTTGCACTAAATCTTCCGGCCGACTTTCTTGAGCAGTCGCCGTACCTTGCTGTTCCGTTTGACCAACCACTCCTCAATCATCTCGTTTTCGTCCATGGGAGTTTCCAGAATCTCTTTTTTGCGCCTTTTTAATTGATGAAAACGAAGATAGGTTCCTATGTGGCGGCTCTTCTTATCATGGTAGATTTCATCGAACGGAATAAGTACAGCCGTGTCTTCGATGTTGTGCATCAGACGGTTCACCGCTGTGCCGAACATGAGCATCTGCGAGGTGATGGAGATATAGGCCGTCATGTTCGGCGGAACGTTCACACCCCTCATTCGGGCCGCCGCCTTAAGCAGTTTGTAGTCTTCCAGCAGGTCGTCCTTGTTCACAATCAGATCCATCAGTTCGGGGTCGGAGTCCGGCATTATCGCCTGGTCGTCCCATGGGCGGATAAGCTTCTCCTTGTCTCCGAAATGCTTCCAGAGGAAATGGTAAATCAAGTCTTTGGCGATATGGTCGTATGAAGGATACAGGGTTATTTTCCCAAAGAAATAGAGCAGTCTGGGGTATTTCATGATAATGGCCACGAGGCCATCCCAAAGGTTGTCGAAGGCGAATATGGATTTTGCACCATTCTTGGAACTTTGGTACTCCGGAGCCACAAAATTGCGGCCAAGCTCCAGGACATGTGGCAGGTATTCGTCGATGAATTTCTGGGAGAAATGGAACTGGTGGGCACTTGCCATTATAGGCTGACCTTTCTCGTCAAATGTCGCATCGGAACCGAAGAGGAAACGATACCCTCCGATTATCACCTCGTTGTCCGGATCCCAGACAATCAGCTGTTTGTAGGGATTCTCCATCTTGTCGTATTCATCCAGGTCTATGTCTTTGCCCGTGGAACCGCCGGCCTCGCGGAAGGTCAGCTCACGCAGTCGGCCGATTTCAGTGACAACATTGGGGGAGTCCTGCCAGGTGACGATGTAAAGCTCGTTGTGCCCCTTGTTGGTGTCTTCCAGCTTCTTGGATTTGGTAAGTTCTGCCTTGAGCAGTTCTACTGGTACGGGATCTATTATTTTTTTCATAAGGATAGAGAATGTCAATCAATACTGGATGGCCACGGATTGGAGACTATACCGGCCATGTCAAGCATAGTCTTATGGGCGAGGTCGCGCATACGTGCCGTTTCTTCTTTGCGGGATGTGGTGAGGTCAGGGATGATGGGGTCGCCCACATGGATGGTGACCAAAGGTTCGCCTTGGCAGAAGAATCTGCGCCATCCGGTACGGGGTCTGAAGGAGATTACCATTGGAATAATCGGGAGAGCATACTTGTAGGCCATGTTGAAAGCGCCTGTCTTGAAGGGTCTTAGCGGAGAATAGAATTTCCAACTGCAACTTTCAGGGAATATGTGTATCCACTGTTTCCTGGCGTGCAGCTCGTCCAGTGCCTTGTCAAATGCTCTCAGTCCGCTGCGTTCCTCTGGAATGGCGATGCCTCCGATGTTTTTCATAAGAAATCCATCTTTGCCCCGGAAAGGCTGGGCGTACATGGGAATCCATGCATGGCGGTAACGCATTGCCTGCAACACGCTAATCATGTCCCATCGGTGCACGTGGTTGCAAACGGTCATCATGCCGTTGGCGAAGAGTTTGCGGTTTTGGCGGATCTTCTCACGGCCTTCGATCCGGAGGCCATAGCGGATACGGTTTAACGGGAAAGCCGCAATCCATAGTGTAAGGTAAATGAGAAAGTGCCAGATTTTGAATTTCAGGGATTTGTCAAGATACGGGTACGTCCCGTCGAATTTTATGTCCTTGAGTTTCCCGCGTATGGGGGCCATCCTTGTGAAAGGATTGTCTCCCGAGAATTCCTCTGCTGGTTCGGGGACATACACTCCTTCGCGAACCTTGAAGTTCCGATACGCAGGGCCAAAAGATGAATAGTCCTCTATCATTTCAGGTATTTCAGAGCGATGGCGTATTTCATGCCACCAAGTTATTAGTCATTTTACGAGCGCAAAGATAATAAAAAAAACTTTTTTTAACCAGACCGTTGTTTTTTATAAAATAGATTATCTTTGCACCAATTCTTATAATGATATAAAATGAAAAGGCAGATTCTTTCTTTGCTTCTTTTGTTTGTGAGCATTGCCGCGTCGTCCCAAACCGTTACCATCTCCTTCACGGCCCAAGACACGAATGCCTATCCTGTTCGGCTGAATCGTGTGACAATCACGAACTTAAGTAAAAACTGGCAGGAAACCATTTTCTGGCCCGACACTGCGCTGACGATGCAACTTGGAACAGGAATTGACGATTATGGGAAAGTCAGCAGGGTAGTTGTGTTGCAAAACAAACCAAATCCATGCGACGGTACTACGGAGGTGTGTTTGGCAGTGCCGGAAGACGGCCCGGTACAGTTGGAGATGACGGACTTGCGTGGGAGGTTGGTGTCTTCTCAGGAGATGTCACTGCAACGGGGGGTCCACTGCTTCCGCGTCACCCTCTCGTCGGCGGGCACATACGTGATGACCGCACGTCAGAACGGCCAAAGCGGCTCCGTCAAAATGGTCTGCAACCGAGGGGCGGGATCCGATAACATAGATTACTTGGGTGCTGGTCCGGACATCGACTATATGTTGAAATCCGTCAACACCAATCCGTACAATCATGGCGACACGATGGAGTATGTGGGCTATGCCGATATATGCGGTGCGGAGGCGGAGAGCCGGCATGTTGTGACACAACTTTTTCATATCACGTGCACACTGCATTTCTCGGAAGCGCAGTGCTTTCTGCCGGAAGTGCTTACGAATGCCATTGTGGAATTTACGGACACTACAGCGACAGGAGGCGGCCGTGTGATATCCGGTGGCGGCGCCCCTGTAACGGCCCGCGGCTTGTGTTGGAGCACCTCGCCTAATCCTACTGTCAGCGACAACCACACAACAGAGGGTGACAGTTTGGGAAGTTTCACCAGCTATCTCACGGGGCTGACACCCGGAACCCGGTACTACGTACGGGCATACGCAGTGAACATAATGGGCACAGCGTATGGCGACACTGTGAGTTTCACCACCTGGCCCGCCTTTCATTGCGGAATGGATTTGGTTGTTGATATTGACGGAAACACATACACCACATTGCAGCTTGGAACCCAATGCTGGATGAAAGAGAATCTGCGCACGACGCACTATTCCGACGGCACACCCATCCAACAGGGAAGCTCAACGTCTGTGGATGTGGCTTATTGGTACTATCCGCACAACGATGCCACCACTGTGCCACTATACGGGTTGTTGTACAATAGGACGGCAGCGGTGGGGGTAACCGCATCCGGTATGCCGAATCGGAATATTTGTCCTGTCCGTTGGCATTTGCCCGATATAAATGAATGGTTTGATCTTACAAACTATGTTGGGAGCCAGAGTCAATATTGGTGTAATAATAATTCTAATTATATTGCCAAAGCGTTGGCCTCCACGGAAGGATGGGGAACATCGCCCAATACCTGCAGCGTGGGTAATAATCCCTCCGCGAATAATGCCACCGGTTTTAGTGCGATGCCGGCAGGGTGTTACTACGGTTCTTATGGTGATTTCTGGGGAGCTGCTCATTTTTGGACTCCTAACATGCAACAGAATCAAGGTCAAGTCTTCTCCCTGACTATGGGTGGAGCCTCTCCAAATCCATTTAATACAAGACAATCACATTACGGACATTCGGTCCGCTGTGTGCACGATTAAGAGAAGGCGATGTGATGGTGTCTGTGCGTCCAATTACGGCAGTTCCATATTCCCCTTAACTCCATTATTGGAAGTGTTTTCAATGTCGTTAAATATAAATGGCAGAAATTCAGTAAGATACAGTCTCCAATTGCGCCATACATGGCCCCCTGGAGTTTCATAATAAAAGTATGGGATTTGTTGATGATGTATTTTCCGGACAAAACGCCTGCTCTGTGGATGGAATATGTCCCGTTTGCCGGTTCCAATCCAATAGATGGTGTTCCGATGGCTTGGCTGTTGCTTGCGATGCACAATCGTAGAAAATAACCCCACATATTTGAAATTGTCCTCGTACATGTTGGCAAGTGTGGCTGACTGGGAAGCCCCCGCCGATAAACCGGCCACCGCTCGCATGTTCATGTCGGAGGATATACGGTAACGGGTGGATAATGAACTGTCCAGTTGTGGGAATATTTGCTCGAAGTCGTGGTGAAACCAGGAATGGTAAAGGAGCAGATTCCGCATCATCCCCACACTTTCGTTCTGACCGATAAGTTTTTCGGGGTTGGCGTCAGGCATCACGATAATCATCGGTGTGGCTTTGCCTTGCCGTATCAGGTTGTCTGCCATCTGCACCGCTCGTCCGCGGTCGTGCCAAGCCATTTCATTGCCGTCAACGCCGTGCAACAGATATAGTACGGGATATGTTTGCTCAGTGTTGTCATAGTCAGGTGGCAGATATAGTAGGATGCGGCGTGTCTTCCCGCAGGCGGAATCCCAAAACTCGCACGCTTCTGTCTTTCCGGCCAACGAGTCGGTGTGGCACAAGTCCGACAAGGCGGAACTGGGAATGATGAACACACTTCGTTTCCCGTTCGAGATCCGGATGGAGTCTGCATTGCCGGGGTCTATCAGCTTTTGCCCGTGTGATTGGAAACGATAGGTATAGACTTCCGGTGCGAGTGGAGGCGTGGTGTAGGTGAAACGACCGCTTGGGTCAGGGTGCATGCGCGCCGAGTGCAGGTTTTCCCTGTTCACTTTGTATTTCTTGTTCCGCAATGCGCAATCGCAATAGATGCGTACATGACGGCTCTCCGGCCTTTTGAGGACAAATGTCACAGACCCGTCTTCATTATATATGGGAGAACTGGATTCGGTTGGTTGCGCGTCCGTGAGTGCGTGGAACATCAGGAGCAGGATAATCAGTCTGCATCTATTTCTTCTGGATGGTTTTCTCATGATCCGCAATTTCCTCCATCAGCATTTTCTCGAAATTCGCCACAGATTCTGTTATACTGTATTGCTTGGCAAGTTCGGCGTATTTTCTTTCCATTTCTTTTCTGGCGTCCGGATGTTCAATCCAATAATCGATTTTTTGCGCCAGAATACGCGGCTTGCCGGGCGTGAACAGGCTGCGGCTGTCTAAGGCGAACTGGGGCGTTGCGCTCTGCGAACTGCTTGAAATAAGCGGCACCAGCCCGGACCCCATTGCCTCCAAGCACGAAAGGGATTCCAATTCCACTTCACTCGCATGCACATACAGGTCCGCATATCCTAATGCATTCATCAGTTGCCGGTCGGACATGTAGCCGATGCGGGGCGGATTGGAAAGTTTTTTCCCTTTCCTGCGGAATTTTTTCTCACTCAGACCTGTTCCCACCAGAATCACTTGTATTTTAGATTCGTACGCCGAATGTCGGACAGCCTCCAGAATGATGTCCTGATGTTTTTCCGGCGACAGACGGCCCACCATCAGCACCACGAACTTGTCGGCACACCAGGAGGGTTTGTCGCATTTGTGCCATTCGAATTGCGGAGGACAGCCATTGCTGATAACGTGCATTTCAGATGTGTATCCGAGTTGGACCAGATAGTCGGTTATAAATCGGCTCGGACAGTGAATATGACGGAAAAGCCTAAAGAAATATCGGTTGAAGCAATTGTATATCAGTGTGTTTAGCCACTTTATATTTTGCATGTGGAAGGTAGCCGTCACATTTTCCGGTTGCACATGAAAGGCCGCTGTACAAGGCTTCCCCATCTTGTCGGCCATCCGCTTCGTCGCCACCTCCAATCCAAAAGGCATGAAACAATGCGCTATGTCACACCACTCCAACGCTTCACGAATGACATCTTTATCCACTTTAGAATACTGAAAGCCATGCCGTTTGACCAGTCCGTTGACCAATGGAAGGTGCAATTCCGGGACTACAAAACGGTTGGAGTCCGGTATTCCGGTTGTGAGAAATTTCACCTCATGTCCGCGGCTTCTCAATTCTGAAGCGAACCGCCTGGCAGAAACACTTGTCCCATTTTGGTTGTCTATGGTTTCAATTACAAAAAGTATTTTCATATTTTACGTATGTCTTCGTTATAAGAATTGTGACTTTAAAACGGCGGCAAAAATAGTGCTTTAAGTGTTACAAAACGATTTTATGATTTTTTATA
>JAIKYR010000016.1 GCA_024682995.1 Bacteroidales bacterium | reverse complement strand
GTAGGCCTTGTTTAGCTGAACGAACTTCTTCATGTCCGTGATATCATCCGGGTCAGCGAGCGATGCTTCCAGCTGCTTGTATTTTTCCTGAAGGCTTAAAAATTTCTCCAGGAGCGTATTCTCTGCCATAACTCTTATTTATAATAAGGGCGCAAAGATACGCATTTTTTTTGGTATGACAAAACAGAGACTAGAGCCTGCCTTCCACGGGTTTGGAACCGGAACTGCTGTGAAGATACGGAGTGTTGCTGTCGGTAAATCTGGAGCCGCACTTGCCGTTTATCTGAATGTCGATATTGCCGTTTTCGTCAGGATAAATATTCGTAATAAAAGCATTTGTCCAGCCCTGTGTGTCGGGTTTGTAACGGACCTGCAGGCGGACAGGGCCTTCCAGATACTCGTTGTTTTCAGGATGCTCCGGATCGTCTTTCAGTTTCAGATAGAAGCCCTTGTTGTCTCCCCAGCAGTCCTTGTACTCAACCCATCTATAGAAACCGTCCGTAACTCCATCCTGCTTGGAAACGTATATCTTATTACCATTGGAATCCACCTTGAAAACACGGTAGTCCAAACGCATCTTCAGAGATGAACTTACGCCGATGTGCGAGCAGCGGTTCCTGTAGTTCACGTGAACATAATGAAGAGCTCTCTGATAATCATATGTCACATAGCTACCCGTGGTACGCCTCACGCACTTCGCACCGGATCCCACAAAGGAGGTAACATAACTCATGGGGAGGGCCTGGTTCTTTTCGCTCACAACCAGCGCACCTTCACCACCGACATATTCCTTCAGCACCTTCACTACATTGGCCGAATCCACGATGAGTCCCTGGCCGATTGCCGGGTCTCCGCCGCGCAGATACACGCTTTGCCTGCGCGACCTGCTGGTCCTGGTAATATCCGTGGAAGCTTTGGCACTTACTCCCGAATAAGAGCCGTTGGCAGAAGCATGCAGGGTGAAATCTCTTGCGCTGTATTCGTCCATGATATACAATCTGCGCCCGTAGCTTACCTGGCTTATGAAAGCGATGGGAGTATTGTTGTGTTCGGCGAAGAACTTTTTCAGTTTATCAACCGTTACATCGGCGCCGAACAGATAGGAGTAATCTTTGTCGTGGGGATAAACAATAACGTTGTAAAAGATTTCCGACTGGTCTTTTACGTGTGTGAAACTGATTGATTTGTTTGTGGTATTCATCGACGCATGGAACTCTGCCGAGAACTTAACGTCCAGGTTGGCCTTCATCGCAAATTCTTCGGTACTCGAATAGTCGCCGGTTGCGCTGGTGAGCCTTGTGGGCTGGCGGTAATGGGATTTATAAAACTGCCGCACCAGTTCGCTCACAGCGGCTTTTATGTCTCCGTATGTCATATTCACGGCATTCTTGACATACTCCTCGCCACCGGCATCCACATCCAAAACAACATCCACCTTCCCGATTCCGAGGCCCGCTACCGGTGCAATCTCACCGTTTGCAAGACGCTGGTCTGCCCAGACAAGGGCTCCGGGATACATGTCCGGATCGTCCCCGGAAGTGAACAGTTCCTCACTGCTTACACCCTTGCCGTCATTGAGGTTGTGTTCGTGCTTGGTGAGGACGTAAAGTTCGCCGTCTTCAACCACATAAGGCACTGCAGGCTGGCCGTTGACATTCCTGATGAGCGAAGTCTTGTCTTCCCACTTTGCTACGGTATAGTTCAGGAATTCGTTGATGGCCTCGCGACGATCCTTGTCATATGTATCCACGGGGTTGAAAGACATCACCTCGCTGTAATACTCCTTGCCATTCTCCACATAAAAAACCACGACCGAATAATCGGTATTCTTCAGAATTGCATTCACCGCCCATTCGAAAGACCATTCCGTGGAACTCTTCTTCTTCCACTTGACCGTGGTTTTTTCTCCGAATTTGAGCAGCTGGTCCATGGTAAGTTTTCCGGCGCTGAAATAAACACCGCCGCCCGAATAGTCAATCTGCTCGTTCCACTCGTATATATAGTTAAGAGTGAGCAATCCGGTTATTTTTGCCGATGTGGGAGTGGTCACGGGTTTTACATCCAAATTGGCATCCCACATGTTCCATTTTGCAGATACGCCATCGGCAAAGCAGGATTTCCCGTTCACCGTAGCGCATGCTATATAAGAAAAATTATGCTTTAAAGTGGTTGGAGAGCACTCTGCCGTAAAAGTACCGTCTTCATTCAAATTGGCGGAAACAACTATCAGCCTATTCTGTGAACGAACCTCAAATGTGTTGAGGTCAATATATGCTCCAACACGGGGCTCAATGGATGGCCTGCGTACGAAAAACACCTTTGCATTTTCCAGCTCTTCCGCGGAAAGCCCGGAGAGTTTACCCTTGAGTTCCACCACATCATGATGGAAGACGGGCTTACCTGTTTCCACATGAAGGTCTTTTGATCTGAGCTTTTTAACCTCTCCGAGGTACAGGCTGTCCGGGGTTGAAACGTAGGCCCTGAAATAATAGACCTTTCCCTCTTCGAGCCTTTTGGCAACAACCTCGAAATGATTCTGATTGTCATTTGACGATGCATTGATGGCCGTTCCGTTTTCCAGTAACGGCTCTTTCTGCTCTGAAAGGATTATTCCATAAGCCGATGCTTCATCCAGCAGCGCAGCCGTGGCACTTCCGCCAAGGGTTGCAATGGTTTTTGTAACCATCCAGGCTTCGTCTGTGATAACCGTATCGGCCTGAACTTCTTCATCCTGAGCGAGGACGGGCATTCCGTTCCATGAAAACTGCTCCTGGCGGACACCATTGCCGACCGATAATAAAAACGCCGGCACGAGAAGTGTCAAAACAAAATGTGAAAACTTCATTGGTATTCTGTGATTTGGTTATTATCAATTATCATTGACTTACAAAGATACATTATTATTGCTATCTTTGCAAACGTTATGCATACAAAACAGGAGAAACTGGCAGCGTTCGAGAGGCTGCTGGACATAATGGACAAACTGCGGGAGCAGTGCCCGTGGAATGCCGCGCAAACATTCGATTCAATCCGCCGCCTCACCGAGGAAGAGGTTTACGAGTTAAGCGACACAATCATGGAGGGAGACCGCCAGGGAACCGCCAAGGAAATCGGGGACCTGCTGTACCACATGGTGTTCTATGCCCGCATGGGGCAGGAAGAAGGCGCATTCGACATTGCCGACAGCATCAACAAAGTGTGCGACAAGATGGAGTTCCGTCACCCGCACGTGTTTGGGCCCGATGCCGGCAAGGCCACATCGGCAAAGGAAATCGCGGACACCTGGGAACTGGTGAAAGCCAAGGAAAAAGGCGGCAACAAGCGCGTGATGTCCGGCATCCCCAAATCCATGCCAGCCCTCCTGAAGGCCCTTTCCATGCAGGAAAAGGCCCGCGGCTGCGGCTTCGACTGGGAGAAGAAGGAAGACGTGTGGGCGAAAGTGCAGGAAGAGTGCTCGGAAACTGCCGATGCCATTGCCACCGAAGACCCTTCCAAAGTGGAAATGGAATTCGGCGACCTTCTTTTCACCATAATCAATGCGGCCCGCCTCTACGGCGTAGACCCCGAATCGGCCCTTAACCGCAGCTCGGAAAAATTCCGCCGCCGCTTCACCTATCTCGAAGAAAAGACCATCCGCGAAGGCCGCCTCCTCAGCGACATGTCCCTCCCCGAGATGGACGCCATCTGGGACGAAGCGAAAGCCAAAGGCCTATAGTGCGCTGGCGGCCAACGCATTGACGCACAGTGTTTTACATGTTAAGGGGTGCAAAAAATTTTGCACCCCTTAACATGTAACGCACTGAATAACTGACAGTTAGCCGCCAGAAACTATTTCAACAGGTTGCCGAGGATACTGCGGGTGAGGGTGGAGGTGGCGCTGCGGGTGGCGCTGTTGATCATCTTCTCGCCCACGGACTTCTTGGATTTGGTCTTTTTGCCCGTTACGGCGCCAGTCACGGAATTGGCAACAGTGGCGGCGGCAACGCCGGTGACGGCTGTGAGAACGGATTTGAGCACTTTGGAGCCGATGCCCTTGCCCTTCTTTTTCTCCTCCTCCTTCTTCTTCTTTTCGGCTTCTTTAGCCTGAGCTTCTGCAGCCTTTGCAGCGGCTTCTTCCTCTGCCATCTGCGCCTTCAGGGCCTCTGCCTCTTCGGTGGCCTTGGTGATTAACTCGTAGGCGCTTTCACGGTCGATGGGATGATCGTAGCGGCCGAACAGGCGGCTGCGGTGAATCACATCCGAGCGCTCCCCTTCCGAGATGGCGCCGATCTGACTCAGCGGGAACAGGATCTTTGCACGCTCGACCACACGCGGGGTGCCCTTTTCGTCCAGGAGCGACACCAGTGCTTCACCGGTTTCCAGTTCAAGCAGAGTCTCATAAGTGTTGAACGCGGGATTGGCGCGGAAGGTATCCGCAGCAACTTTAACTGCCTTCTGGTCCTTGGGTGTGTATGCGCGGAGGGCGTGCTGCACGCGGTTGCCAAGCTGGCCAAGGATGCTCTCCGGAATGTCTGTGGGGCTCTGGGTGATGAAGTAGATACCCACTCCCTTGGAACGGATGAGGCGGATCACCTGCTCGATCTTGTCCACAAGTGCCTTTGAGGTATCCTCGAACAGCATGTGGGCCTCGTCGAAGAAGAACACCAGTTTGGGAAGATCCATGTCGCCCACTTCCGGAAGGGTGGCATATAGTTCCGACATGAGCCACAGCAGGAAAGTGGAATAGAGCTTGGGCTGCAGCATGAGTTTATCGGCCGCAAGCACGTTCATGATGCCCTTGCCGCCTTCGCACTGGAGAAGGTCGTAGATATCGAAATCAGGCTCGCCGAAGAATTTGTCGCCGCCCTGATTCTCCAGCTGAAGAAGGGCCCTTTGGATTGCGCCCACAGATGAAGAAGACACGTTTCCGTAGGTTTCCGTGTACTCTGCGGCGTTTTTCGCCACGAAGTTGAGCATGGCGCGAAGGTCTTTCAGGTCGATCAGCAGGAGGCCGTTGTCATCGGCCACCTTGAAGACGATGTTCAGCACGCCGGTTTGGACGTCGTTGAGCTCCAGAAGGCGGCCAAGCATGTCCGGGCCCATGCGGGAGATGGTGCTGCGCATCGGGTGGCCCTGCTCGCCGTAGACGTCGAAAAAGCGCACGGGGCAGCTCTGGAATTTGGGATCCTGAATGCC
>JAIKYR010000178.1 GCA_024682995.1 Bacteroidales bacterium | reverse complement strand
CTTGCGTCAGCAAGCTGCCGCCGAAGTACCTCAAAACAAAAAGGAGCACGCCATGCGTGCTCCTGGGAGTTCTCAGTTGCGGAAAGTGAGGGATTCGAACCCCCGGTAGCTGTGACACTACGGCGGTTTTCGAAACCGCTGCCTTAAGCCACTCGGCCAACTTTCCGTGTCTGTGCCCCATTTTCAAATGAGGCGGCAAAGATACAAAAAATGCGGGAAAACATCGCCTGTTTTTTTTTATTTGTTTTGCCGGTATGCAATTTCTTTTTCGTATTTTTGCCGTTCCAAATTTAACAATCAATTCTTAATTTTAATACCCAAACCCTATGAAAAAAATCTTTACCTTATGTATGGTTTTGTGTGCCGCCTTCGCGCTTTCCGCACAAACCGTTGTGTTGTCAGAAGACTTTTCGTTGATTAACGACAGCACATCCACAGCCATTCAGAATATGAATGGCTTAACCCACACGCCCGGCTGGTCGGATACTTTAGCCTATCCAAGTTTTGGTAAACTGAAACTGGGAAAGTCAGGTGTTGGTGGATATTTGCAGACACCGGCCTTGGATCTTTCGGCAAATGGTGGTAATTTCACCCTGAGTTTTGATGCGGAGGCTTGGTACAATGATGAAACTACGCTCAACGTGTATGTGGATGGTACACTCTATGAAGTATCCGGATTGCAGAATGATGGTTCATACGGCTCATATACCCATTTTGAGCTGCCTCTTACTGGAGGTACAGCATCCTCTACTATCCGTTTCCAAAGCCGTCAGGCATCCCATGCCCGTTTCTTCATCGACAACATTCTGGTGGTTTCCCAACAGGCTGGCCCCGATACTGTCGGACCTGTCGTCACCTCTGTGTTGGCAAACAACAATGCTGTTACGGTCAGGTTTAATGAGGCGTTGGATGCTACTACGGCTCAGAATACTTCCAATTACACTCTTGACAACAATACCGTTGTCACGGGTGCGACCCTGTCCGGCAATGTCGTTTCTTTGGCTGTGAATCCGGCCATAGTGGAAGGCTCTACCTACACGCTGACCGTCCAAGGTGTGGCCGACACCCTTGGAAATGTAATGGCTCCCGACACCATCGTGTTCTCTTTCGGTGTGGCTCCCGAATTCCAGTGCGCCACCATCGCCGAACTGAGAAGCAAATGGCCTGGAACCTACAATATTGACTCCAACTTGTTCGACAATGTGGTGTATAAACTCACGGGTGAGTTCATCGTTACCGGTGTTAACGAGAGTTATCGCCATCAGACATTCATCCAGGATGCCACCGGGGCCATAGTCATTGATGACAATTCTCATTTGATGGCTTCATATAATGTGGGTGACAAGATTTCCGGCATCATGGGTAAACTCACTTGTTATTATGGTATGTTGCAGTTTTCCATCACGGAAGCCTACAATGAAGACGCCATTAGTGTGTACAACTCTGTTGAGCCCCTTGTCGTTTCTGTTTCCGACATTCAAGATGTGAATTTCATGAACAATCATCAGGCCGAACTTCTGAGAATGAATAATGTCACCTTCTCCGAAACGGGTGACATTGAGAATAATGGCAAATATACGGTTACTCAGGATGGTCAATCCGCCAATTGTGTATGGATCCACTTCTGGAATGTGGTAGGTCTGTCAGGAGCACCGATTCCCACCATACCGGTCTCTCTGATTGGTGTCAACAAGATCAACTACGGTTCATATTACCTGATTCCAAGAAAGGGAGAGGATCTGGGCACGGGTGTCGCACAATATCTTACAGAGAATGATTTGGTGATCTATCCCAATCCTGTCGCCGACCAGCTCAATGTGTCGCTGCGTACGGACAAATATCAGGTTACGCGCGTGGCCATTTACGACATAAACGGCAAGCTGGTGTGCAGCCAACCTGTTGAAGATAACCATGTTCGTATGGATGTCCAGGGCTTCTCCGCCGGCACCTATTTCCTGCGTCTGTCGGATGGTAAGAATATGATCACAACGAAATTTATCAAGAAATAAGGACAATATCCGATGAGAAGAAAAAAGAGGATGGCCGCATGGTCATCCTCTTTTCTTTTGTCATCAGCCTGCTATGGGACGAATCTCTAACTGAGATGAAGATTGTGCCCCATCTTTTCCTGCTTGGTACGCAGGTATCGTTCGTTGATCTTGTTGGGCTGGATGATGATGGGGATGGTGTCCACGATTTCGATGCCGTGGGCGGTGAGGCCCACCCGTTTGGCGGGATTGTTTGTGATCAGACGGACATGCGTGGCATTGAGATCGCGCAGGATTTGCGCTCCGATGCCGTAGTCGCGTTCGTCAGCTTTGAAGCCGAGTTCGAGGTTGGCCTCCACGGTGTCGCGGCCGAGTTCCTGAAGATGGTAGGCGCGCAATTTGTTCACCAGACCGATGCCACGTCCCTCTTGGCTCATGTAAAGCACAAGGCCTTTGCCCTCTTTGTCCACCATCTCCATGGAGCGGTGCAACTGTTCGCCGCAGTCGCACTTGGCCGACCCGAAGATGTCGCCCGTGGCACAGGAAGAGTGAACCCGCACCATGACAGGCTCGCCGTCCGTCCATTCGCCCTTCTTGAGGACCAGATGGGTGGCGCCGTTGTTGAGCTGGGTGTAGGCGATAAGCTTGAAGTCGCCCCAGCGGGTGGGCAGGTTGACTTCCTGTTCCTTGCGGATCAGTTTCTCGCTCTGCAGACGGTAGGCGATGAGCTTCTCGATGCTTGTGATTTTGAGGTCGAACTTGTGCGCCACCTCCATGAGTTGGGGTAGGCGGGCCATGGTGCCGTCGGGGTTGATGATCTCGATGAGAGCACCCACGGGATTAAGGCCCGCGAGGCGAGCCATATCCACAGTGGCTTCCGTGTGGCCTGCGCGCACCAGCACGCCGCCGTCACGTGCCCGCAGGGGGTTTACGTGCCCCGGACGACCGAAGTTGGACGGTCTCATCGTCGGGTCGGCCAGCGCCTTGATGGTGGCGGCCCGGTCGTGCATCGACACGCCCGTGGTGCATCCGTGCTCCAGCAAATCCACTGTCACCGTAAAGGGTGTGCCGTGCAGCGAGGTGTTGCTGTTCACCTGCATCTCAAGGCTCAGTTCCTCACAGCGTTGCTGGGTCAACGGGGCACACAGCACCCCGCGCCCGTATTGCAGCATGAAATTCACTTTTTCCGGCGTGATCTTCTCCGCCGCAATGATAAAATCACCTTCGTTTTCGCGATCCTCGTCATCTACCATGATGACAAACTTGCCCGCTTTGAAATCTTCTAATGCTTCTTCTATTGAATTGAGTTTAATATCCATTATAATATGGTTCTGTTATATTAGATTATGGAGTTGTAAAATCCTGTTATTGTTGTTGCTGTTGGTAGAATTTCAGTGAGCGAATAGCCCAAAGAGATCCGTTGGCTGTACCATACTTGTGGTAGCGAAGGGCTATACGGAATGAATTGTTGCCCACAACACTCATGTCCATCGCATTGCTTAAAGAGAAATTGGATTGGAAATCACTCAAGTTGGGATTAAATGGGGTCCAATCGCTTTCGTTGAATTCACCGCCTTGATAGGTTGTGGAGTAATAGACTTGGTAATAATCAGGCTGGCTGGTGATGGTGTTCTGTTGATCCACCCGTAGCGTTACACCGTCGAGATTCGAGAGTGTGATCTGCGGGGAAATAAGCCAGTCGTCACATTCCGTGGAGGTGGCATTATGATATACAAATTGTGATCCCTCATACGTTTGGGGCATCCAGGCGTTGTTTTGCGGAAACATACTCCAACCACCCGAGGTGAAACAATTGTTGTCCAAAGCAATGTCTTTTATCAAGATGTCCTCTGTGGTGTGCGCGAACTGGATGTCGTCCTTTGTGCGGAGGGTCAGCTGGTAAATCTGTTTCCCGCTGGTGGTGTAAACAGATAAGATTCCATACAGACAGTATTTCTTTGTGGCATCAATCGTGATGGAGCGGAAGTTGGCGTAGTTGGAAGTACGCACCACCACGGAATCCCCGTTGATGAACACGGATCTGTCCATGGTCATATCATTGGTGGCCAATGGCTTGCCGTTGTCGGAACTCTTAAATTTACAACCGTTAATGCGGACCAGACAGTTGACGTTTTCCGTCGTCAGTTCTTTTTTGCCTGTCACCTCGATGGGATTGGCCACGAAAGGATGGCTTGGATCCGGCATCCCGTCTTTGTGGATGTACTGGTCAAGGGCTTGGGGATGGATGCGCCCAACCGAACCGACATATTTCCAGCCGATCTGGTGTTTGCCATGATAATCGCCCACGATGAGTCCGCGGCAGTCCAGATAGATGGTCTGTCCGACAGGATAATCGTTGTAGAGGCTGGAACGGTCGATGGAGATTTCAATACCGCCGGTCTCATCCTGAATAGTCATGTATTTGTAGCAGTTGCCCCCTTGGTCGGAGCTGACCACCACCGCTTTCACGATGAAGGGTTCGTTCCAACGGCAGATGGAGTCCTGCGCTCCTGTGCCCATCACGGTGTGTTTGGCCTTGATGTCGGCAATGGTGTGGTTGGCGGCAGGGCCGGAATATGCGGGAACCTGGAATTCGGGTTCCTGCCAGCGGTTGCAGGTCACAAATAACAATGCCATGACGGCATAACATGCAAATATGATTGTTCTTTTCATAATGATCGTGATTATTTGGTTACAAGGGCCGAAACGGCAATCGAACTAATATACCAGGACTTGCTGCTACCGGTAAACCGATAGGCGAAGCGGAACTGGCTGCTTTGTGCATCCGCAGGGATGTTAAAGGTGAAATTCGTCTCCGAAGTGGAAAACTCGGACATGGGAATCTCTGTCCAGTCAGCGCCGCCGTTTGCAGAATAATAGAGCTTCATCATGGTGTTGTCGCCGCCGGAGGGTGCGCGGTGTGTGAAGGAGAGCACGGGGGACTGCACATCCGACAAGTTGATGGCAGGCGAAATCAGCCAGCTGTCGGTGGCTCCGTTGGCCGTGATATAGAACCCGTTGAAGCTGGTGTTGGTTAATACCTTCCACTCACTGCCGGAAGCTGTTTGGCTCCATCCTTCGTTGAAGGCGTTCGGATAGTTCACCGTGAAAATGGATTCAAGATGCGGTGGGGCTATGAAGCCTTGCACATCGTTCAAATCGCGGATTACAAGCTGTATGTCATCGTTGTAGCGGGTCAGGATGCCGACCACCGTGCCGGTGCCTTCAGGAAGTATCGCGGCACGGAAATTGGCATAGTTACTGGTGCGCAGCACCACCTTGCCTCCGCCGGCCAGGTTGATGTCGTGCGAGGTGGCGGCGGCTTCATCCGAATAGGTGGAATGACCGCCATCCACAAAGGTGGCTCCCTCCAACCGCACCAGACGGTTGAAGTATTCAGCCGGAAGCTCGGAGGCTTTCGCCGGAACAGAGGTCAGCGTCATGAAGGGTTCCACCGTCTGGCAGGGACCGTCGCAGAAAATGTACTGATAGGCCTTGTTGGAAGGAATAGATTCCATCTTGCCGTTTGCCCAGATACCCATCTGCGGGAGCCGGCGGTAATCGCCAAGATCAAGGCCGTTGCACTTGACATATACTCTTTGTCCGAGACGGTATTTGTTGAACAGGGTCGAGCTGTTGATCTTGATCTGGATGCCTCCCGTGGAATCCTCGATGTTGATGTACTTGTAGCAGTTGCCTTCTTCATCCGAGGAGGTGACGATGCCTGAGATGATGATGTCGGCGGAATCTTCCGACAGATGGTCGTAGGAGTCCAGACTTCCGATGGTGTGCATCGCTAACAACTGCGCAATAGTGGTGTTGGCCACACCGTCATATGCCGGCATCGGGGCCACGTCCTGTTGCCAGTTGCACGAAGCGAACAGTCCGCACAGGACGGCCAGTACCATACTTGTCAATATATTGTGTGCTATTTTCATATTGCTTGTTTTTTATCATTGGTTAAAACGAAAAATTGATACCCAGGTAGAACGTGGTTCCGAAAGCGTAATAGTACTTGTTGGCGAACTTGTTCACATTGTAGTTGGAGTAGTCGAAACGGTATTGTTCCCAGGCGGTTGTCACCAAGTTTTTGTTGTTCAAAAGGTTGGTGACGCTGGCGTTAAAGCCAATGTTGTACTTGTGCGCCACACGCCAGGATTTGCTTACCGACACATCCAGGGTAAACTGGCCTTTCAGGCGTTCCTGGTCGGCCACCTGGTGGTAGAGTTCCGAGTTCTCATCCAAGGCGCCGCGTGCGGTGGAGGTGCGGCGTTCGGGATTGAGGTCGCAATAGATCTTGTCGAAATAGTTGGCGTTGATGTTTACCCACCAGTAGTTGTAGTTGAACTTCAACCCGGCGGTGGCGGCCACCTGCGGGGTGCCGGAAACGTGGTAGTTCTTCCAGTAAACGATACGGTCCACGTCGCCCTCGAAATCGGTGCCGTTCTCAGCGTTCATGGTCACCTCGGCGCGGTCGGAGTAACGGTAGTCGCCCCAGGTGCCGGCCAGGATGAGGGAGAACATGCTGCCAAGTTTGATTTCGGTGCCCAGCTCAAAGCCGAAATGGCGCTGGTCAATGCTGGAGATGGAGTAGTTGACCATGCTGGCATAGTCATCGTGGTAGAAACTGATGAGGCGGGTGGCGTCCAGTATCTGGGTGAAGAAGGCTGTGGCGCGCAGCTTGATGGCAGGGTAGGAGAGCACGTAGGAGAAATCGGCGGTGTAGATAGTCTCGTTCTTCAGGTTGTCCACGTATTTGTTGCGGATGCGCGGCGCCACGAAGGCGTTGAGTACGCTAGGTGCTTTCGATTCAGCCATTCCATTCAGGACCAGGTAGTTTCTGCCGTTAATTTTATACGTTATGCCCAACTTGCCGGCTCCTTCCAGGAAGGATTTCCAATCCGATTGTCCATAGGATTCGTTTTGGAAACGTCCGTTCTGCATATGACCCACGCGGCAGAACTCCGTGCCGCCAATTTCACCACCAAAATGGAACGCAATATGGTTGAAGGTGAAGAGGGCGGTGCTCCAAAGACGTTGTGTGTAGATTTTATAATCATAATTGTAGCCAAACACATCACCTTCAAACAAGGTGTCGTCCTTGTGGAGCAGGTCGTTATATTGAATGTTGTAATCATCTGGGAAATCGCCCTCCGAGAATTTGTCAACATCTAACCAGTAGGAGCCGCCCAGCAGGTCGTTGATGGTCTTGTAGTTCTTCTGCTTCATACCGCGCACGTCTGCACCGCCGAACAGTTTGATGTGCTCGCTCAAGGTGGCGTTGAAGTTGCTGCTTCCGCCCAGTTGGAAATGGTCGTAGCGGCGGTTTTCAATCATGTACTGGGCGCGCTTGCCTTGCAAGGCGGCCAGCTGGTTCACCGCATACATGTTATCCCAGTTGACCTGGGTGTAGGACTGGTCGTTGGAGGTCCAGAGGTCAAGGATGTTCTGATAATAACCGGAAGTGTCGCCATTGTTGATCTGATAAGAGGGCAGGTTGCGATAGTAGTCGGGGCGCGGGTCCGGCACGTCGTACCAGTTCAGCGAGGTGGTGTTGTTGCGTCGGAAGGTGGTTGCCGACGTGGTGTTCACCTGTATCTTGCCGTTCTTGGGGGTGTATGTGTGCGTAAGCAGCACCACCGGCTCGCACACGGAACGCACGCGGGCGTTGCGTTGTTTGCCCTGGTACCAGCCCCAGTTGGCGTTGTAGTAATTGTTGTCCAGCAGGTCGTAAACCTCCTGCACCGAGTTGGACTGCATGCCTCGGGAAGTGTAGGAGGCGAAGGCGGCGAGGTTCAGGGCGTGCTCGTCGTTGAACTTCTTTTCTGCAGCGAAGAAGCCGGCGAAACTGTTGTAGGTGGTGCCTTCCACGTAGGACAAGGTGTGTCCGAAACGGGCGGACAGTGAGCCCACTACCGACCAGCCGTTCTTCATCACGCCGGTGGAGCCGGTCAGCATGAAGCGGTTGCTGTAGGTGCGGTTCGACAGCGAGTAGGTGGCCCGCACCTGCCGGCGGAAGTTGCTGGCCCGCAGGTTGTAGTTCGTGGCCCCGCCGATGTCGCCGAACACAAACGCGGCCGGATTGATGTTCAATATGTTTTCCGGATAACGGAAGATGTGGTTCAGACCGCCCCATTGGGAGTAGGAGGCTCGCTCGGTTACCCGGCTATTCATGGCAAAGCCGTTCATGCACACATCCTGATACTTGTTGTCGTACCCGCGTGCACGGAAATAGGCGATGCTGAAGGTGTAGGAGGTGTTGTTGGTGTACACGTCCTGCGAGGAGTGCAGCAAACCAGGAACGAAATTGCTGCTTCCGCTTTCGCTGTCATCCTCCTGTCCTTCACTCACGTCCGAAGCGTTGTCACTCTGGCTCGGCACCCCGCGAAGCGTATCTGTTTGGTTCTGCTCCGTCTTTCCTTTCTTACTCTTTGTTTTTCCAGTATCTTGGGAATATGCTGAAAAACAAAATGTTAAAATGAGAAAGATCCAAAATAAAGTCTTTTTCATAAGCGATGATGTTGGTCGTTAAAAAGTGTGCAAAGATACGAATTAATTGGCAAATATTAATGGCGAAAAAGTAATTCTTACCACAAATATCTGCGGTTATTTTCGTACTTTTGCCGCGTTTTTATGCGTATAACATTGTTGGGAACCGGAACTTCGCAGGGCGTTCCCGTGGTGGGCTGCCCCTGTGCGGTCTGTCATTCGACGGACATGCGCGACCAGCGTCTCCGTACCTCCGCTTTTGTGGAAGTGGACGGTACAAATATCCTCATTGATGCCGGCCCCGACCTCCGTATGCAGCTCCTGCACAACAACATCACCTGTGTGGATGCTATCCTTGTCACCCATGAGCACAAAGACCATTTGGCCGGACTGGACGACATACGCCCCATATACTTCAAACAGGAACGTCCCTTAGACATCTATTCTCTTCAGCGGGTGGCCAATGTCATACGCAAGGATTTCGACTACGCTTTTAAGGCGCATCCGTATCCGGGTGCTCCCGCCTTTTGCCTGCACCATGTGCGCGACGATGTCTTCCAAGTGAAGAATGTGGAAATCCAACCCATCCACGTGCGCCATCTCACCCTGCCGATTCTCGGTTTCCGCATAAAAGATTTCGCCTACATCACGGATGCCAGCTTTATCTCCGAATCGGAGTTGAACAAGTTGAAAGGATTGTCTGTATTAGTTATTAATGCGCTGCGGATAAAAGAGCATTATTCGCATTTCAATCTGGAACAGGCCTTGCAGATCGTCAGTCAGCTACAACCCCGGCAGGCGGTCATCACCCATATCTCGCACGAGATGGGGCTTTATGCGGATGTGGCCCAACAATTACCCGACAACGTCCTGCTCGGTTTCGACGGCCAGACGCTCCACTGCTAAACGGTCGCGCTTCAGCTGCTCGACCAGCTCCGCCGCATCCTGGAATTTTTTCTCGTCCCGTATTTTGGATAAAATGGTAAACGCCAGTTTTCGTCCATAGAGGTTCCCATGAAATCCGAGGATGTGGATTTCAATTGATAACTCGTTGAGTTTTAGTGTCGGACGTGTGCCCACGTAAAGCATTCCTGTAAACAATCCTTCTGTGATGAAGACACGCACGGCATACACGCCTTTCTCAATCTCCGGCATGTCTTGGAATTGCAGGTTGGCTGTTGGGAAGCCGAACTTGCTGCCGTTTTGATAACCGTGAATTACGCAGGCGGAAAACAATGTACAATTCGTAATTAACAATTAATAATTAATGGGTGATGATGGGTGGGCAAAATTAAATCCTCAAGATCCAATTTTCCAAATCCAAATTCTAACCGACCGAGCCGGACAATGAGATGCTCAACAGTTTCTGGGCTTCCACGGCGAACTCCATGGGCAGTTTGCTCAGCACATCCTTGGCATAACCATTGACAATCAGGCCGATGGCTGTCTCTTTGTCGATGCCGCGCTGTTGGCAGTAAAAGAGCTGGTCGTCGGAGATTTTGGAGGTGGTGGCTTCGTGCTCGAGGATGGAGGACGAGTTGGCGCACTGGATGTCGGGCCACGTGTGCGCGCCGCACTTGTCGCCCATCAGCAGTG
>JAIKYR010000168.1 GCA_024682995.1 Bacteroidales bacterium | reverse complement strand
AAGCGGATTTGTATTCGCCTCGAACAAGCAGCTCGTTTATGCTTTGCAGAAGCAGGCGCAGAAGCAGCAGGCGGACGCCATTGTGAACGTCCGGTTTTCGTACATTCCCGCCCTGCTGATAGGGATTCCGTACGCGGAAGGGGACTTGGTAAAGTATAAGTAGTACGTACCGATGCCATTCGCCGCGTGCAGGATGCACGCCATCTTAGTAACCCCACATAAGGCGACAGCCGCAGTGTGGGGTTTGGGGATTACCCGCGAATACTAGCGTGCCAGAGGCACGCCACTATATGTGTAGCAGTGGATGTGGTCCATCGATGGTGATAGTAGTGTGTCTCCGACACACAGCCTCACGCACCCGCCGCATACCCCACACGGTACTCACTTTGTTCGTTTCGTGTGGGGTTATTAGGATTTCGTGCCGCTGGCACGAGGCGCAGGCAGTTGCCATCAAGAATGCAAGTTACGGAACGAATAAAATAGTATCTTCGCCGCATCAAACAAAACATTGCAGAATTATGAAGCACAAAAACCATATTGTCATCTTGTGTTTTGCCATCACAATACTGCTGGCAGGCTGTGGAGTACTGTACGGTTACAAAACCTTGAAGCAGTTTGACCAGAAAGATTATGACCAGATGATTACTTCCGTCTTGGACCGGGATTTCAAAATCAGTCCTATAGTCAGTGATTACGGGCAGTTTGACGCTTATCGGACGTGCATCCAGGACAGTTTATGGCAACATCAGACTGCCGTCCAGCCGATTCAAATCCTCTATTTCAAAAAGGATTCGCTCCTTTCCTATCACATCAACTGCACGGCAAAGGGCGGACTCTCCAACCTGAACTGGAATACGGATCAACGGTTTGAAACGTTCCCGCCGGCGACGGCTGTCCTCATCACTCCGCAAATGCAGAATCTGTCGAAAATCAGAGACATTTACGGAATCAACGACGATTCCGAGTACCTGATTGTGGTGTTTTGGACCAATATGCTTCCGAAAATCTCAAAATCGGCCATTGAAACAGTCAAGACCAATTTGCGCGAAAACGGGGCCGTCAACCAAGCGGGCATCGTGTTGGTCAATACGGACAAGTTTTATGTAACGTTGTAGCAACGCCTTAAAAAGAACAAACAGAATGCGATGAATTAGCGAAAAAAACATCAGTTCTTCGGTTTCCGCACATAGCACGACATCTACATCGGAATTTCCATGGAGACTTCGATGTATCCGGCAAACTCGCCGTCTTTAAACCAAGGTGACTTGTAGACGAGCTTCTTCTTGCCCCCTCGCAAACTGTAATTATTCCTTCACGAATTTCACCGTGTTCACTTTGCTGCCGCTGGTGACTTTCACAAAATAGACACCCGACGACAAATCCGAGACATTTATCATCGTATTGGCATTCGCATACTCAACCAATTTCACCTGCTGGCCTTTCATGTCGTAAATGGCCACATGTGCTTCTTCGGCATTGTTGATACGGATGGTTTCCACCACCGGATTCGGATAAACGGAAATGGTGTTTGTTCTTTCCGCAACACCATTACCTGTAGTGAAATAGCCGAACTCCGTCCAGCCGCCCGACACGCTTTTGTCGAACTTGGCATAGCCGTAGGTGTTCGGGGTGCCGGAGAACTTCAGTGCGGCATAGCCCGTATTCATCCCTTCTCCGGAATAGGTGTCGAGCGTGACCAGATTGTCCGCCCAAATCGCGGATGAGTTGCAGGCATTCCACACCGCATCCAAAGTGGCGTATTCTGCCACCGTGTACATCTGGTCTGCGCTGGGCACGGCCACAAAACCCGCCATCGGCTCCAGCTGGACCTCACTGGGATCGTAATTCGGGATGGTGATCTGGTCCACCCCATTGACTGTCAGCACACCGTTGACAGGCGTGATTTGGACTGTTGAATAATTTTGGGCGAAAGCGCCGAAGGCACATACCAGACAGAGTGCCATTGTTGTAAAAATGTTTTTCATATAGCTATATTTTATTGTTGTATAATAGATAACGAAACGAACGTAAAAAAAACTACAAAGCGGTGAATCAAAATTCTTTACTGTTTCGGTTTCCGCACGTAATGCGGCATCTCCATCGGGATAGGCATCGAAAGTTCGATATAACCGGCGAACTCGCCGTCCTGAAACCACGGTGACTGGTAAACGAGTTTTTTGACGCCGTTCTTCTCGATGGTGTAGGCATTCACGTTATGGTTCTTCAGCATCTCCGCCAACTTGGTGCGCGCGGGCTCCGGATGGCAGTCCAGCAGGTTTTGCCCGATAATCTGCTGGCCATGACTGAGCACATTCACCGCCATTTCATTCATTTCCAAAATCTTTCCATCCTTGTCGCAAATGGTGACGGAATAGGGCGCTTCATTGAAATATTCAAGCATAGTCGTAAGTTTTTTTAAGGGTTTATAATGAATGGCGCAAAGGTATAAAAATTTGCCACCCGCAAACACCTTATCGCATACAATTAAATTGTATCTTTGCACCCTGAAATAAAAACCATCAACTTTTTATGAATGAGTTTATTAGGGGTGTAAAAAAGGGATTTCCCATCTGCTTGGGATACATTCCGGTGTCTTTCACCTTCGGACTGATAGCCGTCAAAATGGGCTTCAACCCGTTGGAGGCCACCGTGATATCCCTCACCAACATGGCTTCTGCCGGGCAGTTTGCCGGCATCCGTCTCATTGAAGGAGGTGCCCCCTACATAGAACTCATCATCACCACTTTTGTCATCAACCTGCGATATATGCTCATGTCGCTCTCGTTGTCACAGAAAGTGGCCTCTGACATGCCTTTTTACAAACGCGCCATCATGGCCTTCTGCATCACCGACGAGGTGTTTGCCTTAGCGGCCATGGAGAAGGAGGACGTGAAATTCCCGTTCTTCGGCGGCCTGATGATCACCCCGATTTTCGGGTGGACCTTAGGCACTTTCCTCGGCGCTGTGGCCTCAAGCCTGCTGTCGCCCATGCTGCAGGGCTGCTTTGGCATCGCATTGTACTGCATGTTCATCGCCATCATCATCCCGCCGGCACGTACGGGGCGCAAGGTAGCCATCGCCATTATCCTGTCGGCCTTGCTGTCATGCCTCTTCACCTACGTACCGGGGCTGGACGTGCTCGGCAAGAGCGGTGGCGGCGGTTGGGCCATCATCATCTCGGCCATCGTGGGCGCCGCCGTGTGCGCCTCCATCAAGGAGGTGAAGCGTTTCCGGAGAAGACAACATCAGGAAGGAGGTGCCCATGTGTAGTATGCAGAACGTGGCCATCGCGATGGTCATCATGGCCCTCACCACCTACCTCATCCGTGTCATCCCTATCGGGTTCGTACGCCGGAAGTTAGACAACGAATGGTTCCAGGATTTCCTCTACTACATCCCCTTCTGCGTCCTCTCGGCCATGACATTCCCGGGTGTCATCTACTCCACCACGCCCACAGGCGCCACCACGCCGCACTATGCCTCCGCCATCATCGCCACGGTGGTGGCCATCGTCATGTCGTGGAAGAACCGCGGCCTGGTACGCGTGGCCTTGGTGGCCGTTTTAGTGGCCCTCATGGTGGAACTGCTGCTACCCGTTGTTTTTTAACTACGTCAAATACAATATCATAATTATATTCCACTTACAAAATCCGCAATCGATGAAATCCAACTTGAAAGACCAAATCATAGCCTACACGCTGCTGGTAATCGGCAGTCTGCTCTTTGCCGTGGGTGACGTGATGTTTGTGAACCCGTACTTGCTCGCCCCGGGTGGCACATACGGTCTGGCCAACGTGCTCAACACGGTATGGCCGTGGAAAATCAGTTTCTACGCTATCTGCATGGATATTCCGCTGCTGCTGATCGGCACGTGGATTCTGGGGCCGCGTTTCGGCATCAAGACGGTAGTCTCCACTATCCTCATCTTCGCCTTCACCTGGCTCATCGAGACCCTTTGGGGCTACAACCCGGTCATCCACGAAGGCATCGTGGAGCAGGCGGCGGGCATCCACAATGCCGTACAGATTCCGCACAGCACCCTGTTCTTCATTCCAGACTACTTCCTCAACACGGTGGTGGCCGGCGTCATATACGGCGTCGCCATCGGGCTGATATTCAAGTCGGGAGCCACTTCCGGCGGCAGTGACATCATCTCCATGATCCTGCACAAATACACGAAGATCTCGCTCGGCACCCTGGTGCTCATCGTGGATTCCTGCATCACGCTCACCACCCTCATCGCCTTCAAGCAGATCCGTCTGCCTATCTATTCCATCATCCTCATCGCCATCGAGAGCAAAGTCATCGACCTCATCGTGGACGGTCTCAAGTCGTACAAGACGGCCTTCATTGTCACGGACAAGACCGACGAGGTGCGCGACTTCATCCTGCACGACATGAAGCGCGGAGGCACGATTTTCACCGGTCTTGGCATGTACCAGGGAACGGAGCGCAAGATGATTTACGTCACGCTGGACCGCACCGACCTCATCAAGCTCAAGGCCAACCTGCGCCGGCTGGACCCGAAAGCCTTTGTGAATGTGATTGAAAGCTCGGAGATTATGGGATTGGGGTTCAAGGCCTTGCCGGAAGAATAATGATATCAGCTTTTTATCCAACATTTTTCAGGGGCATATTCAATTAAATAATTCTTGTATCTTTGCCGCTTAAATTATACAAACTTTTTTTCCATATGAAATACCGACACATACTATGCACTTGCTTCTGGGGACTGCTTATGCTATTCTGTTTCTCCTGCAAGCGTACCGCATACGATTTTTCGCGGATGAACGGCATCGACGCCGAAGGTTCGTGGGGAATCCCGCTGGTGAACGCCGACCTTTCGATTGGCGACATTCTCACCTTGGCCGACAATCCATCGTTCATCCAAACCGGCGACGACGGCACGCTGGAAATCACGTATCAGCTGGAGAAAGACTCGCTGATTTCTTCCGATCAGCTGTTGGGCATCATGAAAGACAAGGTCATTTCAACATCGAAAACCCTGACGGTTTCGGGAAGCCATTTCCCTCATCTGCCGCAGATTTCGTTCACGCTGTACAATGACACCACCACGCTGGAGTTCCCCTCCGATGAGGCTGTATTGGAATATGCCCGCATCAAGTCCGGCCAGCTGTCCTTGCATCTTGCCCATGACATCCCAATCAATTTTACCGTGGAAGTCTCTTCCCCCCAGATTAAAGATGCCTCCAATCAGGATTTTCATGTCACATACAACATCAACGCCTACGAAGACAACCAAATAGATTTTGACTTGTCGGGCTACACGCTGGTGCCCAATGCCGTCAACAAGGCGGACATCTACCTGCACTTGACCGCCGTGTCTTCGGGTGCGGACGTGCCGAACAACCCCGTCATCCAATACTCCGTGCTGGCAAGAAATCTTGTTCTTGAGGAGTTGCGTGGGCGCATCAAAGCCTTTGACATGGATTTGAATGAGAGTCTGGACTTTGATTTGAGTTTCTTGTCAAGCCAGCTTGGCGGGTCCATCACGCTGTACAACCCGCAGGTGGAGTGCCTCGTGCAAAACACCTTCCCCATCGGGGCGGACCTTACCGTTCGTGACGCATCCCTCTCCGGCACGGGTATCCCGACCACCTCTTTGTTGTCCTCCTCGCCAGTCACCATCCACATGCCGGCCAGCACACAAAGTTTCGAGTCTGTACCGCTCCCCCTCACCCCTTCGCTGTTCCTCAACACCAACATGAGCAGTCTGCACTTTGCCGGCACGGCGGTGCTTAATCCCAACGGGATGAACACGCCGGTCCTCACCGTCACGGAGCACCAGACCATAAACCTGAAAATCGCCATCACCCTGCCGTTGAAAATGAAACTCGACCGGATCACCTTCCACGACACGCTGGATTTCGGAGGTGCCGACATTCCGGACATCAACGGGATTTCCAACATCTTGTTCCGTTTCCGCATTGAGAACCAGCTTCCTCTCGGCTTTGACATGCAGGCCTATTTCTACGACAGTAAGACGCACTGCATCCGTGACTCCCTGTTCACCTCTCCGATGGCCATCCCCGGCTACTATGGCGGCATGTCCGTTCCGTGCGAGGCCTATATCGCCAAGGAGGATGTGTCGCAGATACAACGGATGCTCTCCTGTGACAAAATCATCCTCAAGGCGGGTGTCAACACAGACGACCACCAGGTGGCCATCCGCAGCGACCAAATCCTCAAGATACGTCTCTCTGCCAAATTCGATGTGGATTTGGGATCATTAGCTAACCAATACCTTCAGCCATGACCATGAAAAAAAGAACTGTAACCCTTGTCCTCGCCATGTTTATGGCTATGCTGTCGGCCTCCGCACAGGAGACCCCGCTGACACATTTCATGTACCTGAACCCCTACCAGCTTCGCACAGACCCTTCTGCCGAAGTGCTGCTGCTCTACAAAGGATATGTGGCCGTGCCCGGCATCGGCAATCTCGGCATTGGCTTGTACAATTCCTCCATCCGGTACAAGAACATCTTTGAGACGGATGCGGAAGGCTACCCCATTTCTCTGACAGCCAACAAATTCGCAAACAGTCTCAAACAAAAAAACAATTATCTGCATCTGGATCTGGATGAGGCCCTCTTGGGATTCGGATTCCGTTTCGCCAAGAAATTCTTCTTCACCTTCGATTATCGTCTCCGAGGCAATGCCAATATATCTTTCTCCAAAGATCTCATTGGATTCCCCTTGATGGGCAACCTCAACTACTTAGGTGACGAGAACCCTGCAAAGCTGTCCTTGGGCATTCAAGCTTCGCTTTATCAGGAGATCAGCCTGGGCATACAACATCAGCTGAGCCCCAAAATCTCATGGGGGGCACACGCCAAACTCCTATTTGGGGCTTTTAATGTCAACACCCGCAATCTGAACGCCACCATCACCACCAGTGAAGACGACTACAGCATGTTTCTGCAATACGATGCCGATGCCCGGTTAGCCTCCGCCATACCCATACAGTTGAATTTGGACAATGGCAAATACGAGGTCACGATGGCGGACTTGGACCTGTCGATTCTGTCCAACGCTTTCAAAAACGTGGGGGCAGGCATTGATTTGGGATTCCGGTACAAGCCCATTGACAAAGTCACGCTCGCCGTTTCCGTTCTGGACCTCGGATTCATCCATTGGAAGACATCCGCCCAGCATGTCAGCAGTGCCATGTCCGACGGAGGTCATTTCTACCACGACGGCGGTTTCCTCTTTTCCGGACTTTCCGAAGATGACATCATGCAGCTCGCTGATGAAGACGGTCGGGCCGCCTTTTTGGACTCCTTGGCCGACTATTTTCCTCTGCACTCGGAGGCTATCTCCGGCTACAGCACCTTCACCAATCCCAGAATCCTGATTCAGGGGCAATATGACTTGAACAAGTCCAATAGAATCTTTCTGTTAGCCCAAGGCACGTTTGTAAACCACAGCTTCCGTCCCGCCCTGACGGTGGCTTACAACGGGCATTTCTTCCACGTTTTCGACATCTGCGTCTCCTATACGCTCGCACGGAGATCCTACGGCAACTTGGGTGTCGGACTTGGCTTTGATATCGGCCCCGTCAACGTGTTCTTCACCGCCCATAATATCATCCCGGCCATTGACTGGACCCGCTGGTCGAAAATCACCGCCTCGACGGGAATCGTCGTCAACTGGGGACATATAAAAGACTACTGGGCTGAAAGACGACGAAAATAACCTGCGGTTCCCGTTTGTTTTTTTGCTACTTTTGCATGGCAAAACCAACAACCTCCGGCCAACAGGGCTGCAGGTCCAAAACTAACGGAAAATGCAAGGCAAAGTCATCATCGTATCAGCACCTTCCGGTGCCGGGAAAACATCCATTGTGCGGCATCTCCTGCAGGCTGTTCCCGAACTCCAGTTCTCCATATCCGCCACAACGCGCGCCAAGCGCGACTACGAGACCGACGGCAAGGACTACTATTTCATCACCCCGGACGAATTCAGAAACCGTTTGGACAACGATGAGTTTTTGGAATGGCAGGAGGTGTATGAAAACCAATACTACGGTTCCTTGAAAAGCGAGGTGGAACGCATCTGGCAAAACGGCCAGACGGTCATCTTCGATGTGGACGTGTTAGGCGGGCTTAACATCAAGAAATTTTTCGGCGGGCAGGCGCTGGCCATCTTCATCGAGCCACCCTCCATCGAAGAACTGGCCAACCGGCTCCGCAACCGGGGCACCGAATCGCCCGAATCCTTCCAGAAACGGTTGGACAAAGCCGAATATGAACTCTCCTTCTCTCCCCAGTTTGATAAAATAATATTGAACGATGTGCTGGAGCAGGCGCAGCAGGAGACTATCCAGCTGGTCAAAGACTTTTTAAACGAATAGCATTATGGACAACTTGAACTACCAACAGATCTGCGAAGAGGTGGTGACCCTGGTCCGCCACGTGGGCTTATGGCTCTGCAGCGAACGGCAGAGTCTCACCAGCATCAAGATGAAGGCGAAAGGCGTTCACGACTATGTGACGCAGTTTGACAAGGAATCCGAGAGAACCATCGTAGCCAAGCTCAAAGAGCTGGTGCCCGAGGCGGGCTTTATCGCCGAGGAGGACACAGAGCGCGGTTTGGAAGAGCAGTACAACTGGATTGTGGACCCTTTGGACGGCACTACGAACTTCATCCACGGCCTGCCTCCCACCGCCATCAGCATCGCCTTGAAAGAGTATGATGAGATCGTCATCGGCGTGGTGTATGAAATATGGCGCGACGAGTGTTTTTACGCCTATAAAGATGGCAAGTCCTATCTGAACGGATACCCCATCCATGTCAGCCACTGTTCCAAGCTGGACGCTTCGCTGCTGGCCACGGGCTTCCCTTATTCGGACTTCTCCATCCTGGATCCCTTCATGCGCTACATGCGCTGGACGATGCAGCATACCCACGGCCTGCGCCGGTTAGGTTCCGCTGCCACCGACCTCGCGTACGTGGCATGCGGGCGCTGCGACGGCTACTTTGAGTACGGCATGAAACCCTACGACGTGGCGGCGGGTGCTTTCATCATCCAACAGGCCGGCGGCCAAGTCTCCGACTTTTCCGGCGGCAACAACTGGCTTTTCGGCGGCGAGATCATCGCCTCCGGACCCGACCTCTTCCCAGAATTCCAACAATCCGTCAAACATTTCCTAATCGACAACCCCGAATGAGCCGTATCGCTATCATCGGCGCCGGAGCCTCCGGCCTGTTCCTGACCAAGAAGCTGTTGGATCATGCCGACTGTCAGGTATATGTTTTCGAGCGTTGCCGCAATGTGGGCACCAAGCTGCGCGCGTCCGGCGGGGGCAAGGCCAACCTCTTCAACGAACATATAGACCCTGAAGGATACAACCATCCCGAATTCGCACAGCTGCTGCTGCAACAGGTCACACCCGAACGGCTCCACCAAACATTTGAACAGATGGGGCTGACCTTGACTGCCGACGAGGAAGGGCGTGTCTATCCCAGCAGCCAGTTCTCGCAGACCGTCGTGGACCTCCTGTGGGAGCCCGAACGGCAAAACTGCCACGCCATCCTTGAACACGAGGTGAAACATCTGGAAAACAGAAACGGCAAATGGCATATCGACGACTTTCCGGAGCCCTTCGACCACGTGGTGTTCGCTTCCGGAACCCCAGCCAATATGATAGCCAAAAACCGGAAAGAGTACAATCGTTTTTTGGACAACCTACACTTGAACATCCATCCGTTCGAGCCCTCTTTGGTGGGCTTCACCATTGAGGATTACCCGAAATCCTTAGCCGGCTGCCGTACCCGCGTCATTGCCGACCTATGGCAAGGCGACCGCCTCATCCACAGGGAAGCCGGCGAGGTCACCTTCAAGGAGGACGGCATCTCCGGCATTGTCATCCTGAACCTGTCGGCCTATTACAACCGTCTTCCTTCCAAAGAGCATTGTTTCCTGCAACTCAACCTCATCTACCACGACGAGAACTTCAACGCGGAAGCCCATTGGCAACGGTTCCACACGCTGAAAGGCGTGCTGCATCCCAAACTCAACGCCCTCTACGAACAGAAAGCCTTTGATGTCAACCATTTCAAATTAAAAATTTCCAGTACCTACCCCCTTGATTTCGCCCAAGTGTGCCACGGTGGCATCGACCTGCAGGAGGTGAATCCTGATTTCTCGCTGAAACGTTTCCCCGGACTCTACGCCACAGGCGAAATACTTGACATGGACGGCATCTGCGGTGGGTACAACCTGTTTTTCGCCTTCGCATCCGCCCTCATCGTATATCAAACCATCACTTGTAAACTATAACCCATGTTCACCACCTACTCCGCTTCCGCCGGTGCCGGCAAGACCACCAGCCTGGTGGCTGATTTCCTCACACTCTGTTTCCGATACGACAGCAAGCATATCGACCAGTCGGGCGCGGAACTGCATCTGGATTTGTTCCAGAAGATCCTAGGTATCACATTCACCAACAACGCTGCCGGGGAGATGAAGGACCGCATCGTGCGCACGCTGACCGCCTTTGCCTTTGAACCGGCCGATCAAATCGGAGGCGGTGCCAAGGCCATCTATAATATGGTCGTGGCAAAGCTCTTCGGCACAAACCAGCCCGACCCAAATGTGATTGCCCGTTTCATGCAGCGGGAATCCAAAGAGCTGCTCCAGCGCATCCTGTACGACTACGCACGCTTCACCATCTCCACCATCGACAGCTTCTTCCAACGGGTCATCCGTTCCTCGGCCATCAGCCTCAAACTCAGCCTCACCTACTCCGTCCTGATTGAGATGGACGAGTTTTACATCGAGGCCATCGACCAACTGCTGAATGAACTCTCCGCCTCCACCAATCTGGCCAAACGAATCCTCGCCCTGTTGGACAACAGTATGGAGGAAACCGGCAACCTCAACATCGACAGGGAGTTGCGGGCCGCCTTGGACATCCTTTACGACAATGCGGAAAAAAATTACCAATACATCCAGATTCTCCGCAATACGGACGCCGACACCATCCGCGAGAACAACGCGAAGATTCGCGCCTGGCTTCGGAATACGCCCGACGAGCTGCGCGAACGCATCCGCCAGACAGCCCAGGAAGGCAGCAGCTGGATGGCCCGCCTTGCGGGACTGAGCCTGAACAGTCCGACCTTCAGCCATTGGTTTGAAGATGTTTTAAACGACCCTGTCACCTATTATCTGGAAAGCCTTGAAAAATTCCAAAATAAAAAAACAGGCGGCTATCTCAAAAAGACAAAGCCCACCAGTGATGAAACCACCCTTCTGGATGAGGTAGTCCCGCACTTAGAAGATTGTTTCTACCGGATTCGTGACCTTCTAAAAGACCCTGTACGCCAATATCGGGATTATAAAATCATAATCAAGAATGCCGACAAACTCACCCTCCTGACCGATTTGCAGAAAAAGATGGAGGAGATCAAGCAACAGAACAACTTCTTCATCCTCAACGAATCCAACACATTGATATACGAGACGATACAAAATCGCGGCTATGAATATCTGTTCGACCGCATCCGTTTCGACAACTTCTTCATCGATGAATTTCAGGACACATCACAGATGCAATGGGACGACCTGAAGCCCCTCATCATCAACAACGCTCTCGCCAACGGACGCGACGTGTCACTTTTCGGGGACGTGAAACAGGCCATCTACCGGTTCCGTAACGGCGATGCCGACCTCTTCTATAAGCTCACCGACCTCAACCGGCTTCAAACCGACCCCGACCTGCGTCTGGTCACCAAAGAGACTTACCATTCCGAGCCGCTCCAGAAGAATTTCCGTTCCCTCGCCTCGGTGGTCACTTTCAACAACCTGTTTTTCAAATATTATTCCCAAGCCAAAAACCTGGACAAGTATTACGCTTCCGGATTGGAGCAGGATATCGTGAAAAAAGAGCCGGGATTGGTGCAAGTGTATATAGGGACTTCCAATAGCGACAAAAAGAACCTCGCCTCCCGTACCCATTTCCAACCCGGAAACGATTTCATACAAGCCATAAAAGAGGATCCGGACATTACGGTGCCGGATGCGGAGGTGCTCTTTGCCGTCAAGGATGCGCTGATGCGCGGGTATGAGGAGGGCGACATCGCCGTGCTCTATTCCGGCAACGACAACTGCGCCCGCATGAGCAACCTCATGTTGAAACAGGGCTGGCATGTCATCACCGAAAAAGCCCTGACACTCAACACATCCGCAGAGGTGAACCTCATCATCCAAACCCTCCGCCATCTGATTCGTCCGAAAGACCTGCTGGCTCAGGCGACCATTCTCCATTTTCTATCCCGCATCCACCTTCGTGAAAAGAGCATGGAAGAAATCCTGTTCGCACTCCACGCCGACTCCAATTTCCAGGACCTGTTGAAACAGAAATTCGGCCTCCTGATACCTTGTGAAGAGTGGCGGCCACAGCCTTTCTGGATTCTCATTCGGGAGATTATCGGATTCTACGGATTGGACAAGCTACAAAGCCCTTTTGTTGTCAGCTTCGAAAATGTGGTTCTCAACTATCTGAAAACCCACACCGGCGAGATCACTGCATTTTTGAGCTGGTGGCAGATGGTCAACGACACCAAGAGCAAACCCGCCATAAAGCTCACTGGAAAACATAACGCCATCACTGTCAGCACTATCCATAAATCCAAAGGGTTGGAATACCCGGTCGTCATCCTGCCCTACACATCTTCTGCCAATAGACTGAAACCCATCTGGACAAAAATCTCGGACTCAGAAGTCGCCTACATTGAATTGAGCGAAAAGGCCTGCATGGGTTCTTCCTACGAGCAGCAATATTTGGATGAAAGTGAAAGCCGTGGCATGGATTCCCTGAATCTGCTGTATGTGGCCCACACACGTGCCAGCGAAATGTTGTATATCATTACCAAACACAGCAAAACAAGCGGGGGCGGCTACGGCGACCATCTGCTCTCCTTCTGCAACAATGAGAACCATCCGGACGGCGGACTGCTTTTTGAGCAGGACACAGAAGACAATCAGTTCTACTACTTCGGAGACCGGAGTTGGAAGAAGAAAAACAAGAAAGAAACAGATAAAAAGGACCAGGAGAACATCACCCCTAAAGTTGTCTTGTCCGATTTCTCCATCGACACGCTCCGTTTTGAACATCAGGAGACTTTGTCCGAGGACGACCCGAGGGTGGAAGGGACTTTTGTTCATGATTTCCTGTCCGGATTGGAAGTGTTCCCCTCCTCAATGGCGGAAATCGACACTTTCATCTCCCATGTGGAACCCATGCGGAAGGAACGCCTGCGGACCGTTTTGCAGCACATTCTGGAAGATGACACCCTGCGGCCATGCTTCGCGCCCGGCGCGGACGTGCGCAACGAGATTACCATTCTGGACAGCCAAGGCAACCAGCACCGTCCCGACCGTGTAGTGTTTCTGCCTGACAAGGTGATGGTCATCGACTACAAGACAGGCCAACCGCACGAGCAATACCAAAAGCAGATAGACGGATACTGCGCCTTGCTACGTGAGATGGGGTATCCGAAAGTGGAAGGGAAATTGCTATATATATAATAATGTAGGTATCCGGATTATTCCACCGCCTCCTTCAGGCGCTCGGCATTCTCGGCCACCTGCAGAGCTTGCAACACCTCCTCGATATCACCGTTCATGAAATTGGCCAGATTGTACATCGTAAAATTGATGCGGTGGTCCGTCACGCGGTTTTGCGGATAGTTGTAGGTGCGGATCTTGGCGGAACGGTCACCGGTGGAAACCATTGTCTTCCGTTTGGAAGCGATTTCGTCCAGATATTTTTTGTATTCCATTTCAAAAAGACGGGTACGCAGCACGCGCATAGCCTTTTCGAGGTTCTTAATCTGGGATTTCTCATCCTGGATGGAGACCACGATGCCTGTGGGGATGTGGGTAAGGCGCACGGCGGAATAGGTCGTGTTGACGCACTGGCCGCCAGGACCGGAAGCGCAGAACGTCTCCTTCTTGATGTCGCTCTGTTTCAGATCCACATCAAACTCATCGGCCTCGGGCAGCACCACCACAGAAGCGGCGGATGTGTGCACGCGGCCTTGCGATTCCGTCTGCGGCACACGCTGCACGCGGTGCACGCCGGACTCGTACTTCATGATGCCGTACACACCCTCGCCATTCACAGCAAAGTCGATCTCCTTGTAACCGCCCACCGTGCCTTCCGTCATGGAAAGGACCTCTATTTTCCAACCTTTCTTGTCACAATAATGCTGATACATACGGAAAAGGTCGCCGGCAAAGATGCTGGCCTCGTCGCCACCGGTACCAGCGCGGATCTCCATCTGGGCGTTCTTGCTGTCCTGCGGGTCGGAAGGCAGCAGCAGAAAACGGATGTCCTCTTCCAGCTGGTCCTTTTCAGCTTGGAACGTGTCCAGCTCCAGCTTGGCCATCTCGCGGAACTCTTCATCCTTCTCATTGGCCAATATCTCCTTGGCGTTGGCAATATTGCCAATCACATCCTTATATTTCTTATATGCATCCACCACCGCCTGCAAGTCCTTGTAGTCCTTGCTCATCTTGATAAACTTCTTCATATCCGACATGGCATCGGGTTTGGTGATATCCTCGCCAATCTGCAGCCAACGTTGGTAGATAAGTTCCAATTTTCCAAGTAAATCGTTCATAAAAAGTCCTTTCTAAATTCGGCGGCAAAGATACGATTAAATTTCCGTTTTTTAATATTATCTTTGCAGGCCCGATTAACGGGTGCTTTTGGCAAAAGTTATGCCAAAAAAGAACGAACAAATCACACACGTAAAAAGCACAGATATGAACGCACGAGTAAGCATCATCATGGGCAGCACATCCGACCTTCCGGTCATGGAGGCTGCTTTCAAATTCTTAGAGAGCAACGAAATACCCTTTGAGGTGCTGGCCTTGTCGGCGCACCGCACGCCCGATGAGGTGGCCGAGTACGCCAAGAAGGCGCACACGCGAGGCGTGGAGGTCATCATCGCCGGTGCCGGCATGGCCGCACATCTGCCGGGCGTGATTGCCGCCATGACTCCCCTGCCGGTCATCGGAGTGCCCATCAAGTCGTCGCTGGAGGGGGTGGACGCCGCCCTCGCCATGCTGCAGATGCCGCCGGGCATACCCGTGGCCACCGTGGCCATTAACGGGGCGCAGAATGCCGCCATCCTCGCCATGCAGATCCTCGCCGCCGGCGACCCCGACATGCGCGAAAAAGTCATTAAACACAAGGAAAACCTCAAGCAGAAAATCGTCAAGGCAAATGCTGACCTCGCCGCCATTGACACCTATAAATTCAAGACAAACTGAGCCTTTTTTCCCTGTGGAAATAAAAAAAATGCAACTACTTGATTTAATTCAAAAAAAGTGTATTTTTGCACTCCAATTTTTTAGGCAACAAAAACAATAGATAAAATGAAAAAAGGTATCCATCCAAAAGAGTATAGAACGGTCGTATTTAAGGACATGTCAAACGATTACGCTTTCTTGACCAAGTCCACCGTTGCTACAAAAGACACGATTCAGTGGGAAGACGGAAATGAATATCCGCTGGTAAAATTAGAGATTTCTAACACATCTCACCCCTTCTTCACGGGTAAGATGAAATTGGTTGACACCGCAGGCCGTGTGGATAAATTCCGCAACAAATATGCCCGTCACCTCGACACAAACAAGAACAAATAATATCCATAATATTTTTGTACTTTTGCTGACCTTTTTTGCTTGTCAAAAGAGGTCAGTTTTTTTATTCTAACACAATATAGATGAAAGACATATCACTGCTTGAAGAATTTATGGGTAACGAGGCGAACTTCATCCCGTTATTCTCCCTTGACGACGAAATCAAACTTCGTCAGGAGGACATTCCCGAGGAGATTGCCCTGCTGCCACTCCGTAACACCCTCCTCTTTCCCGGCATGGTTATCCCCATCAACGTGGGACGCACCAAGTCCATCCGGCTGGCGCAGGACTACTCCCGCACCTCCGAGCCTATCGGCGTGGTGGCCCAACGCACCAACGAGGTGGAAGAGCCCACCCTCGACGACCTCTACCGCGTGGGCACAATGGCTCATATCCTCAAATACATCACCATGCCCGACGGCGGCGTGACTATCATCGTGCAGGGCGTGCGTCGCTTCATCATCCAAGACCTCACCCAGACCGAGCCCTACTTCAAGTGCTCCGCCATCCCCTTCAACTCCAACGACTTCGACAAACGAATTACCGAGCATCGAAACTTCAAGGCTCTGATTTCCACCATCAAGGACACGGCCACCCGCATGATGAAGCTGTCGCCCAACCTCCCCCGCGAGGCCTCCTTCGCCCTCAAGAACATCGAAAGCCATGTTTTCCTGCTCAACTTCCTGGCCTCCAACCTCTCTGTTTCCGTGGATGAAAAACAGCAGATTCTGGAGAACAACGACATCGTGGATAGCGCCAAACAGATCCTCAAACTGCTGCACCGCGACCTCCAGATTATCGAACTGAAAAACCAAATCCAAGACAAATCGCGACAGGAACTGGACAAACAGCAACGCGAATATTTCCTGAACCAGCAGATAAAAACCATACAAGAGGAGTTAGGCGGGTCACCGTCCGAAAAGGACTATGCCTCCCTGAAGGAGCGTGCCGCCAAGAAAAAATGGAATAAGGAAACCGCCGACCTCTTCAACAAAGAGCTAGAAAAACTGCAGCGCACCAACCCCATGGCCCCTGACTACTCCGTGCAGCTCAACTACTTAGAGCTGCTGGTGGACCTGCCTTGGAACGAATACAGCAAAGACAACTTCGACCTTGCCAAGGCCCGCAAGACCCTCGACCATGACCATTACGGTCTGGACAAGGTCAAGGAGCGCATCATCGAGTATTTGGCCGTGCTGAAATTGAAGGGCGACATGAAATCGCCGATTCTCTGTCTGGCCGGGCCTCCGGGCGTGGGCAAGACATCCTTAGGCAAGTCCATCGCCAGCGCCCTCGGCCGCAAGTATGTGCGCGTCTCCTTAGGCGGTTTGCGTGACGAATCAGAAATCCGCGGGCACCGCAAAACCTACATCGGGGCCATGCCCGGTCGTATCATCCAGAACATGCGCAAAGCCGGTTTCGCCAACCCTGTCTTCGTGCTGGACGAAATCGACAAGATTACGGGCATGAATGTGCAAGGCGACCCTTCGGCAGCCTTATTAGAAGTGATGGACCCCGAACAGAACAACGCTTTCTACGACAACTACTTGGAGACCTCCTTCGACCTTTCGAGGGTGCTCTTCATCGCCACCGCCAACGACATCGGCAATGTGCATCCGGCCCTCCGCGACCGTATGGAGATCATCGAGATACCCGGATACCTGGCCGAGGAGAAGCTCCAGATCGCCAAGCATCATCTTATCCCCAAGCAGCTCAAGGAGAACGGTTTGGACAAGAAGCAGCTTCAGATTCCCGACAAGACCGTGGAGCACATCATCAGCGAATACACGCGGGAGTCGGGCGTGCGTACGCTGGAGCGGACTATCGCGAAGATCATCCGCAAGCGTGCCGCCCAGCTGGTGCAGGAAGGCACTATTGAGAAAAAAGTCAACTCCAGCGACCTCAAGGAGATGCTCGGGTCACCTATCTTCCAGTTAGAGAAGGCCTTTGACAACACCGTGCCCGGCGTGGCCACCGGTCTGGCCTGGACCGCCGTGGGCGGCGAGATCCTCTTCGTGGAGGCGCTGACCTCTCCCGGCAAGGGCGAGCTCACCATGACCGGCAACCTCGGCGACGTGATGAAGGAGTCCGCCACCCTCGCGTTCGAATACCTCAAGGC
>JAIKYR010000033.1 GCA_024682995.1 Bacteroidales bacterium | reverse complement strand
TATTAATTATTTAAAACACATACGATGAGAAAAATATTCATACTCCTCACGACAGTTCTTGGCTGCACCCTGAACCTCGTTCAGGCGCAGAGTATCAATATGGGGCAGGGTACCACCCATACGGCCACGGGATGTGCCATGACGGTGCATGACTATGGTGGCATCACGGCGGACTATGCGCCTAATCGGGATGACACGCTGACGATTTTCTCCAACAGTTCCAGCAATAGTGCCGTGACGGTGGAGATTGACCTGCAGACGTTTGACATCCATCCGTCGGATACGCTCTTTATCTACAATGGTCCCAACACTCAATCTCCGCTGTTGGATATGTTCAACAATGACATCTTGATTAGTGCGGCGGCTTCGTTGAAATATGCCGCCACCATCTCCAACCCGACGGGTGCCATCACCCTCCGCCTCAAGACGGACGGTTCGGGTGAAGGGGCTGGTTTTAACATTGTCACGGGTTGTGACGCGCCGTGCCAGCGCATCAACGTCAAGTTCGACACGGTACTCTCCAACAAATACCCGAAGTTGGCCGATGACGGTTTCTACTATATAGACCTTTGTCCGTACGACACCCTGCATCTGGTGGCTTACGGCGAATATCCCGACAACTACTTCAGCTATACGCAGACAGACGCCACATCCACGTTCCATTGGGATCTTGGAGTTGCGGAGTTTGATTCCCTTGGCTATAACGCCGTTGACTATTACTTTGAACCAAAGAGGGGTTTTGACGCTTCCCTCAGCATCACCGACAGTGCGGGATGTATTTCCTATATTCCCCAGGTGTTCCGTATCCGAACCTCCGACAACCCCATCCGTTCTTTAGCCACCATGCCTGAAATTTGTACGGGACAGGAGGTGAACTTCACCACGGGTTATGACTATATTTCCTCCGTCCAGTTGGATACGGTCGGTAGCGCACAGGCCACCTCGCTGGCAGTGACCGACACCATCTTCCTGCCCGACGGTGAGATTTGCAACGGAAGCTGTGCTTACACATCTCCCGTCACATTCACGGCTTTCTCCCCAACAGCTACGGTCACATCCGCCAATGACATTCTTTACGTGAGGCTTGCCATCGAGCACTCCTATATTGGTGACCTTTGGATTAACCTCACCTGTCCGAGCCAGAAACGGGTGTCGTTGATGAAGAAATATTCAGGTTCTTTATATGGTAATTGTGCCAATGCGGTTCCGAATAGTGAGCAGGGCTGGGCCGCCGGTGCTGGGACTGCGGCCGCCTATTTCGGCCTCTATTATGAACCTGATCAATGTAATGGATGTAGCAGTAACGGCTGTCCTATAGGCCAATGTTGGAACTATTGCTGGTCTAACGCCACCAATCAGGGTTACCAATACGCCTGCGGTCAGGGTCATGTGTATGAAGCCTGTAACCATGTGACGGCAAACAATCCGGCACCGAGTGCAGGAACCAGCAGCAACTACGTGGACTCCACGAATGTGGCTAACATGACCAATGTGTATCATCCCGATGGCTCCTTCGCCAACCTCATCGGATGCCCGCTCAACGGCACATGGAGTATCCAAGTGGTGGATGCGTGGACTGGTGACAACGGCTACGTATGCGGTTGGGAGATGGCCCTTGACCCGCATTTGCAACCTGCTGACTGGCAGTTTAATGTGAGTGTTGATACCACCTATATCATCGGTCCCGGTGCCACAGGCAGCTATGTGATTCCCGACACCGCCGGTGACATCAACTACACGATTCGCGTGGTTGATGAGTTCGGCTGCCACTATGATACCAATACTGTGGTGAAGGTGACCCCGGCTCCGCGTCCGGACTTGGGTGCCGACAAGGAGATTTGCATCGGTGAGATCCTCACCCTCGATGCCGATACCGTCGGCCTGCATCCTGTGTATCACTGGAATACCGGTGCTTCCACCCGGACCATTAACGTGGTCACCCAAGGCGAATATACGGTGGATGTGACGACCAGCAACGCCAGTCAGACTCTGTTCTGCAGGGGTTCCGACACCGTTTATGTGAAGGTGAACCCGATACCGGAGTTTGATGTGAGGCCCAGCGACACTGCCGGGTGCGCACCGCTGAAGCTGAAGTTTACAAACAACACCACCCCTGATGATGTGGATTATGCCTGGTATGTCTATCGTGAGACTCCCAACGGATTGCTCTATACGTACAGCTCCGCACAGAAGGAACCCTCTTTTGAACTGGTGGATCCCGGTGTCTATTCCATCCTCCTTTACGGAATCACGAGTGACGGCTGCCGCGACTCTCTGCTGAAATGGAGCTATATCACGGTCAACGCCCAGCCGATTGCGGAGTTTGAGGCCGATCCGGCCATCTCCCTGATGGCAGAAAATAACGGTCTGGTTAATTTCATCAACTACTCCGACTCCACCGTCATGCGCACCCCTGGAACCACTTTCTACTGGGATTTCGCCGATGGCGAGCGTGACACCGAGAACATCTCCCCGCAGCATACCTACACCCAGTGGGGCGACTATGACGTGACGCTGCATATTGAGACCGAAGCTGGCTGCGCCAGCGAGATCGTCCATACGGTCACCGTGGACAAGGATCTGGAATTCCCCAATGTGATCACACCGAACGGTGACGGCATCAACGACGTGTTCGCTATCCAGAATATGAGCACGAACATTAACCCGGAGGATCCCGACAAATACCGGAACAACAAGCTCTACATCTTCGACCGTTGGGGTAATCGGGTATATTATGCTGAAAATTACGATACTTTCGCCCGCGACGGCAAGATTGAGAAGGGTAGCAAGGTTTTCGATGGCCATGGCTTGGGTGACGGCGTCTATTATTACAGTTTCTACTTCAAAGGGAAAGCCAAAACCGTCAATTACAACGGTTCTATGACGATTCTCAGATAGATATAGTCGGGCACTTTAACCCTATATGACGATTATGCGTTGGAGGCAAAACAACGCATAATCGTTTTGCTGTAAAGGTAACTATACAATATTATATAATATGAGAAAGATATTAACCGGTTTGCTAATGACTCTCGTGTGCGCGTGCGGATTCGCGCAGACATCGGATATTCATGTGGACGACATGCTGTACAAGCATCTCAGCCGCCAGCAGGTGGAAACGCTCCGCGCCAATAATCCGAGACAACTCGTGATTGAGAATTGTAATATGGTCTCCTATTGCTATCTGGCTATGAAGATGACCGAAGAGGAGGGTACCTACCAGATGAAGGGGGAACTCAAGAATGTGGTCCGCAAAGGCAAGACGTGCGACTATGCCCTTATTCTCCGCGATGGCTGCATCAACCGCTACGATTTCAACTTGGAACAGGATCCCTATAAGCAGAATGTCTATACCTTGGGTGATACGGGTGCCTACATCGTGGTGCTTTCCAAGCAGAATTTCGACAACAATCTTAATGCCGCCCTCCGGGAATATGGATTTGAAGTAAGAAAATAATTTTTATTTTCATATTGTTTAGATTTTTATTATCTTTGCAATATGAAAAACAAATTGAATCTTACAGGAGGGGAATGGGTGGCCGCACTGGTGCTGTTGGCTCTCATATTAGCAAGTTATCTGTTTTATTATCTGTATGATACAAATAAGGGGCCGTCGATTCCGATGGCTTCTTATGCACAAGGCTTTGAGACTTTTGTGGAAGAGCAGGCTCGTTTGGCCGATTCGGCGGAGCGTGCGCACGCGCGAAATTATTCCGAATACAAATCCTATCGCACGGTTTATGACACTTCAAAAGGGCGAAAACCCGCCCACGAGCCTTTATATGCCATCGAGAAAATAAACCTTAACCGCTGCGACAGCACCGATTTGCTGGTGGTGCCGCAGTTTGGTAGCAAGCGTGCGGCCCGTTTGGTGGAATATCGCGACCGGCTGGGCGGCTTCTACTCGCTCTCACAGCTCAAGGAGGTGTATGTGCTCCAGAATATTGACGAAAGTCTGCTGGAAAAATATTTTGTGGTGCGGCCCTCGGAGGTGCACAAACTCAACATCAATACGGCTACCTATAAGGAACTGGTGTCACATCCCTATTTCGATGTTTACCTGACGAAGACTATACTGAACTACCGGCAGCGGCAGGGACGCATCGAATCGTTCGAGCAGCTGCAGCAAATCACGCACGCCTATCCCGAACTGATGGAGAAACTGCGCCATTATGTGGAGTTTTGAAAGAGGAAAATTTTGTATCTTTGCCCCGCTTGAAAAAACGAGGAAGTGAACATCTACAAAGCTGATCTGCACACGCATACGCTCTTCTCTCCATGTGGTGACTTGGAGATGACGCCCGACAATATCATTGCCCTGGCCTTGGAACGGGGTGTTGATGTGATTGCCATCACTGACCACAACGCCACGCGCCACTGCCGCCTGGCTGAGCAATACTCCCACAATCGCGACATCTTCGTGCTGTGTGGCGCTGAAATCACCACCAAGGAGGAAGCCCACTGCCTGGCCTACATGCCCGACCACGAGTCGCTTGACAAACTGCAGGCCTACCTTGATGCACATCTGCCCGACACCCCCAACAATCCAGATGTCTTCGGCGACCAGGTGCAGATTGACGAGGATTTCAACATCGTGTATGAGGAACCCCGCCTGCTGACCTCCGCGTTGGACCAGTCAGTGAACGAGATTGCCGATTTCGTACATTCCATCGGTGGTCTCTTCGTGCCCGCACACATTGACAAGTCCACCACCAGCCTCATCAGCCAGCTAGGCTTCATCCCGTTCGATTTGGAGTACGATGCGGTGGAATTGTCGAAGCACGGCAATAAGGATGAAATTTTGAAGGTGCACAAGTATTTGAAGAATAAGATGTTCACGCGCAGTTCGGATGCCCATCTGCCGGATGTTATCGGTACAGCCACCTGTTATCTGGAGATGGAAACACGCAGCTTTGAGGAGATACGCATGGCCTTGCACGGGGAAAACGGGCGAAAAGTGCATTTGGTATATCCCCAATAACTATTAATTGTTAATTATTAATTATTAATTAAAAAGATATGACGGTTAGAACACTTGTTGAAAACATGAACCTCACGGTTTTCTGTGGGGAGAACAATTTGGATAATGAAATCCACGGCGGTTACGTCTCCGACCTGCTCAGTGACGTGATGGGTTTTGCCCAGGAGGGCAATGTCTGGGTTACATTGCAGACGCATAAGAACGTGATTGCCATCGCTTCCTTGAAAGAGCTGGCCTGCGTGGTGCTCGTAAAGGGTAACAAGCCGGACGATGACATGCTGGAGCAGGCTAAGGAGGAGGAGATTCCGGTCTTGGGCACCAACGAGCAGACCTTCGAAGTGGCTGGAAAGATTTACCAAATGCTTAACGCATAGTGTCATGAAGGATTTGTCGATGCACATCATGGACATCCTGCAGAACTCCACGCGGGCCAAGGCGACGGAGATCGGGCTGGATGTCCTGTTGGACAGCCGCGCCGACACGCTGACGCTCGTCTTCAAGGACAACGGCTGCGGCATGACGCCGGAGATGGTGGAGAAGGTGACCAACCCGTTCTTCACCACGCGCACCACCCGCAAGGTGGGACTCGGGTTGCCGCTGCTGAAACAGAACACGGAGATGACCGGCGGCTCGATGAACATCCGGTCGGAGGTGGGCGTGGGCACCACGGTGACCGCCGTATTCGGCCTCACACACCTTGACACGCCACCCATGGGCGACCTGGCCGGCACGATGGTGCTGACCATCTCCGCACATCCGGAAATCCGTTTCATCTTCCATTACAAACGCGACGAAGAAGTTGATTATACGTTGGATACGGATGAAGTGTACGAGGTGCTGGATGGAATGCCAATCAACGATCCCGATGTGATTGCCTCCCTGAAGGAGATGGTGGAAGAAAATATCCGATAGGGTAGTGAAAAAATTGTATCTTTGCCCGCTTTTTTTTCAAAGTGAAGTGAAATTATGCAAGTAATCAATACTGTAAAAGAGTTATTGGCAACAGCCACCAAAATCAAGGCTGAAGGCAAAACGGTCGGCATGGTGCCGACAATGGGTGCATTGCATGAGGGCCATCTGTCCCTTATCCGGAGGGCGCGTAAGGAAAACGACGCGGTTTTCGTCTCCATCTTCGTCAATCCCGTGCAGTTTAACAACCCTGACGACTTGCGCAAGTACCCGCGCACGTTGGAACGCGACTTGGAACTGATTGGTGAGGATGCCGACTACGTGTTCGCGCCGTCGGTGGAAGAGGTCTTCCCCGTGCAGCCGTCGGAGGTGTACGACTTCGGTCCGGTGGAGAAGGTGATGGAGGGCGCGGCCCGTCCCGGTCATTTCAACGGGGTGGGCGTTATCGTGCGCCGTCTGCTCGAGTGGGTGCGTCCCGACAAGGCCTACTTCGGCGAGAAGGACTACCAGCAGATCGCTGTCATCCGCGAGATGGTGCGCCAGTGTAACATTCAGAGCGAGATTGTGCCTTGTCCCATCGTGCGCGAGCCGAACGGTTTGGCGATGAGCTCGCGCAACCGCCGTCTCACGCCGCACGAGTTCGAGACCGCCGCCAACATCCACCGGATCTTGGAGGAGTCGCGCCAGCTGCCCGACGTGCCGCAGATACAAGCATTCGTGGAGGAACGCATCGCTGCTATCCCGGAGTTCCGATTGGAGTATTTCACCATTGCCGACGACAGCACCCTGCAGACAGTGCAATCGTTGCAAGATGCCGCCGGCGTGATGGGTTTCATCACCGTGTATGTGGGCGAGGTGCGCCTGATTGACAATATCCGCTACAAATAGTATCGTTAGATGTTTGACACAACTTATAAATCATGACAATTGAGCTGTTAAAATCCAAAATACACAGGGTTACCGTAACGGAAGCCGATTTGAACTATGTGGGTAGCATCACCATTGACGAAACCCTGATGGAGGCCGCCCATATAATTGAAAATGAGAAAGTACAGGTGTTGGATGTGAACAATGGGGAACGTTTCGAGACTTATGCCATCAAAGGGGCGAAGGATTCCGGTGTGATCTGCCTCAACGGTCCCGCCGCCCGCAAAGTGTGCGTGGGCGATGTGGTGGTCATCATCTCCTACTGCTCCATGGACTTCGAGGAAGCCAAACATTTCAAACCCTGGATTCTTTTCCCCGATAAGGATAATAAGATTTGAGCGCGAGTGACAATTAACAATTAATAATTAATAGTTGATAGGGGACAATTCACAAGTTTTAATTTCCAACAGAAAATCTCCAACATCTTACCAATCATATATTACGATTCACAAACCAAAACCTTAAATAATCAATGTACAAGTTAATACTTATCCGGCACGGGCAGAGCGAGTGGAATCTTTCCAACCAATTCACGGGTTGGACGGATGTGGACCTCACCCCTCAGGGGGTGGAAGAGGCCAAGCAGGCCGGGCGTATTCTGCGCGATTCCGGGTTGGATATACGCTATACATACACCTCTTTCCTGAAGCGAGCCATCAAGACGTTGAACTATGTGCTGGAGGAGATGGACCGGCTATGGCTGCCGGTGGAAAAGACCTGGCGGTTGAACGAAAAACACTACGGCATGTTGCAGGGACAAAACAAGCAGCAGGCCGTCCAGATATATGGTGAGGAACAGGTCACGCTGTGGCGCCGGAGCTACGATGTGGCACCCGCTCCGATTCCCGATGACGACCCGCGCCATCCCAAGTTCGACATCCGCTATCAGGACATCAAGTACCGCGCGGCACGTCCCGGTACGGAATCCTTGTCCGACGCCACGCGCCGCATCATTCCCCTCTGGAACGTCAGCATCGTGGAGAGCCTGCGCCAATACAAGCAGGTGATGATTGTGGCCCACGGAAACAGTATCCGCGGCATCATCAAGTTCATGAAAAACATGTCGAACGAGGACATTGTGAAGCTGAACATACCCACGGGAGTGCCCTATCTGATGGAGTTGGACGACGAGATGCAGGTGCTCAGCGACCGCTATATTGGCTTGAGTGATGAGGAGTTGAAGGCCAAGCAGGAGAGCGTCGCCAACCAGACGAGAATGGTGGCCCACTGACCGGTTTCGGCAGTTGGCCATTTTTTTTATTATGAACAGATATTTGTGAATTTTTTTTGGGATTTTTTTTGTACATTTGCACCGCTTTTTTGAAAGAAATTCTATCACATTTTCATTAATAACTTTTAAACCCAGTTTATTATGCAGAAAAAAGTAAGAGATGTCATCATCATTAGTGCTGCTGGAAGAGACTTCCACAATTTCAACACCTTCTTCCGCCACAACAAAAACTACAATGTTGTAGCGTTTACGGCCGAGCAGATCCCTGGTATCGACGACCGTATGTATCCGAAGGAATTGGCCGGCGAGGATTTGTATCCGAAGGGCATTAAGATTTACCCCGAATCCATGCTGACCGAGTTGATCAAGAAATATGATGTTGACGATTGTGTCTTCGCATACAGCGACAAGCCCTATTCATACGTGATGGGCGTGAGCGCTATCGTGAACGCCGCTGGCGCCAACTTCTGGCTGATGGGCCCGAAGGACACGATGATCCCCTCCAAGAAACCCGTTATCGCCGTTGGTGCTACCCGTACGGGCTGCGGCAAGTCTCAGACCTCCCGCAAAATCATCGAATACCTCGTTGGTATGGGCTTCAAAGTCGTCGCCGTTCGTCACCCGATGCCGTACGATCCCGATTTGAACAAGCAAGTTGTCCAACGTTTCGCTTGCGTTGACGACCTCAAGTATCAGAACTGCACCATCGAGGAGATGGAAGAGTATGAACCGCACGTGGTGACCAAACGTAACGTCATCTACGCCGGTGTTGACTATGAGGCTATCCTCAAGGGTGGCAAGACCAAAGATCCTCAAACCGGCAAGTGGGTTGAGATGGCTGGCGCCGAGAAAGATCCCGACGGCTGTGACATCGTGCTGTGGGACGGTGGTAACAACGACTTCCCGTTCTACAAACCCGACCTGACCATTGGCGTTGCCGATCCTCTTCGTCCCGGTGCTGAAGTCAGCTACTATCCCGGTGAAGTGGTCGCTCGTCTGGCCGACGTTATCGTCATCAACAAGATCGACTCCGCTTCTTTGGAGAACATCAACACGGTGCGCGCTAACCTCGCCAAGATCAACCCGAATGCCAAGCAGATTGACGCTGCTTCCATCCTCACGGTGGACAAACCGGAACTCCTCAAGGGCAAGAAAGTCCTCGTGGTGGAAGATGGTCCTACGTTGACGCACGGTGAGATGAAGATCGGTGCCGGTACGGTTGCCGCCATGAAGTACGGTGCCGCCGAGCTCGTGGATCCTCGTCCTTACACGGTTGGTGAGCTTACCACCACCTTCGAGCGCTATCCGAACATCGGCACGCTCCTCCCGGCCATGGGTTATGGTGCACAGCAGATGAAGGACCTCGAGAAGACCATCGCCAACACCAAGTGCGACGCCGTGGTCATCGGTACGCCTATCGACCTGCCGCGTTTCATCAAGATCAAACAACCGGTTGTCAAGGTTGGTTATGAACTCCAGGAGATCGGCACCCCGACCCTCAAGGAAGTTCTCGACGATTTCGTTGCAAAACACAACCTCAAACCGAAAAGAAGAAGAAAATAATTCTTACGGACTATATGGGCGGGCTCGGTGACGGGCCCGCTTTTTTTGTATCTTTGCCGCTGCAAATAATAATTATGTTTATGTTGTTCCTGTAAAAATAACCCTTATGAAAAAAAGACTTACACTTGTTTTTCTTGTAGCAATAACGGCAATGTCTCTCTCCGCACAACCCGTGGTGAACGGCGTCATGCAGGGGTCGCCCAAAACTTTTATGGTGGATCCGGCAACCTGTAACCAAGCCAACGGCTGGGCGAGGGCGTATAATGGGTCATGTCCTAGCCAGACTTCAGCTACCACAGAAGGACCCTCTTACACATTGGGTATGGCAAGTAGCTGGTTGTCGCACCTATTGATGACCAATTCTTCAAATACGTCTTCACCGACGGATAACCAAGCATGCGATAACATTAATCCAGGATTTCTGTTACCAATATATCCACTTGCGTGGAATTGTTGGGAGTATCCTGTAAGTTCGGGTCTCCATTACGAGGACACCGTCATGCGGATTGGGAACACCAGCGGTTCCTCCAGGTCGGCAAAAATGGAGTACTCGTTTATCCCTGACACTATTAATCCCGTTTTGTTGGTGGCCTATGAATGCGTTTTACAGGCACCCACCCATACGCGTGTGCAGAACCCGTCTGTGCTGATCCAGGTTTCGGAAAACAACACTAATCACAATGCCCTGTTGCCGTTGGGCTATTATCCGGATGACTATATTACAAATGGGAACAACAATCCCAATCCGTCTCCCAATCCCAATTGGCCGTATGCCCGGTATTTTTACCAGGCAGAAGGCTCGGATGGACCCAGCGTGCGTCCTGCCGAGATGACTCCGTCCGCTTTTTATTCCTGGTTCCCGACATACGAGTGCGGTGCAGGATATAGTAAGGTTGTATCCACAAAATATGTGATATTGGCGTTCAATTTGATGGAACAGGCAAGAAATCATACACCAGTTAAGTTCAAGGTGTTGATGCGTGGATGTACGCTGTGTGGTCACTATGCATATTTGTATTATACAGCGAAAATGGTGCCGGGCAAGATTACAATGGATGTCTCAAATCATCCGGATACAGTGGAGCTTTCTGTCCCATGGGGTTTTAATTCCAATACTTATCGATGGATACATGGGTTGAACAAAGACACTTGTGTAATGATGTCGTCATCCATGATTTCTAACCCATACAGGGTGAAGATTCCCCGCAACCAGCTGATGCCCTACTACCGTTGTGAGATGGAGTCGGAGACGGGCGTGCCGTTTGTGTATGAGGTTCGTCCGCATATCTCGGATATTACGGCGGACTTCTCCGCCACGCAGCAGGATTCCGCCCAGATGACGGTGTTCCAATTCAATGATCTGAGCCAGATATTAGAAATCACCCCTGATTTTAGTGCTTTTGGTATTTATGTGCCGGCAGATACGGTGGTCGAGCCGGCAAGCAGTCTGCGTTGGTCGTGGAAAAAGGAGGGGAGTGTATGGACCAGTTTTGCCCAAGATGAGCATAATCCGGTGCTGGCTTTGCCCACACCCGACCATTACGACAGCATCCGCGTGAAGTTGGCGGTGATGGATCCGGAAACAGGAGCGCGGGATTCGGTGGAGAAAACATTTTACTATGGCAGCAACGTGGGTGTTGATGCGTATGCCAATGAAATCACGCTTTATCCCAACCCGAATAGTGGAAAATTTGTCATCCAATCCAGTGTGGCTGCGATGAAGGAGGTTTGTGTGTATGACCTGCAGGGACGGCTGCTCCGCAAGGTGGCGGCTGACGGGCAGACGACGGCCATAGACATAAAGGGGCTTCCTTCTGGCACCTACATGGTCAGCATAGCAACCGACAAGGGCGTTGTAACGAAAACAGTAGTGAAACAATAGTGCTTGCAGTTAAAAAATAATAATAGAAAACAGTGTATTTCTATAATATGAAGAAACGGATTTTATTTTTACTGGCTTTCTCTTTTGCCTTGTGCTTTTGCGCACAATCCCAACCCGTGGTGAACGGCGTCATGCAAGGTTCGCCAAGAACTTTTATGGTGGACCCGGACACATGTGATACGAATGCAAGTTGGGCAAGGGCCTATCACTATGGCAGCGCACCACAAAGTAACAGCGCTTTAAACGAAGGCAATGTAAACTATCAAATCGGATCCGGCACGTGCGGTAACCGCCCGTGCTTTGAACGGTTGACACGCACACCCAACGGAGAAAATCCCGCTGACCCTCATGGGTGTTATGGTCCATCACACCTGCCCCTGCCTCAATTCCCTTTAAGTTGGGAATCGGATTCCTTTCCATCGGGAGTCCATTATGAGGAGTCGGTTATGCGGGTGGGGCACATGTCGTTATCATCGTGCCAAAAGATGGAGTACTATTTCGTTCCGGATACCAACAAACCGGTGCTTTTGGTCGCATACGAATGTGTCATGCAAAATGGAGACCACCAGTGGCATCAGAATCCGGCTATCACCATACAGGTGTTCCAATCTACAAATTCTTCCAATACCTCTTTTGAGACTTCGCCAATCAATTTGGGATATTATCCCGCTGATTATATGACCAATGGGAATAACACACTTTATAGTGATCCGAGTTGTCCGAGAAACGCGAATTGGCCCTATTCCCGGTATCATTTTGTGCAAGACGGATACACAGGCAGCAGCTTGGATCCAAATCCCCCATCTCCCAATTATTGTACCCCAAGCCGTTGGTGGAATGGGGCCAATTGGGGTATTACCCGTTGTGGCGGATATGGTAATTATACCTCCCATAAATATGTGGTGATGGCGTTCAATTTGATGGAACAGGCCCGCAACCAGCGGGCTGTGAAGTTCCAAATCTTAATTCGAGGTTGTTATGCCTCGGCTCACGGTGCCTACATGTATTATACAGCGAAAATGGTGCCGGGAAAAATACAGGTTCTTCAGACAGCGGATACGGTGGAGCTTTCAGTGCCGTGGGGCTTTGATGCCAACACTTACCATTGGAAACATGGGTTGAACAAAGACACTTGTGTGATGTTGACTACGAATAACCAGTATAGGGTGAAAATTCCCCGCAACCAGTTGCTTCCCTATTACCGTTGTGAGATGGAATCGCAAACAGGCGTGCCGTTCGTGTATGAGGTGCGTCCGCATACATCGGATATTACGGCGGACTTCTCCGCCACGCAGCTGGATTCCGCCCAGACGACGGTGTTCCAGTTCAATAATCTGAGCCAGATATTAGAAATCACCCCTGCTTTTAGTGCTTTTGGTATTTATGTGCCGGCAGATACGGTGGTCGAGCCGGCAAGCAGTCTGCGCTGGTCGTGGAAAAACGAGGGGAGTGCCTGGACTTTGTTTGCCCAGAATGATCACAATCCGACATTAGCTTTGCCTACCCCCGACCATTATGACAGCATCCGCGTGAAGTTGGCGGTGATGGATCCGGAAACAGGAGCGCGGGATTCGGTGGAGAAAACATTTTACTATGGCAGCAACGTGGGTGTTGATGCGTATGCCAATGAAATCACGTTGTATCCCAACCCGAATAGTGGAAAATTTGTCATCCAATCCAGTGTGGCTGCGATGAAGGAGGTTTGTGTGTATGACCTGCAGGGTAGAATGCTCTACAAAGTGGCGGCTGATGGTCAGACGGTAGCCATAGACATCAATGCTCTTCCTTCCGGCACCTACATGGTCCGTATAGAGACCGACAAGGGCTTTGTGACAAAAACAGTAGTGAAACAATAGTATAAAACCCATAACGTTATGAAAATTCCCGCTTCTGAACTTCCCAAACAACCCGATGGGGCCATCTATCACCTGAATCTGCACCCGCAGGAGCTGGCCGACAACATCATCCTCGTGGGCGACCCCGGGCGTGTGTCCATGATCTCCGATCTGTTCGACACTGTTGAGCTGCGCAAACAAAACCGCGAGCTCATCACCCACACGGGCATCTACCAAGGCAAGCGTGTGTCGGTGATCTCCACCGGCATGGGTACCGATAATATCGACATTGTGCTCAATGAGTTGGACGCTGTGGCCAATATCGACCTCCATACGATGGAGGTGAAACCCGAACACAGGACGCTCAATCTTGTGCGCATCGGCACCTCGGGGGCGTTGCAGCCCGACATCGAGTGTGGCAGCACCGTGGCCTCCGCATGGGGTTTCGGCATTGACGGCGTGCTGCAGTTCTACGACCACGGCGACTGGAGCAACGAGGAGCTGGTCAACGCGTTCATGGCCCATACCGGCTGGGACGATCGTTTGCCGCGCCCGTACTGTACGCCGGCTTCTGCCAAGCTTTTGCAGCGCATCGGTTACGACATGTATCAGGGCATCACCGTGAGTGCGCCGGGCTTTTTCGGTCCGCAGGGACGGCAGGTGCGTGCTCGGTTGGCCTTCCCCCACCTGAACGGCAAGATTGAATCCTTCCAATACGAGGGAAGATCCATCACGAATATGGAGATGGAGTGCTCTGCTATCTATGGGTTGGGTAATGTGCTTGGCCACAACCCGCTGACGGTCTGCCTGATTATCGCCAACCGATTAACGGGCAAGTTCGTGGGCGATTACCACGGCCTCATGCGGGATCTTGCCCGCAAGGTGCTAGATCGCTTCTAAATCCACGTCTGATACACTACAACCACGCCTTCTCCATGCATTTCGATGGTGAAGGCGTTTTTTGTGGTCTCGTTGAGGCTGCCCTCCCACAGATGGCGGAAGCAGCGGTGGCTGACAGGGTATTTGAGGTCGTGGAAAGTGAGAGGAAGAGTCTCCTCTTTGGCAAACACCGACACCTGCTGGCCAGGAACGGCGGGCAGAGTGGTGGTTTTTCGGATGCTTCGAAAAAAGCCGTTATCGGTCACCATCATCAGGTTCAGCCGGTCGCCGTAGGAGGCCATGATGCTGAGATTGGCGATGAAATGGTCCTCGCGCCCGCCCGCGCAACCCAACAGGACAATGTTGTCCATCTGTTGGGTAATGGCGTATTTCAGGGCTTTCTGCAAATCGTTGTACTCGGTGCTGTAGTCTGGATGGAGTCTGTCGCTCCAGCGTTGCCGCTCGTCCGGACTCAGGGAGTCCAGGTCGCCCACCACCACGGAGGGAGAGAAGCCGGCGGCGGTGAGTTTGCTCACAGCCCCGTCGCAGCAGATGATGTGTCCGGCGTGCCGCAGGAAATCCAGCGCCCGCGAACATGACGGAAACGTGCCATTGGCCACAATCACCGTCTTGTATGGCATCTCCACCTTGAAACCCTCACTCATAATCCTAATTAATACGGCAACTATTAACTGTTAAGTATTAATTGTTAATTGTTAATTGCCCTACATCCATTTCACCAAGTTGAAATCCAGGTCATGCGGCAGCAATGGGTGTTGCGGGATGATGCGGATGGCGCAGTTCCACAGGCCCACGTTGTAGGCATTTAGCGTGCAGCGATAGACGGCCGTACCGTTCTGGAATTGTTGGACGGTGAAGGGGTACTTGTTGGCCAGTCGCACGTGCCCGTTGCCATCCTCGTTGGCGAACAGCAGTTCCACCTTGAGGTCTTCGGGTTTCAGTTTGCCGATATGCAAGGAAATCTCGAGGGACATGTCGTCGCCCACGTAGAAGACATTTTTGGCTTGGGTGGGCGATACCAGCGCAATGCGGGTGATCTCGTCCCAATTGGTGGCCACGTGCTCTTTCCATCTCAGCAGGACGCGGATGTTCTGCAAGTCGTTGGCGCATAGCAGGTCGTGACGTTGTTCGAGTTTGTGGTAGAACTTGTCGTAGTAGTCGTCCAGCTGCCGTTTCATGGTGAAATTCGGGGATATGGTGGTGAAGCATTTCTTCATCATGGCAACCCACGCCGTGGGCACCTGCTGGTCGTTGCGGGTATAGAAGGCGGGTATGATTTCCTCCTCGATGGTGGAGTAGAGGGTGGCGGCGTCGAGCTCGTCCTGCAGGCGGTTGTCGGTGTAGGTGATCTGCTCTTTGATGGCCCATCCGGCGCCGGGCACATAGCCTTCGGCCCACCAGCCGTCGAGGACGCTGAAGTTGAGCACGCCGTTCATGACGGCCTTCTCACCCGAGGTGCCAGAGGCTTCCAGCGGTCGGGTGGGGGTGTTAAGCCATACGTCGCAGCCGGAGACAAGCTTCTTGGCGAGGATCATGTCATAGTTCTCCACGAAGATGATCTTGCCCACGAATTCGGGCCTGCGGGCCAGCTCGATGATGCGGGTGATGAGGTCCTGTCCGGCCTTGTCGTGTGGATGTGCCTTGCCGGCAAAGATAAACTGCACGGGATGGTCGGGATGGTTGAGCACCTGACGCAGGCGTTCCTCGTTGTTGAAGAGCAAGTGTGCCCGCTTGTAGGTGGCGAACCGCCGTGCGAAACCGATGGTGAGCACGTCGTCGCGGATGGCCTTCAAGGTCTTGTCAATAAGCTCCGGCGACTCGGTGCGGCGGCGCATTTGGTCGTTGAGCATGGGCTTGATGGCGGCGATCATCTCCTTGCGGAGGTCGTCTTTGATGCTCCAGATGTCAGCATCCGCCACGCTCTCGATGCGTTTCCAGAAGTCCGGATTGGAACGGTCGGCCTCGAAACCGTCGCCGAACGTCTCGGCGTGCAGCTTCTGCCACCGTTTGTGCGCCCAGGTGGGGTAATGTACGCCGTTGGTGACGTACCCGATATGCGATTCTTCGGCAAAACGCCCCTCGTACAGGTCAGCGAACATCTCCGTGGACACGCGTCCGTGGATGCGGCTCACACCGTTGACCTCCTGCGAGAAGTGGCACGCCAGGATGCTCATCGAGAATTTGTCGCCGGTGTAGTCGTCGCGTTTGCGCCCGAAGCCCATGAAGGTCTCCCAAGAGATGTTGTAGAGGGCGGGGTAGGCGGCGAAGTAGGTGCGCATGAGGTCCTCGTGGAAGGCGTCGTGGCCGGCGGGAACGGGTGTGTGCGTGGTGTATAGGGAGGATGACTTGACCATCTCGGTGGCCACGGCCATGTTGACATGCTCGTCCTGCATGATGCGGCGGATGCGCTCCAGGCTCAGGAAGGCGGCGTGTCCCTCGTTGAGGTGAAACAGGGTGGGCTCTTCGCCGAGGAGGTTCAGCATCCGCATACCGCCGATGCCGAGCAGGATCTCCTGCTTGAGACGGTTCTCCACGTCGCCGCCGTACAGGGTGGCGGTCACGCCGCGGTCCTCGTTCCAGTTCTCGTCAAAGTCGGTGTCCATAAGGTAGAGTGGGATGCGGCCCACGTCCACGCGCCAGATGCGTGCGTACAGGTTGCGTCCGGGCAGCGCCAGGCTGATTTTCCGCCAGTTGCCCTCCTCGTCTTTCAGGGGGAAGATGGGCAGCTTGGAAAAGCTTTGCGGCGGGTAGAGATTCAGCTGCTCGCCGTTGGCCGAGATCTGCTGGGTGAAATAGCCGTAACGGTACAGCAGTCCCACGCCGATCATGTTCACATTGCTGTCGGAGGCCTCTTTCAGATAGTCGCCGGCCAGCATGCCGAGGCCGCCGGAGAAAATCTTCAGCTCGTTGCTGATGCCGAATTCCATGCTGAAGTAGGCAATCTTCTTTTCCGGACGGGTGCAGGGTGTGTCCATATAGGTGCAGAACTTCTGGTACACGTGCTCCAGCTTGCCGAGGTAGTCCTCGTTTTGCGAGAAGGTCTTCAGCCGCTCAAAGGGCAGAACCTGCAACAGGTGTACGGGGTTCTCCTGGCACGACTTCCACAGGGTGGGCCCGGCAATCTCCTCGAACAGCTCGCGGGCTTCGTAGTTCCAGCTCCACCATAGGTTCTCGGACAGTTGTTCAAGTTTCTCTAGAGAGGAGGGAAGATGTGATTTGATGGAGATTCTGCGCCAGTCGGGGGTTTCACGGGAGATGTGCTGTATCATTTTGCCTATTTTAGATGTTTTGGTTTGGTATTGGGGATAACGGGTTTCGCTCTTGGCGAGGGCCACGTCGTATGCTTTCAGATAATTATTGTATAAGTTGGACCATAAGGCGCCTTGGGCGATCTGCATGGCTGATTCGCGCATGGCGACAGTCTGCTCCGGGGTCAGGCAGCAGTGGTCGGCGATGGCGTCGGCGATGGCTGCCACCACCTCGTCGTCGTTGGTGTCGGTGCGCTCGATGACCGTCACGCCCGGCTTGCCCGTGTAGTGCTCGCGGGCCCACAGGCCGAAGCCTGCCAGCGAGGTGGTCACGGTGGGGATGCCGAAGGCGATGCTCTCCAGCGGCGTGTAACCCCACGGCTCGTAGTAGGAGGGGAACACCGACAGGTCGAAGCCGATGAGCAGGTCATAGTAGGAGAGGTTGAAGATGCCGTCGTTGCCATCCAGATAAACCGGCACATACACAATTTTGACGTTGCTGTCGGGGGTGTTATAGAGCTTGCGTTCCGTCAGGGAGCGCAGGATGGGGTCGTTGTAGGGGTCGTGCAGCACGTGGGTGGCGAACTCGTTGGTGATGGGTTGGTCGCCGATGGGCTGTTCCATGCGTTGCAGCAGCTCCACGCGCTTGCCGCTGTTGCCGGCGGGGATGGTGAGGAAGGCCACCACCTGGCGGTCGGGATGGGTGGCCGACAGGGTGGAAAGGCTGCGGATGAAGACGTCGATGCCCTTGTTCTTGAACTCGAAGCGTCCGCTGTTGATGACTAACAGGGCGTTGTCGTTGAGTTTCTGCTGCATGAGGGATGAGGCCACGTGCAGCAAGGTCTTGCGGGCGGCGGCGCGCTTGCGTCCGTACTCGTTGCCCGCGGGCACGAAGTCGTTTTCAAAACCGTTGATGGTGATCACGTCGGCGGGACGGCTGAAGAAGGCCGCGCACTCACGGTCAGTGATGCCGCTGACGGTGGTGTAGGTGTCGGCGTGCTCCGCGGAGAGCGACTCCAGGGAGTACTTGGACTGCACGCCGAAGCGGATGGCCGTATCCAAAGGCTTGTATTGCTGTATGTTGCCGTAGAGTGGCAGACCGTTGCCCGCGATGCAGCGTCCCAACACGGTGGCGTGTGTGGTGAACACCGTGGCTACTTGCGGGGCGTTGCGCTTCAGGTGAAGAATGCCCGTGCCCGTCATCCACTCGTGGAAATGGGCGATGATGCGGTCCATGGAGCTGCAGTGGAAATCGTAGAAACTCTCGATCACCTTCCCCGCGGCATATCCGAATAGGGCCGGCTCGATGTAGTCCCACTGGCCCGCGATGGAGTCCAGCTTGTAGTTTAGCCAGAAGTCCGTCAGGATCTCGTTCTTTTTCTCAAAAAACGGGGTGAAATCAACCAGAATCACTACCGGCGAGCCGCAGATGTTCCACCGCCCGATGCGGAGCTTGAGCCCGTCGCATTGGGCGATGGACTTCCAGTTGCGGTATAGCGTGGCGTCTTCGAGGA
>JAIKYR010000155.1 GCA_024682995.1 Bacteroidales bacterium | reverse complement strand
TCTTATCCTGGCTCCGTGGGAGCATCACAATGAAAAGATTGCTATTCGTAGGGGACAATGCCTTGAGTTGAATGAGATTGCGAGGAGGATTTGTGAGGGGTAGAGTTGCGTTGGCAACGCAACATACGGAACTGAAGTTGCGTTGGCAGCGCAGCATACAAAACAATGTTGCGTTAACAACGCAACATTCTGAACGCCCGCCGTCTTATGTTAACAGCCAAGCGTAAATTGCGGCTCCGAGGAGGCAAGGGAGCAGGCCGATGAGCATACCCCAAAGGGATTGCACAAAATGGTACTTTTTCTGGTGGTAGGCGGCGTCCATGTGTTCGGTGCCGGGCAAACGCACGGACCTCAGGTTGGCGAAGAGCACCCAGTCGAGGAAGAAGCAGTCGTACCAGTCGATGACGAGCCAGATGCCATAGCTCAGCGCAAAGGCCGACCAGAAGTTGTAGGCACCGGCCAGCTTCATCAGGCCGAGCATCACGGCGAGAGCGACGAGTAGCGCACAACCTTTCTTGATCAGCACGGTCTTGGTGAAGAACTTTGACGGCACGCGCTCGTGGGTCTTGAAGTACTCCTCCTGAATATCCTCAGGGTAGTCGTGAATCCACCACACAGGGTTCTTCACGAGCGGAATCAAAATCATAGCCGTGAAGGCAGCGGTCATGACGAGGGTTTCGATGATGATGATAGTCCAGTTCATGTTCAATATTTTTATTCAATTGTCCTGTAGAGTATCTAAATTTATCGGATGATGCAATCCCATCACAAGTTGAAGGATTCTCTATACCGTGGCAACAAACACTCCCAAATCACCATAACTGTCTTATCCGTTTCATTCTTTGTCTTCTTTCTTATATCTCAGATTAACCACTGCCGCCACGACTTCCATCAGCCCGAAGACAAAGTAGATGTTGCTCATAGCGTTGAAGCCCCACACCCACCATTCGAGGACAATCCAGAGTATGAGGATTATTCCGCAGACGAGGACGGCCCACTGAGCGAGCGGGTGTCTCTTGAAAAGCAGGTACGCCGCCGCAAATTGGGTGAGGCCATTCAGTGTCAGTAACACGAAACCCGACGGGATGAAGTTCCGGAAGAAGAGGTCCGGCCAGGGCATTTTCTCCCGCAGCAGTACCAGCAGAGGATCCATGCCGAATTTCGCGCCAGACGGGTCGATCCACATCATCGCGGCGCCAGCCACCGCACCAATGCCAATGAAAAGGGTCAGGATTTTTTCGAGTTTGAGCATAGTATCTGATTCTTATTTTCCCGCAGATTTCTCTGATTTATCGCAGATTATTTTTCCCATGTTTTGGGTTTTCGTACAAAAGGCAAGAACTTCTTACGGCACGCCCCGAACTTCTGGTAGTTGCGACGTGCTTCATCTACACTGCTGCCGTTAGGACCGCCTGCGCATTCGCTTGTCGGCATCTCATTTTCAGAACCGTCGTCTTCCCAATAACAAACCGGACAAATATCATAACTTTTCTTTTCCGCAGATGACGTCAGACAATTGCAAACAGGGCATCGTTTCAGGGGTTCTTTTCTTCTCATATCAACGATATTTCCGGCGGCAAAAATACGCAAAATGCAGGGATTCTTTGTATATTTGGCGAAAAAACAGTCTCAGTGTATTGCTCGTATCCGCTCAAAAAAAATGATGGTAAACACAAAATCGAAAGAATTATTAAGAGCAATCTTCCACAAGCTGTAGTCAAGAACATTCTTTCAAGAAACTTTGTATCTTTGCATTTTAAATACTTTCTCATGCGAAAACTGACCTTTTTTTTGTTTATCACAGTTTTAATGCTTTCTGTCGAAGCCCAAGAGTATCTTGTCGGCTCATACAACATACGTTACAAAAACAGTGGCGATAGCGTTGCCGGTCATATTTGGGAAAAGCGCTGCCAAGTGATTTGCGATCAGATCAATTTCATGAATCCCTTGATTTTTGGCACACAAGAGGTTCTGTATTCGCAACTTCAGGATATGCAGAAAGCTCTGGACGGCTATGATTACATCGGTATCGGCCGCGATGATGGTGACAAAGGAGGCGAGTATGAGGCGATTTTTTACAAGAAAGAGAAATTAGATCTCCTTGACAACGGGAATTTCTGGCTTAGCGAGAACCCCGACAAACCTGGTTTGGGCTGGGATGCCGCCTGTATCCGCATCTGCACATGGGGCAAGTTCCGCCTGAAAAACGCAGACCAGAATAACTCAAAGGTTTTCTATTTCTTCAACCTTCACATGGACCATGTGGGCATCGTGTCGCGGAGGGAGGCGGCGAAACTCGTGGTCGCCCGCATCCGCGAAATCGCCAAGGACGCCCCTGTCATCCTGACTGGCGATTTCAACGTGGATCAAACCAACGAGATATATTCCATCTTCACAAAATCAGGACTGCTGAAGGACTCTTACGAGGCGGCCCATATCCGTTTTGCCGAAAATGGCACTTTCAACGCATTTAAGACCGAATATTTCACCACCAGTCGCATTGACCATGTGTTTGTATCGCCTGCCACACCAGTGGAAGCGTACGGAATCCTCACAAACAGCTACTGGACAGAACACAATGCCTCTGTGAAATCGCTGAAATCGGCCGATGCGCCCCAGGAAATCTCATTCGACACTTATATCCGAAGAAACCCGTCCGACCACTATCCGGTGTTCGTCAGAATCGTATTTTAAGCGAGCAGAAACACCTTTTGTTATGGAACTCATAATCGAAATCGTTTTGTCTGTGGGCACCGCGTTTTTTTCTCCGACAGCATCCGAAAAATGTTGTATCTTTGCGCCATCAATCATTTTATAATCACTGAAATATGGCCAAAATCCCTATCAAGCCCCCAAAAATCAATGTACACTCTCTAAGAGGCAATTTCTGGAAACAGCTTGGCATGATTGTCCTCGCAACCACTATCTCGTTGCTTTTCACTATCGTAGCAGCCCAGCTGTTGGAAAGGCACCATCGCGCCAAGGACCGTCGTCTCTCGGCTATGATGGTGATGAGCAATATCGAGAAGTTTTCGCGAAATCTGGAGGAAATCTCAGGATATATGGCCCACAACGACAGCACGGCCACTTGGTTGCTCGAAAAAAACACTGATGAGCTGGAAATGTTGCCGGAAGAGGAACTGGACAATCTGGTGTCGAAAGCCACAAACTTGCTGTTTCTCACCTACGACAAATCGGCGGAAAGCATTTTTTCCAACAACATCGAAACTTGGAAGAACATGGGTAATGTAGAATTCATTGACCGCGTAGGACAGTGCTTCTCAGCCATGAACATGGTCGAAGAACGGTGGAACAGCTGGGTGACCGAAGTGGAGGGAACCATGCGTTACATCAAAGACCATCCGGATGAATACGAAGGCAATAACATGCCCATGAAAAGCATTCGCTCCGAGAAAGTGCGGCACACGCTTCAGGGCATCCATTATTGGCGGTCATGGCTCTCTTACATGGCAGCCACCATGCGCTATCACAACAAGCACAACATGGAATCCATCGGCATCACGGAACAGGAGGTGATGGAATTCACCGACAACCGTGAGCAGAAAACAGAAAACATGGATGAAGCACCCGATTTCAGCAACTTCTATTCAGCCCCCATCCGTCCCGAAGACCTGTCAACATTCAGAGAACTCGACAAAAGATTGGATGTGCTAAAGTAACAAACGGAACCGCAAGGCATGCACAAAGTGACACGTCTTCTGAAGGTTAGCCGCATCCATGTGTTTATGGTATCCTGTTCTTGTCGAATTTCCTCCACATCACGTATTGATCATGAAGGTAGTCGCAATAACAATTAGCGCAACTTCTTCCAAAGTTCCTCCGCTAAGCCCTCGATGGGCAGGCGGTACTGAGCCATGGTATCGCGCTCGCGCACGGTGACCGTGTTGTCCTCCTTGGTCTGGTTGTCAATCGTGATGCAGAAGGGAGTACCGATGGCATCCTGCCGGCGATAACGGCGTCCGATGGCATCTTTGTCTTCGTACTGCACCATGAAATCCTTCTTCAGCGTGTTGAAGATCTCCTGGCCAATCTCCGGCAGCCCGTCTTTCTTCACCAACGGCAGTACAGCCACCTTGTACGGGGCCAACTTGGCAGGCAGTTTCAGCACCACGCGCGTGGAACCGTCCTCCAGCGTCTCCTCCGTATAGGCATTGCTGAACACAGCCAAGAACATGCGGTCCACCCCGATGGAGGTCTCGATCACGTAAGGCACATAGTTTTCATTGAGTTCCGGATCAAAATAGCGGAGCTTCTTGCCAGAATATTTCTCGTGCTGCGAAAGGTCGAAATTGGTTCTCGAATGGATGCCCTCCAACTCTTTGAAACCAAACGGGAATTTGAATTCGATGTCGGTGGCGGCGTTGGCGTAGTGGGCCAGCTTCTCGTGGTCGTGGAAGCGGTAGTTCTCCGGCGCGATGCCAAGGTCGGTGTGCCATTGCAAACGGGTCTGCTTCCAGTAGTCGAACCATTTGAGTTCCTCGCCAGGTTTCACGAAGAACTGCATCTCCATCTGCTCGAACTCGCGCATACGGAAGATAAACTGGCGGGCCACAATCTCGTTACGGAAGGCCTTGCCAATCTGCGCGATGCCGAACGGCAGCTTCATACGACCTGTCTTGTATATATTCAAGAAGTTAACAAATATACCTTGTGCTGTCTCCGGGCGAAGATATATGGTGTCAGCGCCGTCGGAGACGGAACCAAGCTTCGTGGCAAACATGAGGTTGAACTGGCGCACGTCGGTCCAGTTGCGCGTGCCGGAAATCGGGCAGGCGATGCCCAGCTCCTCGATCAGCGCCTTCAGGCCAGCTAGGTCGTTGGCATTCATCATCTCCGCAAAGCGGGCCGTGATGTCGTCAATCTGCTTCTGGTATTGCAGCACCCTACCATTGGTCTCGCGGAACATCTTCTCATCGAAATTCTCAAAACGCTTGCGGGCCTTTTCCACCTCCTTGTTGATCTTGTCCTCGATTTTGGCGATATGGTCCTCGATCAGCACGTCGGCGCGGTAGCGTTTCTTGGAATCCTTGTTATCAATGAGCGGATCGTTGAATGCATCCACGTGGCCGGAAGCCTTCCAGATGGTGGGGTGCATGAAGATGGCACTGTCCAATCCGACAATATTGTCGTGATACTGCACCATCGCCTTCCACCAATATTGTTTGATATTGTTCTTCAGTTCAACGCCATTCTGACCATAGTCGTAAACGGCACTCAAGCCGTCATATATTTCACTGGACGGGAAAATAAAGCCATACTCCTTGGCATGGGCCACAATCTGTTTGAAAAGTTCTTCGTTATTTGCCATTTTTATTCAAAAGTAATAGATAATTGGAAATTTCTGGATTTCAGATATTGTAACGATTCCACATATTGGAGATCCACATACGATGGATACCGCGATGGGTCCGTGATCAGCAGGTTGCGGAGCCCGAATGACATCTTAAGCTCCACAGCGAGTTTGAAATAGGTACAGTAGAAATCGAAGCCTACGCCAGCCACACCAAGGAAATCGTGGAATTTCGTGTTCAGGTATATTTTATCCTCATCACGTCCAGCCTTCATCACGAACGAACTCTTTGTATTCTGGTGATTCTCCTTATTGTATTTGGCGTTGGAGGTCATGTCAAGGCTGTACTGGGCACCGCCGATGACGTAGGCCCGAATATTGTTGGCCATACGGGAGCTCTTGAACTTGAGCAGCAACGGAATATCCAGAAAGACATGTTGGGTGCGGGGTTGGTCAATAAGTTCGTAATTTGCTTTGTAATAAACCACTACCGGGTCTCCCACAGTAATAGCAGGAATCAATCGCAAGTCGAAATACTTGCCCATCCGCATATCCGTGACGATGCCGATATTGAAAGCCAGACCGCCTTTCGTCTCCACAATGCTGTAGGTGAAGTCCGTCAAGTCGGGTTTTACTTTTGAATAGTAGTTCAGACTGGAACCTCCCAACAGGATTCCGAAATGGAAGCGCCGGGTGTCGTATTTCTGCAAGTTGGGCACGCCGAAAACCTTCGATTGCGCATAAGATGCCGATGTGACACACACCAGCATCGCCAACAGCAGGAATTTTTGCAAGGATTTCATCTAATCTCAATAATTTTCAACACAATAGCCTAACGGAAATGTGTGCGTTTTATTATTCAGCGGGCTGATTCTTCAGAATCTCGTTTTTCAACTGGGCCACATTAACGGGGACCACACCCACATATTCGCACACAAGGCCGCCGGCCAAATTGGAGGCCAGGCTGGTCAGCTCCACCGATTCGCCCTTGAGCAGGAAGAGGGTGGCCACCGAGATGACCGTGTCACCCGCGCCAGACACATCGCTCACACGGCGCTTGAAGGCCTTCTGGTGATGGAAATGCCCATTGCTGCTGTCGTAGAATGCGATGCCCTTGGCCGACATGGTGATCATCACCTTGCCAATTTTCTTTTCGGCGGCGAATTTCTTCGCGATGTCGTGAATATCCTCCAACGTAAGCTCCACATTATCCTCAAGATTAAGACCGGTGGTCAATTCCTTCAAGTTAGGCTTGAACAAATCGACGTTGGAATAGTTGTTGAAATTCCGTTTCTTAGGATCCACAGCAATGAAGATATTCTTCTTATGGGCAAAATTGATAATCTCCTGAATCAGGTCTTTGGAGAAAAGGCCCTTGTCATAGTCCTCAAAAATCAACGCATCAATGGAATGATGGTCAATAAGCTGTTCCACCGTAGTGATCAGCTGGCGTTTCTCGCGCTCCTTCAGTTGTTCGTCGCGCTCGTCATCCACACGCACGATGTGGGCGTTATTGCCGATGATGCGGTATTTCACCGTCGTACGACGGCCATACATGGGAACCAGGCCCACCGAATCCAGATCACAATCCTCCATCAGGTCATAGAAGACCTTGGCTTTATTATCGCTGCCGATCACCGAACAGAGAATCGGATGGGCACCGAGTGATTTGAGGTTTAGGGCCACGTTGGCAGCACCGCCGAGGCGGTACGTGCGGCTTTGCGCGTTGACAATGGGAACTGGCGCTTCGGGGCTGATGCGCGTCACCTTGCCGGTGATGTAGCAGTCAATCATCACATCGCCGATGACCAACACGTTCGTGGTGCGGAAC
>JAIKYR010000077.1 GCA_024682995.1 Bacteroidales bacterium | reverse complement strand
TAAATAATTTCTTCTTCTTTTTTGTCTGTCCCGGCCTCATCGCTTGCGAACCTCAAAAAAATCCTTGAGTATTTGCTACATCTTTCTTCATTCTTTCAATGAACTCCCCAAACTCCCTTCGCCTCGATGGACCCTCGTCCTTTCCCCCTCATTTGGGACCGCAAAAATAGTGCTTTGAAGAATACATTCAACTCCTCCAACGTACTTTTTTTTGATTTTTTTGTTATGTTATTGATATTCAACAAGAAAAAATTTTATAGCATGCATTTTTTTATGGAAAACAGGTCAAAAATAGCCCCAAAACAGGCCTTTTTCACCCCTTTTTCGAAGGTCATAACAAGACGATTTCGGAGTTTTTTTTCAAAAGTTGCAAAAAACTGATAGGACACCCCCCTCTTTTATGGGCTATATTTAAGGCATCGACAAAACAAAAAGCGTCATTGCCCTTTTATATTATATTATTGTATAGGTAAAAAGGTCGTCAATATTTCCGCAGATGAATCACACCAACGCATCCGTATTTTCATTCTCCACATCGGGAATCAGCCGTCTCACGATCTTGTTGTCGTAGAAAAAACGGCTGGCAATAACACGAATGACTGTATAGGAGGGGATGGCAACCAACATTCCCACAATGCCACCGACGTGACCGGCAATGAGCAACACGATGAATATCTCCAACGGATGAGCCTTGATGCTGGTGGAATAGATGAGCGGCTGGTAGATGAAATTGTCCACCAACTGGACGGTCAGCATGATGGCCAGCACAATGAGGGCAAAAACCCAAATATTCACGTTCAATCCGATGCCTGCGCCGTATTTCAAGATGAGACAAAGTACCACACCGATGGCCTCGCCAATCAGCGGACCCACGTATGGGATGATATTCAGCAGACCGGCAATGAAGGCGATGCCAAGCGCATAGTTGAAACCGATACGGGCAATAAGCCAGAGACCGAGGCAGTCGAGCACCACCACGCCGAAAATCTCCATAATCAGCCCCACAAAATAGCGGGAAAGAAGACGTTCAATGTCCAAAATGGTCTTCTTTACCATCTCTTCTATCGTATCAGGTGCCAAAGAACCGATAATTCTCCCGAAAAGGGTCTCATCTTTAGTGAAAAAGAACGAAATAAAGAGCACAGAGAAAAGTCCGACAGCAAGACCGGCCACCGCAGACGCCACTGAACCTAAGATGGCAGGGATGTCCGACAAATCCAGCACTTCCGAGAGCTTCTGGATTAGCATCTGCACTCCGTCAAAATCCTCGCCAACCCAAGGTATGACCTTGATTATCCAATCATTAGCCCGGTCAATTAAGTTATGTGCATCCACGGTTTCCTGTGTATTCATCAGAGAAGCATCCCGTAAGATGCCAGAAACGACGGGAATCACCTGCATAACCAAAAGGAACAGTAAAGCGAAGATGATACAAATCGTGACCACCGACAACAGAGCGTCCGGAGCCGATTTCCCTTTGATTTTTATTTTCTTCAGCAACTTGAAGATGGGCTGTCCTATCAGCGACACCACAAAGGCCAAGAGAATGTAAGCCAGCACACTGCTGAAGAAATAGCATAGCACAGCGGCTATGGCGAGCGTGCCCAAGATGATGATATATCGGGCTAATCTGTCAATACTGCGTTCTTTTTCCATACGTATTATCGTTTCAACCCCGCAAAACTACAAAATATTCCGATATAAAAACGGGTGCCGACCGCGATGGGGCAACGTACGGTTGGGAATAGTGTAGAGACGCGCCATGGCGCGCTTTTACACATTATGTTGTTTCAATTCCCTGCGGTAAAGGATAAAAGCGGCCAGATTGAACGCAATGTCACAAACGGTCGCGACAGCGGGGAAAACATTCACCTGTCCGTACAAGGTGTCGTTTGGAGTGAGATGATTGGACAAAATGTTCGGTAGATAATGCGATGAGAAAAAGTGGAGGACGATGAAAATGAAAATCATCGTGATGGAGAGCACCATCGTGTGTTTTTTGACCAGCATAAGGATCGCCCCTATGCTAATGAGCACAATCAGCAGACAGGTAATCACCTCAATCAAGATGGGATGGTGGGCAAATGTCCAATATCCGCCGCCAAGCACTCTGATCAAGGAAAGAATATAACCTAAGGTGATGGCGAACAAGATTCCGCCATAATAACTTCGTGATTCTTCTGGCGAAGCATCTATGCCAGCTTCCATATTCTCCGAATCATAACGCCACCACAAGAAACCGACGGTGAGAAACGAGGTGACCAGATTCGCCCACTTCCGCACACTATTCATCGTATAATTGGGAATGTCCCATTTCATCTGATTGTCCGCGAAGGAATCAAGATCCCAAAAACGGTCGGAGATGAATGCGGACAACAGATTCATCAGAATGACAGTTCCGACAAATATTGCGAGATGCCCCCATTTGACATCGATCATCCTCGGTTTGCGGAACAGGAGATAAAAAACCAGCAGGAACAGCAGGGATTTCCCGACAACCACGGCTATTGGATGCAGCACGGCTTCCAGCGGGAAGAAAAACGAAGCGAAAGATCCCCAAACGGCATCAAACATCCAGTAAAGAATGATTCCGAGTAAAAAGCAGCGGTAATCAAGTTTTTTTTTCGATGGTGGTGTTCATATTGTGACGTTTTTGAAATGTTTTCTAATCCTTTTCCGTTTGTTCCCATTTGATATATTCCTCCCTGAACACCTGCCTGTTTTCGTACCATTTGGAAGATGCCATCAACTTTTTGAATTTTTGAGGGTTACGACGTTCAATCTCCACCGCTTCCGTCCAGACATCTTCCGCTATCCAACCGTCGCACCATTCAAACCACATCAGATAAAGTCTCATCATATCAAGAGTGTCGGCTTTGGCGTAATTGGCAGCTACCGACCACACACCCTTGTCGTCCTCCACCTGAAAGATCCCGCCTTCAGAGGTGGTCACGGCATAATACTCCATATTAATGAAAATGAGGAATTCATCGTATGTCCGGGGCATCAATGACTGGAGATGCGACACGGAAACTGTTTGCCCGACCATCAGACTATCCTGAACCGCAAGTATCTCCTTGAAATATTCGGGATATTCATTAATTCTATTCCAATCACTGTCACTCAAGCCCTCGGCTCTTCGCAAATCAGCCTGCGCCATACCCAGTGCTGCGATAAGTATTAGTGCAACAGTCAGAACCAGCTTTTTCATAATCTTAAAATCTTTCACGCCGTCCCGCGAAGGACTCGAAGTCTGGAAACACCCTCCGAAGACAACGGCGCGGCAAAGTTACAACATTATACAGTACTATGAAGCAAAAAAGTCAAATGGTTGCAGTTTGATAATAATAGGGAGTTATATACATGATGGCACAACAAAGATGAGACCGACGGCAGAATCAACCGTTTTCATTTAATCATAGGGTGCTTTAGGGTGCATCTGCCCATAGAGCACGCGGGCGGGGATGCCGACATGCGGTGCGGACGCGGCGTGAATGACCGGCCTCCAACAGCGGCGTGCAAAGGCGCTTGCGTTTACAAAAATGCAAAGCCAGCAGAGTTAGTTTCCTTTTTGCTCTGGCCGGCATTTTTGTTCACGTTTGCCGCCGCTGTCAGAGGGCGGACAGAGCGGGCGGCATTCATGTCGGCTTGATCTTTTGTAACTTTTCTATCAAGAGAAAAGTTAAAGGTCGTAATTATCTGATAAATTGATACTTGTCGCAAAGTACGATATCCACTCTTTGCATAACACTCTCAAACAAAGAGGTTCTGTTTTCACAATCAAATTTGTGCCATCATGTATATAATTACCAAAAAATAAGTGTATTTTTGCTTCCGATTTTAATTGAAAATCGGAAGTGGCACTTCGTATTTTCAAAATAGAAATAGGGCGGGCGAACTGTTCTAATTAACAAAAGATACCAGCTATTGCAGTTTACTTCAATTTTGTTTATTTTTGCATCGTGTAAAAATACTCAACCCCTTGAGTAAAATGTATTGATACGTATAAAAAGCTTGAATATCAGATTATTAAATCAAGACTTGAAGAATCTCCTTGTTATTGGCGAAGGCGGTCTTCCTGTGGAGGAGTTTCTGCCAATGGATTTGCGGAAACTGTTTTAATATTCCCACAAAACACCGTCCGAAATCCGAACATCCTTATAAGAACTAAGTCTTTATGATGATCAACAAAGTCAATCTCCTGCTTTGCGACACGTTCCCCGGACTGCTGCCGGAGAGCATCCCGAGCCACGAATATCTGTTCGAGAAGCGGTTTCATTCCGTGGACCCAAACATCATCTTCAAAGTATATCGTACGCTGGACGGCGAATTGCCGGAACATCCCGCTGCGGATGAACTCTACCTCATCACGGGCTCCAACAACGCCGCCTACGACACGCTGCCGTGGATCTTATCTTTACAGGAGTGGATTCGGATGGCCGCTAAACAGCAAGTACCCTTGGTCGGCATCTGCTTCGGACACCAAGTCATCGCGCAGGCGTTGGGCGGACGCGTGGAGCGCTATGCCGGCGGCTGGGGCGTGGGCATCCGCGAAATGGAAGTCCTCGATAAGGAGTTGCTCCCCTGGTTTCCCGACAATAAAATGCGCCTTATCGTCAACCACCACGATCAGGTGATGGAATTGCCGGAAGGTGCCATCCCCCTTGCCACCAGCGATTTCTGTCGCTACGAGAGCTTCCGCATCGGCCATCACATCCTCACCTTCCAGGGACATCCCGAATTCACGGTGGACTACGAACGCCACCTCATCCTCAACCATGCCGAGGACGAGGACGACACGGTGAAGCGGCAGGCGTTGACGTCGTTGGAAACAATGGAACATCAGGGGAAGAGGGTGGTGGAATTCCTGTTGGGGGTGTTGTAGGGGCGAATAATTATTCGCCCCTACAT
>JAIKYR010000071.1 GCA_024682995.1 Bacteroidales bacterium | reverse complement strand
CCTATTCTAATGGTTCTCCATTTCTTGAAACCATTTATAAAAAACCCAGATATAACTATTGGCATGTCCCCGAAATGTATATCTCCCGCACGGACGATGGGTACAAGGTGATGGGTCTTTGGTCCGTAAAATATCATATTCTCCCCACAGTGCCGGTAAAGACATACTACCGTAACGCCTACGGTCTCTACAACATGTGCGGCAACGTGGCGGAGATGGTCTTTGAGCGCGGCATCGCGATTGGCGGCAGTTGGTACGACCCCGGCTACGACATCCGCATCGACAGCGAGAAGCCCTACAACGGCCCGTCCCCGCTGATCGGGTTTAGGGTGATTGCGGTGAAGCGGTGAGAATCATAGCATCCTGTTAGGATTGCACCTTTTTTTGTATCTTTGCCCCGTATATTATAATGGGTAAAAATACACTTTAACATATTATGAAAATCGGACTTATCAAAGAGACGAAGATTCCCGAGGATAATCGCGTAGCGCTGACACCCAGCCATTTAGCTGAACTGCAACGCAGTTTTCCTCAGGATGAGTTTGTCGTGCAGTCGAGTGACATACGTGCCTATTCCGATGACGCCTACCGGCAAGCGGGCGTGCGGGTAACGGACAATGTGGACGACTGCGATATCCTGTTCGGCATCAAGGAGGCGGATATCCGCACCCTGATTCCGGAAAAACACTACTTTTTCTTCGGGCATATTGCCAAGATGCAGGCCTACAACCGTCCTTTGTTGCAGACCCTGATGGCCAAGCGCATCACCTTCTCGGACTACGAGTATCTGGTGGACGACGACAACCGGCGCGTGTGTGCGTTCGGCTGGTGGGCGGGCATCGTGGGCACCTACTACACGCTGCGCGGCTACGGCCTGCGCCACCATCTCTATGAGCTGCCCAAACCCGACAAGCACTTCACCTTGGAGGCCCTCACGAATGCGTTGAAATCCGTGAAACTGCCGGCGGTCAAGTTGCTGGTTACCGGCAACGGGCGTGTCTCGCACGGCGCCCAGCACATTCTGGAAGAAATTGGAGCCGTCCGCCTCACCGAAGAGCAGTTTCTCGCAGACGGCCCCGTCAACGCTCTCTCTTTCTGCTCGGCAGATGCCGACCGCCTCGTGGCCCGCAACGACGGAGGGGCGTTCTCCTGGGACGATTTCATCCATCATCCTACCGCCTACCGCAGCGACTTCATGCGCTGGGCCCGCAAAGCCGATGTTTTGGTTTCCGCCCACTTCTGGGCTCCGGAAGCCCCCGTTTACCTCAGCCAAGAAGACCTGGCCGACCCCACCCTGCGCATCCGCTTCATCGGGGATGTGACGTGCGACATTCAAGGCAGTCTGAAATCCACCCTGCGATCCTCCACCCACGACGAGCCCTTTTACGATTATAACCCGCAAACCGGCAAAGAGGAACCCGCTTTCTCCCAAGAGAGCAACATCTCCGTGATGGCCGTGGACACCTGCCCCAACGCCTTAGCCCTCGACACCAGCGCCTATTTCGGCGATATGCTGATGCAGCATGTGCTTGTCCCGCTGCTCAAACGCGAGCACTCCAACATCATCCAGCGCGCCACCATCCTCGAAAAGGGGAAGCTGACCCCACATTTCGATTATCTGGAACCATTCTCACAAGGTGATAAATAATTCAATACGCTAAAACAATGGCTGACAGCGACTTGAAACAAAAGACCATCTCCGGAATGCTGTGGAGCGGCATCGGACGTGTCGGCACGGTGGGGATTTCCTTCCTCTCCAACATCGTGCTCGCCCGCCTGCTCATGCCCGATGACTTCGGCTGTATCGGAATGCTCTATGTCTTCATCGCCATCTCCAGCATTTTCATCAGCGGCGGCCTGGGACAAGCCCTCATCCAGAAAAAGGAGCCCACCCATATCGACTACACCACCGTGTTCTACTGGAACCTCGTGATGTCGCTCATCTTCTACGTCATCCTCTATTTCTCCGCTCCAGCCATCGCCAGATTCTACGACATACCGCTGCTGAAAAACGTGCTCCGGGTGCAAAGTATCGTCCTGTTTATCCAATCGTTTGCCATTGTCCAATCCAACCAACTACAGAAGCAATTACGATTCAAGGAACTCTCCATACGGAACATCGTCTCTGCATTGTGCGGCGTGACGGTAGCCATCATCATGGCCTTTCTGGGCTACGGCGTCTGGAGTCTTGTGGCGTCCGCGTTAGTAAGCGCACTCGTAAGTGTGATGCTGCTCTGGAAAATGAGCACCTGGCGACCCACTCTGGAGTTCAGCTTCCAATCGTTGAAAGAACTCTTCAGCTTCGGCGGTCTGATGCTGCTCTCTTCTTTGGTGGAAACCATTTACACCAACCTGCAAAGTCTGATTATCGGCAAATTCTACTCTGCCAAAGACTTAGGCTATTTCACCCAGGCGAAAAAGCTGGAAGAAGTGCCCACCAATTCCCTGTCCGCGATTGTCAATGAGGTCTCCTTTCCCGTATTTTCCGCCCTTCAGGATGACAAAGAAAAACTTTTGGCGGGCGTGCGCAAGAACATCAAAGCCATCACCTACCTCAACTTCCCGCTCATGGTACTGATGATGGTCATCGCGCAGCCCCTCATCATGCTTCTTTATGGCGCCAAATGGATCACCGCAGCCCCCTATTTCCAGATTTTGTGTATCTCCAGCATGATTTACACACTCAACACATTGAACACCAACGTTATAAAATCATTAGGAAAAAGCACCATCTACTTCATTGTCCAGCTTTCCAAGCGCCTCATCGGTATCGGTCTCATCGTGGCCGGATTCCAATTCGGCATATACGGACTGCTTTGGGCGGTAACCTCCGTTGGATATATCTCCTTCATCATCAACGCAATAGTAAACGGAAAACTCATCGGATACGGACTGATAAAACAGATAAAAGATGTGGGATTCTGCTACTTGGGCACCGCCATCATCGGTCTTGCCGTCTATTTCATCGGGTTATACATTCCCCTGCATCCTTATTGGGTAATGCTCATCCAGATCATCCTATTTGCCGGGCTGTACTGGCTGTTTTCCGTTGCAGGCAAGATGGAAGGTTATCAAACGTATAAAGAAATCCTGTTAAGCAAACTGAAGAAATGAGCCATATAAAACTGTTTTTCCATATTCTTTTCAAAACCAACCTCATCAAAACGATATGGTTGAATTTCAAGATGTTGCCATTCCGACAGGCCATTCGGTTGCCCTTATATGTTTATGGCAGAGCAGAGTTCAGACGGATGACCGGGAAAATCATCTTAGACACGGACAACATCTATTCCGGCATGGTGAAAATCGGGAAACGGGACTACTACATCGCCACGGCGGTACAGAAGTGCATCTGGACCATATCGGGCACGATGATCATTCATGGACCCATCAAATTCATGCAAGGCTCCTACGTGTTGGTAGCCGACAACGCCATATTGGAAATTGGCGGACGCGACGGCATCTTCGGCACCAACCTTCGCATGTTCTGCTTTGACCGCATCACCATCGGACGCAACGTGCGGATGGCCTGGGACATCCAGATCATGGACTCCTCCTTCCATTACATCGAACTCACCCACAAAGGCAACCAAGTACCCCCGCTCACCAAACCCATCACCCTGGGCGACAACATCTGGGTGGGCAACCGCGTTACCATCTCCAAAGGATCGGTTGTGCCAACTCAAACCATCATAGCCTCCAACAGTTTGATAAACAAAGATTTTTCCAATATAGAACCCGACTCTCTGCTTGCCGGCGCACCCGCCTCCGTAAAAGCTACCGGATTTCACCGGATTTTTGATGTGCAACGGGAAAAAGAGCTGGACATGCAATACGGATATACCAGAGCTCACTTGTAACAATATGAGAATTAAGACAATATTTCGAAAAACAAAGCATCTGCGCAACTGCTTGCACCGCTATCCCGCCCAAAAACGGTTGCCCGTATTGCGCGACTATTTCCACCTTCACCGGAATAGGGGCATCACGTTGGAGGAATATGACCAATTCTCCATGTATAACCGGAGCGAGACCTTCCGGCAACAATTCCTTGGCATAAATGAGCAACGCTACTATCTGGATTACCTGAACCCCAACAAATACTACATTCTTTCCCGCAACAAATACGTGGCACACACCCTGATGCAGAACGCCGGCATCCGGACCTCCGAATTATATGCCTATTACCAACCGGAAAGTGCCGTCGAATCGGAAAATGTATCTAATTCAACATCAGGCATTTGTAGGATACTGCGCGAAAAAGAAGTACAGAAATGCGTCATCAAAACCACCGAAAGCTCCCATGGCGACAATGTGGTAGTCGTCAACTCGATTGAATATTTAGAGGAAGATGCCATGCTGCACCTTTTTAACGGGAAAGTGACGCGACTGTCCGAACTGCTGGCCGACGAGCCGCTCATCTTTGAAAGCATCGTGGTGCAAACCGACCAGATGGCTTCCCTGAACGCCAGCTCAGTCAACACAGTGCGCTTTATGACTTTGCTATATCCCGATGGGGAGGCGCGCATCATCGCCACCTTCACGAAAATCGGGCGGGCCGGCAAGTGCGTGGACAATGCGGGAGGTGGCGGGAACGTGGATGCCTGCATTGACACCGAAACCGGCACTTTGCAATACGCCATCCAATATGACGGGTGGCAAAACATCCGCGACATTGACGTGCATCCCGATAGTGGAAATCCCATCAACGGGGTACAGATTCAGGATTGGCAGGACATCAAGAAGGAGGTGTTGAAATTCCAGCAAACCCTGCCCTTCATCAAAGCCGCCGGATGGGACATCGCTATCACCAACGACGGGCCAGTGGTCATCGAAGTCAACGACTTTTGGGACCGCACAGGGCAATATTTTATCCGGAAAGGATGGAGACCGGAAATCCGTGACTGTTTTTTTGCCTGGAAAAAAACCGGAAAAAGATATGATTTCGGCCGGCTTCCCCACACTTTGTCCCCAAAACATCTTCAAAAAATCATACACAACGAATAAATCCCACACTTATGTTCATGGATCTATATAAACGCTGTTTCGCCAAGATAACCAAAAGGATATCCATACACTCCTTTGTGGCTGAACTCACGGCCAAATACCGCAAACTGCGCGTACGCAGAGAACTGACGGCCGAACAAAAGCGTGAAATCCAAGATTATTACAAATCACTCACCGGACACCGGGTGCCCCTCATCTGGCATAAATTCCTGTATTCCAGAAGAAACGAGTATTCCAAAAAATACATTCCGCTCAGTTTGTACCGCACGGAACTCATCGGACGAATGAACCAATACTGGATGATGGATGCCTACGCCGATAAGAACGTCTCCGACATGCTGTTTCCCGATGTGACGCAACCCGCCACCTTCATCAAGAACATCAACGGTTACTATTATGCTGGAAATAAAGCCATTACAAAAGAGGAGGCGGAAAACATCTGCTCAAATCTGGATGCCGCCATCATCAAACCCTCACGGGAATCACGGGGGCATGGCGTGCGCCGGCTGCATGTGGAAGATAGCGTCACCAACCTTGACGGAAAACGTATCGGGGACATTTTTTCCTCGTACGGACAGGATTTCCTGGTGCAGGAGTTCATCGAGCAGCATCCTGCCATGAGCGCGCTGAACCCGACCTCGGCAAACACCATCCGGCTGCTCACCTACCGGTCAGGCATGGACGTTATGCTCATATATGCTGTCATTCGGATTGGACAGAAAGACCAAGTGATTGACAATGAGAGCTCTGGCGGCATCAGCGCACGCATCAATCCGGACGGGAAATTGGCCAAATACGCATACGGTGCGCCTGGCAACGACATGGTGGAGAAAACCGATGTAGGCGTTACGCTGGAGGGGTATGAGATTCCGAATTTCCAGGCTGTAGTGGAAACCGCCAAGCGTCAACACTACCGTCTGCCCTACTTCAACCTTGCCGCGTGGGACTTCTCTGTCGGCAAGGACGGCACCCCCATCCTCATTGAATGGAACGCCAACCCCGACCTCAGCCAATCGGCCTTCGGACCTGCCTTCGGAGACCTCACCGAACGCATCATCCAAGAGGCTTATACGAAGCCCAATACAAGAAACGAATATTGGTAACATATTATAAATCAACATACTATGGAATTCCGTTCCAAAACAAACCTAGCATTTCGCTACCTGCTGACGACCTTGTCGCCCGAATGGAGTGTGCGCACCCTGTTTCGGATCTACCATCATCGGAAATTGAATCTCGACAACCCGCAGACCTTGGACGAAAAGATCCAATGGATGAAACTCAACTACTACAAAGACAACGAGTTAGTGAAGCAATGCGCCGACAAGTTCCGTGTACGCGAATACGTGAGGGATTGCGGATTAGAGCATATCCTGAATCCGCTGATTAAAACATATCATCACGCATCGGAAATCAACTGGGACGAACTGCCCGACAAGTTTGTGCTGAAATGGAACTTCGGCTGTGGTGGCAACGTCATCTGTCCCGACAAGTCCAAATTGGACATTCCTGCCACCATACGGGATTTGGACAGGTTTGAGAAAATAAAATTTCATCTCATCGCTGCCGAGCCGCAATACGACTTCAAAGAAAAACGGATTCTCTGTGAGCAGTTTATAGAGACCGAAGACGGTCGTTCGCCCGTAGATTACAAATTCTACTGTTTCAACGGAGAAGCCCTATATGTTCTGTGCTGTATCGGTAGGGGAACGCAGGAAAAGCCTGATTTCTACTTTTTTGACCGCCATTGGCAACTGCAACGGCTGAACCGGCAGGGCAAGGCTGCCCCGGAGGGTTTCACGCTACCCAAACCGGAGGGTATAGACCAGCTTTTCGACTATGCGGAAAAACTCTCCAAGCCTTTCCCGTTCGTGCGTGCCGACTTCTACCTGGAAAAAGGCAAGGCCTATTTCGGCGAACTCACCTTCACACCCGGCGGCGGTTTCGACCGGGGACGACTGCCGGAAACCGACCTTCTTTTCGGTCAGAAAACCATCCTGCCACCGCCAAACAACCGATAAATCCATCGCAATGGAAAACATCCGAATCTTTTTCGCCGGAGACTTCTGCTCCAAGCCCTCCACCGCCCACATCTCCGTTTCTGAGGATTTGAAGGCCCTGTTGGAGAGTTGCGACCTGCGTGTCGTTAACTTCGAAGCTCCTCTGATGCCGGAAGCGGCACAATCGCACGTCTCAATTCACCAAAACGACGATGCGCCCGCGTTCCTGTCCGACTTAGGGTTCAATCTTTTCCCGATGGCCAACAACCACGTCTTCGACTGCGGGGAAGAGGGTTTCCTTAAAACGGCAGCCGCTTTGGGGCACCGTACCTTCGGGTCGGGCACCTACGAGGAGGCCTACAAGGTTAAGGTTGTGGAAATCAAAGGGGTGAAAATCGGCTTTATGGCGTTATGCTTTGCTGCGAAGCACGGCGTCTTCGACCCTTTCCAACCACACGACGGTTTAGCTTGCGCCTACCTCAACGACCTTCGGGTGAACCACGACATCATGGCAGCGAAAAAAGAGGTGGATTTCCTGTTCGTGTTGCCGCACGACGGCATCGAATACCTCGACGTACCCATGCCGGAGACCATCGCACGCTACCGCGACCTTATCGACTATGGTGCCGATGCAGTCATCGGCACGCATCCCCATTGCCCGCAGGGATGGGAAACCTACAAGGGCAAAACCATCTTCTACAGCCTGGGCAATTTCTTCTTCAACAGTCAGAAAAGTCCCGACTTCAAAACTGACAAACCGCACTGGTACGAAGGACTTTGCGTCATCGGCCACCTCTGCGACGGACAGCTCACTTTCGAGACCGTGGACACGGTGAACACCGCCAACAGGAGAATCTCCATTGACAAAAACGAAGAACGGCAGCGGCACAATGAGCAGCTATGCCATTATCTGCACGATGTCCCAGCCTATGACCGTTACCTCCAAGAAGCTGTGCAAAAGCTGGCCACCACCCAAGAATTCCCTATCGTTGAGCGTTTCGACGCCCGTTTGCCATTGGGCACCCGAATCCAAATCATCTTTAAGAGGATCCTCCACCGTCTGACAGGGCGCACGTCCAAATCGCAGCAAAGTCTGTTGACGATGTTGAAAAACGACACTCGCCGAAACCTGCTGATCCATGCATTGAAAAACAATCCATCCAAATAGTTTGAAAGCTATCTCCAAAATCAAATAGATTTTACAGCAATGAAAAAGAAAATCGCCCAATATCTGCTTCTGGCCACTTTGGGAATGGTCGTAGCCTCCTACCTCCCATGGGTCTATCTGACCGTCACGTACTACATCCTCCGCTATGCCATCATGGCCTGCATGGCCGCCTCCTTTGTGCTCACCTTTTCTCTCGAAACCTACTGTTCCGAACGTTTCATGCGCCTTTTCATCCTCACCATCCTAATTGTGGCGGTGGAATTTGTCGTCTTCAAACTACTTGGCCATCGGTTCCGTCTCGCCGACCTGTCGCAGCTGGTGGTGGCGTGCCTGTGCATCGGCATCGGCATGACCTTGGATTACGACCTTGAACAGTGGGCAAACATCTGCTACTATTACACGCTGGGGCTCATCGTCATGTGTGTCATCAACTGCTTCTTCTGGGCGGGCAACCTCATTGTGCCCGAACACTACATGCTGGACGAAGGCAAAAACCAGATTGGCGGCATGGTGGCCATTGCGGGTTCCGTCATGTATTTCTTTACCTTAAAACTGCCCAAACAACGCACGCATTTTCTGGTTCTTTTCATCCTCACCCTGCTTTTGCTCGTGCTCATCCGTGCACGCTCCGACTGCTTCGCACTGCTGGCATGCGCCTTGTTCCTTTCCGTCAAAGACATCCATTGGGAATGGCGTCCCTCCCTGAAGAATATCCTCACCATTCTTGGTATTCTTCTGATTGCTTATATAATATATGTAGGATTCATCAGCGACGAGCTGACGCGCTTTATGGTTGGGGGCAAATCCTCCTCGGATCTTGACGTGCTGACCTCCAACCGTTGGGAGCGGAATCAAAAAGGGTTGGAGTTCCTCCTCAAAGACCCGCTCCTTGGCGAGCAGGAGGAATCGTCGGGCATTCTGATCATCCACAACTACATCCTGCTGCGCATGGTGCGCTATGGTATCTGGTCGTTCCCGTTGGTGGCCTTCTACCTCTATTTCGGCATCCGCACCATCGTGGCTCTATTCCGGGAACGGTGGACCGCCCTGCGCGATGTGGGCTTCGTGGCGTGTACGATACCCCTGATGGTCAGCTTCGTGGAACCCAACTTCCCCTATGGGCCAGGCTCGGTGCAGATGATGGCCTTCCTGCTCCTCGGGGCCACGTTCCGCCAATACCAGCAGGCACCCGCCCACGACGCACACGGCAACACGGTGCTGCATATCAGCAACGACTTCACTTACAGCAAAGTACACACGGAATTATACCAACATCTTGACCAAGAAGGGGTTCAACAAATTGTGTACACCCCCATACGTAACGAATCCCTTACCGGTCAAAACGCCTTTGAAGGAGAGCACACCCGCATTATCTATTCCTTCATTCTGAAACCGTTGCACCGATTGTTTTTCAACCGTAAAATCGACAATATCGGGAAAGACATTGCCAAGCAGGTGGATTTGGACGATGTGGCGTGCGTACATGCCACCAACCTGTTCAGCGACGGAGCCGCGGCCTTGTGGCTCAAGCGGCACTATGGCATCCCTTACATCGTGGCCGTGCGCAACAGCGACCTCAACGCCTTCCTGAAATACACGCCCCATCTGTGGTGGGTGCACCGCGCTGTCATCCGCGAGGCGGAAAAAGTGGTCTTCATCACCCCGATGCTGCAACAGCGCCTGACCAACAACTTCACCCTCATCGGAATGCGCTCCCTGCTCCGCGACAAGAGCCTCGTCATCCCCAACGGACTAAACAACTACTGGTTGTCGGCATTGCATCCCGACCCGCAACAGCACGGACAAAACCACTCCCTTATCTTCGTGGGCAATTTCGACCATAATAAAAACGTGCTGCGGCTTATGGATGCTGTTTTGCAACTCAAAAACGACATCCCCGACATACATCTCAACTTGGTGGGCGGCACCGGCGAGTGCGAACAGCAAGTTTTGGATCAGGTGAATGTCCATTCCAACACCATCACCTACCACGGACGCATTTTCGACAAAGACATTTTACAGAAACTGTATAAAGAAAACAGCGTCTTCGCCATGCCCTCTATCCACGAGACCTTCGGATTGGTATATATGGAGGCCCTGTCTCAAGGTTTGTCTGTGCTTTACACGAAAAACGAAGGCATCGACGGGCTTTTTGAAGAAACGGTAGGTGAAAGTGTCAATCCCAACTCCACCGACTCCATTCGGGAGGCCCTGCGCAGACTGCTCACCCACCCGGAAGACTACCAGACTCTGCCCGAAGAACGGTTCCAAACCTTCCAATGGACATCCATAGCCCAAACTTATCAGAACATCTATCGCCAGATTATACCAAACGCCTAATTCCCTTCCGTATGATTTCCATCATCTGTCCCATTTACAATGAAGAAAAATACATCGGAAAATGTATTGAATCCATTCTGGCTCAAGACTTTCCAAAAGAGAACATGGAAGTGCTCTTTGTGGACGGCATGAGCACCGACCGCACGCGGGAGCGGGTGCAGGCGTATTCGGAGCGGCATCCATTCATCCATCTGTTGGACAATCCCGACAAGATTGTGCCGGTGGCGCTGAACATCGGCATCCGGGTGGCCAAGGGCGACATCATCATCCGCCTGGACGCGCACGCGGAGTACCCCGACAACTACTTCTCTGTTTTGACCGAGCGGCTCAACGCGCTCGGGGCCGACAACGTGGGTGGCGTGTGCCGCACCCTGCCTGTCAACGACACACCAGTATGCCAGGCCATCGCCTTCGCGTTGAGTTCACCTTTTGGCATGGGCAACTCCTACTTCCGCATTGGTGCAGAGCGGGAAATGTTGGTGGACACGGTGCCCTTCGGCTGTTTTCGCAAGACTATTTTTGAGAAGATCGGCTTTTTCGATGAAGAGTTGGTGCGCAACCAAGACGACGAATTCAACGGCAGAATCATCCGCGATGGCGGGAAAATATACCTGATTCCGTCTGTAGTCATCAACTACTACGCCCGCGACACGATAGGCAAAGTGAGCAAGATGTTTTACCAGTATGGTCTTTTCAAACCATTGGTAAACAAAAAGTTGGGCAAGCCTGCCACCCTCCGGCAGTTCTTTCCACCGGGCTTTGTCCTTGGATTGCTCATCGGCGGAATCTTAGCCTGTCTGCACCCCATATTCCTCGCCCTTTATCTGATCGTTCTTGCCCTCTACCTGATTTCTGATCTCCTTTTCAGTCTGAAATCCACTCGGAATCCGAGAATCGTCCCCATCCTGATGGCGGTTTTTCCAGTTATCCATGTCAGCTACGGTTGGGGCTATCTGGTGGGAATTGCCAAGGTCTTGCTTAACAAGAGTTTTTCCGTAAAGACGAACCGGTAAATCACACTCAAATCTAAAATCTCAAGTCTAACGTCTTACATCTCACATCATTCACCGTGCATACAAAAAAGTCGTATCTTTGCGGCTGCAAACCATTCATACTATGTCTAAAACCATTGACTCCCCCGCCCTTTTGAGCCGGATGGCCAAAGAATACGCCAACCAAGATGTCGTTTCCTGCGAACAGCTGCCCCTGTCAGGGTCGCACCGCCGCTACTACCGCCTCACGCTTGCGGACGGACGCACACTAATCGGCGCTTACAACGACGATATTGCCGAAAACAGGGCTTTTTTCTCTTATACAGAATTTTTCACCCGACAGCAATTGCCTGTTCCTCAGCTGTATGTGATTGCCCCAGACCAAAAGCATTACCTGCAGGAGGATTGCGGCAGGCAGACGCTGTACGACCTGCTGTGCACCGAGCGCCTGGAGGACGGCTCGTTCTCGCCGAAAGTAATAGCCAGCTATGAACAGGTGGTGCGCACGTTGCCCAAACTGCAACTCTGCGGCAAGGAGGGCTTTGATTTCTCTGTGGCCTATCCGCGCGCCGCTTTCGACCGCCAATCCATGCAGTGGGATCTCAACTATTTCAAATACTATTTCTTGAAATTGGTCAATGTGCCGTTCAATGAGCAACTGCTGGAAGACGATTATAATCGCCTGATGGACTATCTGCTGACGGCGGACAGCGACTATTTCCTATATCGCGATTTCCAGTCGCGGAACATCATGGTGCGCGATGACCAGGTTTTCTTTATTGATTATCAAGGAGGTAGAAAAGGTGCGTTGCAATACGACCTCGCCTCTTTGCTATACGACGGCAAGGCAGACATGCCACCCGCCGTCCGAACACACCTGTTGGAGGTCTATTTGGAGGCGCTGTCGCAGCACATCAAAGTCAACAGGGAGGAATTTCTGTCTTATTTCCAAGGTTTTGTGCTGATTCGCATCTTGCAGGCGATGGGCGCATATGGTTATCGGGGCTATTTTGAGCGGAAGTCCCATTTTCTGCAGAGTGTGCCGTATGCAGCGCGCAATTTAGAAGGATTGCTCGATACGATGGACATGCCCATCCAGCTGCCGGAATTGACCCGTGCGCTGCGGGCGGTTATCGCTTCGGATTTCGTGAAACCCTACCGCCCCTCCGACGGGCTGACGGTGCAGGTGATGAGCTTCTCGTTCCGCCGCGCGCTGCCGATGGACCCTTCCGGAAACGGCGGCGGATTCGTCTTCGACTGCCGGGCACTGCCCAATCCGGGACGCGAGCCCCAATACCGCGCATTTACTGGATGGGATGAATGTGTGATTGAGTATTTGGAGCGTTATCCGGAGGTGCAGGCGTTCAAAGACCACACATTCGCGCTGGTGGACCAAGCGGTACGCAACTACGTGGAACGGAAATTCAACCATCTGATGGTCTGTTTCGGATGCACGGGCGGGCAACACCGTTCTGTCTATTTCGCCGAGCAGACGGCCCGCCACCTGCGGGAACTGTTCCCCGACATACAGGTGGAAGTGCGTCACACCGCCCGCGAGAACGGGTAGATGCTTTGCCGCACCGCCAGCCAGTTAAGAAGTTGAGGAACTAAGGAGTTAAGGCAATTCGTTGTTGCGGTTGGCGATTTGCGATTTGCGGTTCTATGTTCTCGGTTCTTAGGTCTCCGTTCTATGTTCTTCGTTCTTTATCCCCCAAAACGCCGTTAGGCGTTGCATATCTGTAGGAATAGGGCCGCCGCATGGACAGCAAGTGCGATGTGCACCATTCCGCCAGCGACGACAGGAGCGGCGGAATCTCCTCACGTCCCGACAGGGACGGAAGCTTGGTAGAAACGTGCGTGCACACACAATCTCGCGGCGCGGCAGGCGCGTGCCACGGAGAACGGGATGGGGCCGCCGCGAAACGACGGCACGATGAAAAGAGGTGTCTTATCCGACGACCATACGCTTTTGCTCGTTGAAAAATTTGTTCATCTCGGAACGTATCTGCTTGACGGAGACCTCCACCTCCTTGCCGTTGATGTAGATGGTTACCCTGCGGGGGCTGCTCTATTGCCATAAACGTTAAGTTTGTGGCAAAGATGGCCTAAACGTCCATCACGGATAGGGTCGGTAATAATATAGTTGAATTTTACTGAACTTGCGGCACAAGATATTCATATACATCTTTCCATTTTATTGTTTTTTCTGCTTCTTTTATAGATATGGGAGAAAGAGAGTCTGGTTCTATAATCGTATTTATTAGTCTAAATGTAGTGTTTTCCGCTTCAAAAAAATGATCGAAGAATTCTGCTTCATTAAAGAACTTGTCAGGATACTCAATGCTATTAACTATCAAATTATCAGATAAAAAAAAGTTGTTGATATTGTTTGACAAACTCATTATATGGACACTTCTATGACTATTAACATCTATAATAAAAAATTGGCGAAAGTTTGAAGCCCACCCCGAGGGACCCACAAGCATACAATCAACAACCAAAAACTGTCCCAAAAGATAGAATTTTCCTTCTTCCAAATTGAAACTCACAAAGTCTTGTTGCGGTACGAACTTATTTCTTAACTTAGTTATTATGTAATTTACTTTGATAGAATCTGTAATAAGGATAGGATAGATTGTGTCTGTTGAAGAATAGTTTTCATTTATAGAAAAAAATACGCCGTCATTATCAGGAACACTACAATTCGATGATTTTGAATCCTTGCAACAACAACAGACAAATCCCAATACAAACATTAGTGTAACAATGTGATGTTTCATGGTTTTAACGTCCTCCATGCCATTTTTCTGTATTATGTGCATCCTTCCAAGTTTTTGTCAGTCTCATAAATACGGTTCTCCCAGCTGCGGCTGTGGATTCGTATTTGTACTTCCAAGAATCACTGCTAATCTTGTCACCCATACCAAAGATATCATGACGCGGGGATCTGAAATGAAAACCGTTTTGATAAAATTGATTATTTGCTCCACTTCCTGATTCTGCAAAATCTCTTCCTTGCCAGTAATAGCCTCCTTTGGAAAAGTCAAAACCACCTCCTATGGTGAGCATAGCCGCCCTATAAGCAATATTTGCTTTATCCGGGTTAGCATTAGGAGACAAAATTGATTTTCGATTCCCCCACCCATAAACATTTCCACTTGATGCTTCTGCAACCAATGAAGAATTATTAGCAATCGCACGGTTACGAAGGACAGAACCTATTCCAGCAGATTCTTCCAATGAATAATACTTTGCATCAGATTCAGCATAAATGGTTCCAGCCAAATCAACAAAATCGGAATTTTTCCCTAAAGAGTAACCTATTTTGTCCTTGTTTTCTTCTAAGGTCCCTTCTTCAACATAAGCATCATAAACACTTCTGTGAACAGCGATTGCTTCATCTATCCCATCTTCAATATGTTCTAAATGCTCGCCTGTTACAATATCATAAAAATCTGTCACCTCCTCCCCCTCCGGATCCACCAACTTCACCGGGTTATCCGCGCAATACACATACGGGCTTAGAGAAGGATATTTGTCACTCATCGGATCGACGCTGATCCAGATGCTCAAGTCGCTGTTGTAATAGCGTGATCCAAAGTAAGAAAAGCCGGTTTCGGAGTCCTTTTCTTTTGCGGAGAAGGTGTGCGTCCAGCGGGGCGTTGGGAATTGGGGATTGGTAGTTGGGTGTTGGATTTTGGCTATTGGCCTTTGGCCGTTAGCTGTTGGCTTTTGGATACTCCCGTACCTCTGCGTCCTGCCTGCGGGCGCGTACGCCTGGGCGGGCGGCACGGGAAGCACGCGGCGGATGGTAGGGTTATATGTGCGGGAGGATGAATTCATTTGTTTTTGTTGTTCTTATTTTTTCGATATTCAATTATTCCATCATCTATTACAACTACAATTCCTAAACTGCATAACATTGAAATTATGATAAATAACCATAATGATTGAAATATTTCTTCCATACTCATAGGCTCTCTTCCTTTAAAAGAAAAAATATGAAGTAACAGGATGTTGGAAATTAACATAAATACAAATCCACAAATAAAAACAATGATTTTATTTTTTCTTTTCATTTTTCTCCCTTTCTCCAAAAAAAGTACGCACGACAGAATATCCTTTTGTCACAATATTAGCAGTTTTTGAAGTCACAGTCAATATTGGCTTTTCCCCTGTTTTAACAATTTTAGATATGATTTCAGTAGAACCCCCAGACAGAATACTTGCCGTTGCAACTATCTTATCTGATGTTGTTGCATTATTTTCGTAGATGTCTTTTCCTTTTATTATGGTTTTAGCATCATTAATGGTAGAGATCAATGGAAAAGAAATAGCAATTGCTTCAGCCACAGGCTTGACTGCATCTACCACTTTATCGTCTGTTACCTGATTTGCCCCATCACTATGTCCTTCCCCTTTTCGATTTTCCGAAGAACCAACAATTTTGCGGTCAAGATTGTTTAAAAAGGTGGAAATTCTTCCAGGCGGTTTGCCCTCCTCAAATTCTTTCCCCTCCGGATCCACGCACCTCACCGGGTTATCCGCGCAATAAACATAAGGACTTAAAGAGGGATATTTCCCACTCATCGGATCGACGCTGAGCCAGATGCTCAAATCGCTGCTGTAATACCTTGAGCCAAAGTAAGAATATCCGGTTTCGGAGTCCTTTTCTTTTGCGGAGAAGGTGAACGACTCTGCCAAAAAACATGGTGGCGGAAAAATGGTATGTGTAATGCGCTGATTCATATCCGGTTGTTAGATGAGGCAAAGATAGCATTTTTTTTGATATTGAAAAAATGGCCATATTTGCGCCGCGATTTTTCATGACCGATTCCCTATGGATGTCTGTCCATGCGGGATTTCAGCCGTGATCTATGCGCCAAAACTGCGCCACGACAAAGAATTTGACGGCATTTTCCGGGGTTTTTACAAAAATAATTATATATACAATAAAAAATTTGGTTTTCTTTTTCATTAATACTATTCCATCATGGCAACACCATTCATCGATTTCAGGCCCGCGCAGGTGATGCGCAACAAGGAGGTGTACGTCAGCTATTACGTCCTCGACCCCTCCAGCGACAGTCTCAAACGCATGCGCATACGCTGCAACCGAATCAAGGGGCGCAGGGAGCAGGCCAGATATGCCGCCCGTCTCTGCGCGGAAGTGAACAGGAGACTCTACAACGGATGGAACCCTTTGACCGGAGGGGATGATACCGGCCCGAGGAAAAAAGTCACCATCGTGGAGGCAGCCTCCAACTACGTGAGGCAGAAGGGGAAGGAACTCCGCAAGGACACCCTCCGCAGCTACAAGTCCAAACTGTCGTACTTCACCGGCTGGTGCGAGCGGATGGGCATTGCCGGCTGGCTGTGCGGGCGTTTCACGGCAGCCCACGCCGCCGGAATTCTCGACGAGTACGGCCGTGGGCGCAGCGCGTACTCGTTCAACAGCATGCTCCAGTACCTGAAGGGTATGTTCGGGGCGTTTGTGAGCGCCGGCCATGCCGCATACAACCCGTTCGCGGCCTTCAAGGGGAGGCGCCGCGAGGTCAAGCACAGGGTCACCATCCCCAAGCAGGAACGCAGGCGGATCCTCAACTATTTCCACAAGAGGGGGATGAGCGGGTATGTAACCATGATACGCCTGTGTTTCCGGTATCTGGTCCGCCCCAAGGAGATTCTGATGCTCAGGATGTGCGACATAGACTTCGACACCGGCATTCTGCACATCCCGCCGGAGGTGTCGAAGAACCACAGCGAGCGGACCGTCGCGCTCGGGCACGATGTGATGAGGTATTTCCGGGAGCTGCGCCAGCAGGGCTGCGCACCCGGCAGCTACCTTTTCTCCACGGACTTCAAGCCGGGGGCGCGCCCGTACACCACTAAGAACCTGTTCGCCGTCTGGCAGAGGATGAGGGAGAGCCTCTCCATGCCGGAGAGCTACCACTTCTACTCGCTCAAGGACACGGGCATCACCGAGATGCTCGAGTCGGGGATGCCGTCAAAGTTCGTCAAGGACCTCGCCGGGCACCACTCGCTGGCCATGACGGAGCGCTACACGCACGTGTCGGATGCAAGGCGGATACTGGCGGCAAACAAGGTGAGATTCTGAACCGCAGTTTTTTTTCAGGAACTTGCCGAGTGTGAAATAAAAAACGTATCTTTGCCGCAACAAAATGCCACGACCATGAAAAATCCCCTTGTCACCATACTCCTTTCGTTGGCTGTCCTATCCTGCGCAGCTCAGATCCATCATCCCGCCGCATGGCTGCGCGCCGACAGCGCAGTGTTAAATGCGCCGTCGTGGCACGATGTGTCCGGCAACGGGCTGGATGCCACGCCCTCGTCGGGTACCATGCCCGCCGCTTTCTCGCGCATGAACTTCAACAAATGCTTCGAGGTGGGCGGCGCGGAGACCTTCACCCTGCCGCTGGGAATCAACGGCTCCCGGCAGTCGGATGTGGTTGTGGTGTATGAGACCTACGACACGGCTGACGAGAACGCCTTATGGCAGATACAGATAGACACCGCCCGGCACATCGGGCAGACCACGCGGCGCATCCTCAACGACAACGGGCAGATCACATACGACACGGCCAACCGCCTGAAGCCCGTCGTCAACTACCTGGCGCAGTCGTGGCGCATGCCTGAGATCTGCGCCCCCACGCTCACCCTCTGCACGGCGGATTCGCTGCCGCTGAACGGGCGCATCGCCGAGGCCCTGTATTTCGACCACAGGATCAGCGACACCGCCGTCATCCAGTGGATCAGCTACCTGGCCGTGAAATACGGTGTGACCCTCGCGCAGACCGACTATCTTGACAGCCGCCGCAACGTGATATGGGATTACACACACTATCCCGGCTACTGCGCTTCCATCGCGGGTATTGGCAGGGATGATTCCACGGGGCTGTACCAGAAACAGACATATTATGCTGACGGACATATAATCATCGGGATTGCAGAGCCGCCATATTATGGCGGCTCCACATTGACAGAAAACAACGAAGACAACCCCGCATTCATCGCTGACGGCGATTTCATCCTGTTCGGGTGCAGGGACGCAATGCACTGCGTCTCCACGGTTTACGCGCAGGACGGTTCCATCTACGAGGCCATCGGGCGCAGCATGGCGCAGGTGACGGGCGATGCGCACACCTACGGCACGTTTGTCCTTCTGGATACGGCGGCGGGAAAGACGGAGCGCGCACCGTCTCTGCAATATGCCCCCATCCTGCTGATTGACCGCAGCGGCACGGGCGAGTTCCCCGCAGGAGAAACCGAACAGGTGCAGTCCATTGGCACGGACACGCTGGGCCACTACGTATATGGCAATGTGCATTGGGACACCGACCGGAGCGGCCGCGATTTCTTCTGTTTCGCCGTGGCGATGCCGGACACCACGGGCACGCCCAAGGCGTTGGCGGTGAACGGTGATGGGGATACGGGCAACTCCCCGTCCGCAACACCCCGTTACAGGTTGTCCCCCAACCCCAACCACGGGAACTTCACCGTGGAGATAACATATCCCGAAACGCAGGACGTGGTTGTCACGGTTCACGATTCCGACGGGCGGCTCCTGCTCACCATGGGCGGCAAGGGACAAAGCGCCTACCGTTTCGGGAACTCCGTACCGGCCGCTGGACACTACCTTATAGACATCACCTCGCCCTCCGAGCACAAGATCCTCAAAATGGTCGTCAATTAGCGGTGTTTTCAACTTAAAAACAAACAACAACCAAAAACAAACGGACATGAAACAATATCTGCTTGCCATAATCGCGGTGCTGGCCGCCGTCATCATAGCCCTGTCCTCATTTGACACGGCGGACAACCCGTATCCAACCCGTTCATACAGGACGTACAGCTCAACTCCCGGAACGAACGCCCGGCCAGGCGGGAACAGCATGCCACAGCACGCGCCTATAGAGGCGGTTCCAGACAGTGCCATGGCACCGGTTCTGAATGAGGAACCGGTCTATGACGGGTGTTCCACACCTCCCATTGAAAATTCCGGATCGGTCCTGCCACCCGTCGTGCTTTCAGCCGACGCGATGACGGAACTCACCCCCGTGCAGCTGCCGCCGTTAGACGCGGGCATGGTGAACGTGACATCCAATGGGCAATCAGAGGAAGACGGTGCCGGACAGGCGGGAGGTTACCGTTTGTCATTGCCTGTTGCGGGTTCCGAATGCCGGATTGTGATCCCATACGACCCGTCCTTGCTGCCGCAGGGTTTCACCGAGGACGACATACGGACATACGTGTATGACCGGCAGTATCGCCGCTGGGTGGCCATACAGCGCGATTCCGTGAACGGGGCGGAGCTGCTGGTCTGCTCGCGGTTCCGACCGTGGAAGAAAGGTCTGCCGCACACGCAGGACGCCATGGTAAATCCGCAGGATGCGCTCGCGCAGGTGCAGGACATGATGTCGTTCGCCTCGCAGGGAGAGGGCGGCGGTGACTCCCCGCTGGACTTCATCAACGCGGTGCTGAAGACCCCGGAGATGCCGGAGACCTCGGCCTACACGCCCACGAGCATCAAGGAACTGAAGGCCGCCGACCCGCTGGAGGGTCTGACGCTGATGCAGCCGCCCACAGCAAACAACAGCGGCACGGCCAATCTGAGCTACCCGATTGAGATCCCTGCCGGACGGCAGGGCATGCAGCCCAACCTCGCGCTAACCTACAGCAGCGGCGGCGGCAACGGCTGGCTTTGTGTGGGCTGGGACATCTCCATCCCCTCCATCACCGTGGAGACGAGATGGGGTGTGCCGAGATACGACCGGGAAAAGGAAAGTGAGGTATATGTCTATGAGGGCGAGCAGCTGGTGACCATGGACGGCGGCGGCCATTTCCGCGAGATGCCGCACCGTACCAACCAGTGGACGGACCGGCAGGACCTTGACCAGGACGGCCATGAGCAGTTCTATCCGCGCAGGAACGAGGCCTTCGACAGCATCGTGCGCCACGGCAATGGCCCCGACAGCTACTGGTGGAGCGTGACACACAAAAACGGCGTGACGGACTACTACGGGAAAAGGCATGACACAGACAGCGCGGACTACAGCGCCGTGCTGTGTGACCCGGCCACGCGTAACATCGCGCAATGGATGATTACGGAGAGTGTGGACCCCGACGGAAACTGGGTGAGGTACTACTATTCCGTGGAAACACACAGCGGAACCTCAAACGGCAATGCGGGACGGCAGATATACATAGACAGCATCCGTTATACAGGGAATGCCAGAATGTCCGAAGACGGCATCTATGTTGTGGTCTTCAACAGGAAACCGGACATCCCAGGCAGAAGTGACGTGTCCATAGCGGCAAACAGGGGCTTCAAGGAGGTGACCGCTGCCACTTTGTGCGATGTGGAGATATACAACATGGCGGCCCCTTACCATTTGCCTGGAATACGCAGCTACCACTTCCGGTACTCCAATGACAGCACGAGCCATTACAAGACACGCCTGTCGGATGTCATACGGGTTGACAAGCCTTTCGAAATTCCCTTGTGCGGGATGTACACCGAAGCGGACACAATGTGGCCCACAACACATTTCGACTATTACGACGCACCTCCCTCCGACAAGATATTCGGGGAAGGCAAACGGATAAACCTCACCCCTTACAAAGACGATGTCCATTCCTTTTTCCTCACAAACGCATTCGGGACCGAGGGGGATGCCACGGCATTGGGCGGCACAAGGGGAAAGAGCTGGAGTATCGGCGGAACTGCCACGATAGGTGTCGGCCCTGTGGTTCCGCTCACATCGTTCAGCGTGGGCGGGAATTTCGACTACAGCCGGTCCCGGAGCGAGGGTGCGTTGACCCTGATCGACCTTGACGGTGACGGCTTGGCAGACAAGGTTTTCAAGAAGGGAAAGCATCTGTATTACCGCAGGCAGATTGCCGACGGCGAATACAACTTCCTCTACGGGAACACTCTCATGATAGACGGGGTGGCGGATTTCCTTCAGGAGAGCGGAAGCACCACCACTTGGGGGTTGCAGGCCTCGGCGGGATGCGCCTACAGCGGCAGCTGGCCCACATCGAAATCCACCACCTCCACATATTTCTCAGACGTGAACGCGGACGGGCTGCCCGATCTGATCACCGATGACGGCGTGCTGTTCAACGTCACCCGCAAGGGAGGCAGAGTGACATTCCGGAACTACTATGAGATAAGCCCGAATGAAGAATTCGGGAATCCGGAAGAGTATATGGTGTCAATGCCGTCCGACACATGCGGCGGCATCATTTTCGACGGGGAAGTCAGCGACAGCATCGGATGCCTGTCCCGGTGGACGAAGGACACCGTTATATCATGCAGCAACCACACATCGGATGAGGCGATGGAGGCGATCGCATGGGCCGATTCCATCGCCGCTTCGGGCCAGTATCGTTATGAAATCCATGACATAAGCGACATTGAAAACAGAAAGCCGTTTACAATCAGGATGTTCCGTCGGGAGATAATCTGCGGGCCGTTTGAACGGACGTACACTTCATGGCCCGACCCCGAACTGGAAAGTGTCAGGGTATGGGTTCCGCAGAAAAACGGCACCGCTGACATACTCTCGTTTGTAAGGCTGCTGGAGGACTCCTCCGACAGCCGCCGGCAGTCCCGTTGGTGCGACGGTGTCCGATATGTCGTGCAGCTGTGCAGGAATGTCCATGCTGCGGGAATGGCACTGGCTGCCAGTTCCGTCGAAATACTGGCGGACAGAAGCATCGGGGCAGATGACTACTCGCTGCACGAAGACAGCCTTCTGGCAAACTTGGACACGTCGGACCTGCTCCTGTTCCGTCTCATATCGGGTGACAACAGGGCTTTCGACCATGTGCGCTGGGAACAGACCATACGGTACACAAACCTTAGCCAGCCTCTTTTTTACGACAATACCACCTTGTCCGACAATTATATCCCGTATGGTGTGAACAACGGGTATTACAACTCGAGACATGATTTCCTGCTGTCCGGTGAAAAGTATTTCGGAGCGGGCAAGCCCGATGTCGTCCTGCTCGGCCAGGGCGGGTCGGACACCCTGCCGCAATCCATCCGCCCGTCCGTGAGGATAAGGACGGGGCAGTTCTACAGGCTTCCCGTCGGACAAAACCCGGCAAGCCTCACAATCGAGATTACAAAAAGCGGACTGACCACCCCGTATATAATCCCTGTTGTCAACAACATGGACTCAACGTGGGATCTCGGGCACTTCCTCTCTGTGCGGGAAAAGGATTCGGCAACGGTCCGGTTCACACTCAGCTCGGACAACCATTTCATCAGCAGCTACTACTCTTGCCTGTATGACTGGGGGGAGGTGTCTGTTTCCCCCTGTGTGCGATACGCCGTGTCCGACACAGTGACCCGTGGCATCCTGGTGGTCACCCATGACACTTTAGAGTGCCATCCTCCGGTGCAAATGCTGCTGGACAACATGAAAGGCACCGCCATAGACACTCTTCACCACCGACTTTTCGGCCCCCTGTATCGGGGCTGGGGGCAGTTTGTGTTCCATGACACATCCGGTGCTGGAGGGTCGGGCACCCTCCCGGTGGAACGGCTTGTACTCCCTGCGTCCGTCCATCCGTCGGATGCAGCCCAGGCGACAGGCGACACGAGTGCCATCGGGTCTTTCGTGCCCTGCCAGGACACCGCGCACGCACAGGAGAGTTCGAGCATACTTAACGCCTACGAAAGTGCAGGGGCATACCATCCGCTCTCCGCATCCACGGGATGGGTGGAAATGGAGCCCGATTTCCGGCACCAGGCCTGGGTCGGGTTCGGGAACACCTGCGCGATTCTCCGCGACACCATGAGCAACACGCGCCTTGCCGGGTTCTATTGCGACACGAACACGTCCGACATAGCCGACTATGACCATCCCGTGCCTGTGGTCCCCGCCGGCCTGCAGGTGAAGACTGTGAGGAAACAGAACATCTCCGTCATGAAGAACCATTCCCTGAGCCTGTCCATTCCGGTAATGCCGATATCGGTCGGAGTGTCCAGGTCGGAGGGGGTGAACATCGTGCTCACCGACTACATGGACCTGAACGGCGACCGCTATCCCGACATCATAGGACCGGCATACGTGCAGTATTCGCAGCCGTGGGGCGGCATCGGCTCCGTCAGGCCGCTGAAATTCGCGGAAGAGGGCGTGACATCCTCGGCCACCCTTTCCAGAGGGGCAAACTTTGGAGGAAGCTATTCCACCCCGTCCCGATGCGTGTCCAATAGCCCGAGGGGCTCCAAGATCAGCTTTGACGGGGCTGGAAACGCAGGGGCCAATCTGGGCGGCGGCAGCGACAGAACCTCCTTCCTTTGGATGGATGTGAACGGCGACGGCCTGCCCGACAGGGCTTCAGTGGCGGGATCCGTGCTGAAAGTGTGCCTGAATACGGGCTATGGATTCCTTCCAGAGGAGATCTGGAACATTCCTGCCATACGTGCGGGACAAAGCTTCAACTGGGGTTTGAGCATGGGCGGAAGCTTCAATATCGGCCAGGCCAGCATCGGCGGCGGGCTTGGCGTGAACCTCTCCCGGAACGCCACAGACACCATGCTGACGGACTTCAATGGCGACGGGCTGCCCGACCTCCTCGTCCGCACGGGCAACGGCATTATCAAGGTCCGCTATGCCTACGGGAACGGATACTGGTCGCCCGAAACCGCCGTCGCGGGCATGTCCGATATCAGCTACGGGCACTCCTACAGCGAGTCCGCCAACGCCTCCGTGACCTTGGGGTTCACCTTCTTCAGCATACTGAAGGTCTGCGCGGGCATCTCGGGATCCCCTTACAACCGCTCCTTCAGCAAGGACAGCGTGCAGCTCACCGACATCAACGGGGACGGGTACCCCGACCTTGTGACATCTTCCTCGGAAGACGGCATGACAGTGCGGTACAACCGTTCTGCGAAGACGAACCTGCTGCGCAGGGTCACCAACTTCACGGGAAGCACCATCGAGCTGGACTATGACATGCCGCCCTCCTGTTACGAAAAGCCCCAGCGCAGCTGGAACCTTGCACGCGTGGAGACCCTCAACAGCGACACGCTCAGTCCCGTGGGAGGCAACCGCACACTCACCACATTCAGATACGACAATCCAAACCACAACCGTCGTGAGCGCATGGACTACGGTTACGGCAAGGTGACAACCCGCCAGCACGACACGGAGAACAACGACAGCCTGTACCGCTATACAGTAGAGGAATATGAGAACATGCAGTTCAGCAGGCGCGGGCGCAAGACACGAGAGTGCGTCTATGATGCCGCGGGAAGGCCGTACGTGGAGACACTCTACGACGTGGTGATGGCCGACCTGACCCGCCCCGCCGACACCCTCCCTGCCGGATACGAGCACTGTCCCGCCTTCCTTTACAAATGCCGGGAGACCGAGATACGCAACTATTACGAGGGGGATTCCGTGCCGCACGTCACCACCGCCCTGCAGCGCGAATACGACTCGCGACGCAATGTGACCCGATACATCCATTTCGGCCTCGGCTGGAACAACCCTTCCCACATTGCCGAGTACTTCGCCGCCGACATCTCCTACATTCCCAGCCCGGGACACAACCTCATATCTTTGCCAGAAACAATTGTTGTAAAAGATTTCAACGGGAGCCTGCTGCAGGAGCGCATTGCTGAATACGACGCGCATGGACATCTCGTCAGGCTCACGCAGGTCTGCCATCCGCAAAATGCGGAATACGAGTTCGGCTATGACATATACGGAAACCTCATGCACGCCGTCATGCCCGAAAACGCGTCCGGACAGAGGCTGGAATACGGGTACGGTTATGACAACACGGCCCACGCCTACCCTGTGGAGGTGGACAACTTGTCACTGGGTTTTTCCTCCTTTGCAGAGTATGACTACAGCTTTGGCAAGCCGACAATGACCATGGACATCAACGGCAATGAGATGCGGTATGCGTATGACAGCCTTGGCAGGACCGTCACAATCACTGCACCCAATGAGTTGGCAGATTCCGTGCCATACACCATACGGATGGAGTACCACCCGTATTTCCGCGGAATGACAGGACAGGGTGTCTCATACGCCTGCACATACCACTACGATCCGGAGTATCCGGGCAACGACATCCGCACCACGCTTGTCACCGACGGTCTGGGCCGCCTGCTGCAGACTAAGAAAGACGCGGAAGTGGGAGGACAGGAGAAGAGCCTTGTGACAGGGAAGGTGGTCTATGACTGCTTCGGACGGACGGTGGCGCAGTACCATCCGTTTGTGGAGGACACTGTTTACGCGCCCCTGTACAATCCGCAGCATGACACGACCACAGCCACTGTGACCGCCTACGACATACTCGACAGGCCAGTGTCACAGACCGTCCCCTACGGCCTTACGACCTTGACAGACTACGGTTTCGGCGCGGCGGGTGGGGTGGCCTGTTTTCGCACCACCGTCACTGACCCGATGGGCAACACCGTGACCACCCTGAAGGGCGGATTGGGCCAGCAGCTGAAGACGACCGCCCCGCAGAACACGGTGACGCTGTTCGGGTACGACCCGCTGGGAAGGCTTGTCTCCTCCACCGACCCCGACGGCTTCACCACAACCTACGACTACGACATGCTGGGGCGCATGGTCCACCGAAACCATCCCGATGCAGGCGACGATGTTTACGAATACGATCCTTCTGGCAATATGACAAGGCACATAAACGGGAACGGACAGACTGTGGACTACGCATACGTGTATAATTTCCTGCAATCCGTGTTGTACTCCGACCATCCCGCCAACAATGTCCGCTACTGGTACGGTGGGCCGGGGGCTCCCGATAACTGTGCGGGGAAAGTAATGATCCGGGAAGACGGTTCAGGTCTCCAGACCTTCAAGTACGGCAATCTGGGCGAGCTTACCGAAAATATCCGTATCTTTGTGCTCCCTAACGAATACCGCACATACACCTTTAGGATGAATTACGAATACGACAGCTGGAACCGCATACGCCGCATGATCTATCCCGACTGGGAGGAGGTGGCTTACCATTACGACCGGGGAGGCATGCTCCAGAGCATACACGGGAACAAGAACGGGGATGCCCGCACCTACGTGGAGGACATCTCATATAACACCTACGGACTTAAGGAGACCGTTTTATACGGCAACGGCGCACACACCTACTACCAGTACGACATGCTGATGCGCCTCTTGCATCTAAACAGCGAGAACGGGCAGGGGGAGGTGATGCAAGAAATAGACTATTCATACGACAGCGTGGGCAACATCACCGACATCCTCAACAATGCGGGCGTGCTGTCCAACGGGCTTGGCGGGGACTATTGGAACCATTACGACTATGACAACCTCTATCGGCTGGAACATGCGGAAGGATTCTGGAACGGAGGACAGCTCAACTACAATCTGAACATGCTGTACCATCCCAATGGACGGATTGAACGCAAGGAACTGTACGCCGAGGTGATGGACCACTCCGGAGCTGTCACTGTAACCGACTACGAAAAAAGCTACCTGTATCATTCCGCCCAGCCCAACACCTTGAAAGTTGTAAGAGACGTTCTTACGGGGCACCATCAGTATTTTTACTGGGATGCGGCGGGTAACATGACCGACCACCATGATTTCGAACCGGGTTGTGCACGTCTTCTTTGCTGGGACGAGGAGAACCGTCTCATGGGCTTCTCCGACTGCCACAACGCGGGCTTCTACCAATATGATGCGGACGGTGAGCGCACGTATAAACTAACGGGCGGTTTTGTGGCGCAGAACGTGCAGGGGAACTGGTGGTCGTATAATATGCTGGATAACCCTACACTGTACACATCGCCCTATCTGGTGGCCACCCCGCAGGGCTATACAAAACATTATTACGCGGAAAGCGAACGTGTGGCCAGCCGAATAGGCGGTGGCGGGCTGGCGGAAGTGTCCCAGGTGCTGGACAATGTGGACTTCATGCTGCAAAATGAATATGTTATAGAGGACACTGTGGCATGGACCTTCCTTGAAGATCCTATCCCGTGGGGTGACATGGAAGAATTGTTCTCGTATTATGCTATGAAAAAGGAAAATACAAATCTTCATTTGGGCGATGTGATGGGATGTTTGAACGCCAACCCTTCCGTGGAGGAGAACCGTCTGCTCGACCTGCGCGACTATTGGCGTGAACAGGTGCAGACCGAACCCGACTGCTACTGGTACCACCCCGACCATCTCGGTTCCTCCTCATGGATAACCTACACTGACGGCTCCGCCGTGCAGCATCTGCACTACCTGCCTTGGGGCGAGGACTTTGTGGACCAGCGCACAACCTCGTTCAATTCCATGTTCACCTTCTCCGCGAAAGAAAAGGACTCTGAAACCGGTTATTCTTACTTTGGCTCAAGATATTATAGTAGTGATTTGAGCATCTGGTTGAGCGTTGATCCGATGGCCTCGAAATATCCCTCCCTGAGCCCGTATGTTTACTGTAAAAACAGCCCTGTTGTCTTATTTGATCCTGATGGTGAAGATGCGGTGTATATTGCATTCCCAGACTATGAAATTACTGTAGGTAAAAAGAAATATAAGCATTTAGGCCACGCTGGCGTTCTTTTGATTGACAATAAAACAGGGCTGACAAAATATTATGAATATGGACGATACGACAAAGAAGGAAAAGGAGAGGTTCGAAAAATCACTATCTCAAATGTAAAGATTGGGAAAGATGGTAAGCCGACGCAAGAATCCTTAAATAAAGTCTTAAAGCAAATTTCAAATAAAGCAGGACAAAGAGGAAGAATTGAAGGTGCCTATGTTGAAAGTGATAAATTTAAGGAAATGGATGATTATGCCAAGCAAAAACTAAATGAAAATAGCGATCCGAAAAGAAGAAGCTATAGTATGTTTTTTAATAATTGTGGGACTTTCGCAGATGATGTAATCAAGCAGGATTCAGAAGTGAAAAAGAAAGCCCCCGTGATTCTTGATCCTCGACCCGTAAGCATAATTAAAGAGTACCAAAAAAAATTCACTAAAATTACGTATGACCCAGTCAAAGAATGAGTGTTATTTACCATGAATGTGTATTATTCTTATTTCGATATTTTCTTACTCCAAATTTATTTAGGATCAATAGTGTATTTAATAGGGGCTCTTGTCAGATTCTTGCTAATTGGCAAAGCGAGTTTTTCCTCCTTTTTGGTGCTTATTGTTGCATTTATTATATCTATAATTTTATCTTTGTTTTTTTGGCGCATTGTTCCAATGAAAGATGTTATGTTAATTGGCTTTGTCAATATACCGGCTACTTTGTCAGAGTTAACGCTATTTATAATACAATTTGTTTCAAAAGTAATATGCAAAAAAATGTGTGCGTGTCGTACTCTTAATCACGAAGACCCTGAAATGAAGAGATAACCCAATGAATTATTCTTCCAAACATGCAGAATTAGAGATATTCCAAGAGCGCATCACCTCGCAGATTGGTCGCGACAATTTCTCCACGCTGGCAACGCCCGTGACGGACATCGTCTCGGCCAACCGCAAAGTGCGCCACGCCGACAGCCTCGTGCTGGCGCTCAACCCTGCCATCACGGATACCACTGCGCAACTTTCCTACCTCAATGCCCTTACCAATCGTCAGAAAGACACCTGCGAAGCCTATTGGTACCACCCCGACCATCTCGGTTCATCATCTTGGATAACCTATACCGACGGCTCCGCCGTGCAGCACCTGCACTACCTCCCTTGGGGTGAAGATTTTGTTGACCAGAGGACAACCAACTGGCATGCCATGCACACCTTCTCCGCAAAAGAGCGCGACTCGGAAACCGGGTTAAGCTATTTCGGCTCACGGTATTACAGCAGTGATTTAAGCATCTGGCTGAGCGTGGACCCCATGAGTGACAAATATCCGTCGCTTTCGCCTTACACGTATTGCGCGGATAATCCGGTGAAGTTGGTGGACCCGAACGGGGAAGACGTGCTTCTGATTGGCAAGCATGCAAAAACAGCTTTTCATAATATGCAGCAGGGTACCAATCTAAAATTAACAATGGGAAGATTCGGAAAAATCACAGCTGAAGGAGAAGCCATTTCCGAAGCAGACGAGCTGTTGTTAAAAGCAATTAACAGTAAATCTGTGTGCGCTATTGTTTTATGTGATGATAAAGGAAATGCAGGAAGTTACATGGGGACCACATATAATAAAAAAAATGGGACTGCTGTTTCTGTAAATTCTGTCAATGTGCAAGCAATGCAAAAATTGGAGAAAGAAAATAATGCTCCAACAGGATCAGGCATGATTCATGAAGCAACAGAAGGATATATGGCAGGAGAAATAGCTATATCTACAAGACATAATATAAGGGAGGCATCTCTTCATCCAGTGGAACCTCCAGAAACCACAGGTTTGAATAACATGCAATTCAAAATTAATGTTGTAGATTTATGGACAGCAGACTATCCACGGGATTATAAAAAATATTTACAAGCCCACAATAATGCATCACTGGCACCAAACGAAATGTCCCCATCTCAAAAACTGAATTATAAGAGTCCTTCTGCACGATATATTTTCAACAAAATTTTCGCACGATGAAAATGTCAATTGTGATTCAGAAATGTCGGCTTTTCTTATCTTTGCTCTTGAGTTTGACATGTTTGTCGGCGCATACAGAAGGATTATTGTATCCCCAACACATCAAAACGAATGGAAAATTGCACCTGAGTCATTCAGATTCTCTAACTGATAATAGAATTTATAAGGTGAAATTTGTAAGAGCGATAAAGATTCCAGGTGGATATTTGTTGAGAGGTTTTGCTATTCAGAAATCTCATAAAACCAAAATCACCATATTATCTACCAAAAGCCCTTCAGTCAACATGGAGAGTTGTACCCCATTAAAGACCAATAAAACTTACACTTTAGCAGTCCGATCTTATTTTGATAATTCAAATGAATATGCCGCTTCTTTTCATTACCCTCAAACGCTTAATGTATTGTTATACGATAGTGTTTTATGCATTCCTATAGAAGACCCCATTGTTCCATTGTATCTCTCTCCAAACATATCGGGACTATTTTTCAATGATAATCCGTTCACGGATGATTTGACATTAGACACATTGGGACTCGCTTCAGCCCTATCTTCTTTTATGTTATCTCTTGCGAATAAAAAAGATTCGGTATGGAACTATGCAGACTTTTCGTGCTTATCAGATCAATTTAACAAATACCAAATCGGCAAGAGATATACAACATCATCAAAAAATGGATCAAGGATTGTCACTAAATGGTATTACCTAAAGTATGGACAACAGAAATATGATACAAGTACTTTGATGCAAACAATTTATAACTTTTGCGAATTGGAACACTTGTTTTGTGAAGAGACGATGGAACCATTATCACCTAAAAAAATCAATATCTTGTATGCTGAAGGCGATACAATTCTTATCAAAACAGAATGGATGATTTGTTTACATCAGAAAGAGGTAATATTTCAAGTGCTCAAAAAAGATACAGGCTTTATGATCGTTGGCTTATGTACCCCATACTTGATACCAGCAACTATAATTAACTATTGAAACTGCAGCTTGGTTGTTTAATATTTTTTTCATATCTTCGCCTCATCAAAAACACCCATCAATGCACCGCTGCCGACCATATCGTTTTATGAATCCCCTATCGGGGATTTTTGGGGCACACATCGTAACCCCTTGCTACCGAGCTGCATCCCCTGGCGGGGATGGTCGGTGGTTTGCAGCCACCCAAACGCATTCCCTTGCCCACCCACCTGCTGTTCCCTGTCCCCTGACCCCTGTCCGCTGGACTTTCACCTTCTCCGCAAAAGAAAAGGACGCAGAAACCGGCTTTTCCTACTTTGGCTCAAGATATTACAACTCCGATTTGAGCATCTGGCTCAGTGTTGATCCGCAGGCTGCGAAATATCCGTCATTAAGCCCGTATGTGTATTGCGCGGACAACCCGGTGAAGTTGGTGGATCCGAATGGGGAAGAGGTGTATGACGGAGGAGACCCTTCAAAACGCATCAAAAAATTTTTTGACAAAAAAATCAAAACACCATTGATGAAAATGGCTAAAAATGGTGCAAGTGCTGACGAGTTAGAATCCGAAGCTGTTACCTTGTCTAATAAATATCAAAAACAGCTTCGACGAAAATATCAAAGCAAGGATAATACTTATTGGGATGGCGAAGAAATAGTAGATATTAAAGTATTTAGTGAAACAAAAAAAATAATCAATGTTAAGAATAGAGCCGACAATCAAGAAATGATTGTATGTGGTGAAATCCCAGTGGGACCAGATGTCTATGCTGCTGAAATTGATTTTAATCCGTACGGGGTAGAAAATTACGCTACATTCATCGCTGCTGATAAAGTAGAAACAGGATGGATTAACTCTCCTGAGGGTAATTCTTTCTCTTATAATTTGGAAGTTGGTGATGCCCGTTCTATTTCGTATTGCATACAAAACAGGCTCACTGATAAAAGACAAGATAATTGGAAGTTTTCAGTAACATTGCGCTCAAGAAGATTAGACATAAGGCCAGTTGCAAGGGTCTCTGATTATCGTACTCACAAAAAACATGTTCGGATGAGATAATTCAATTGAGGAAAAGCAAACAGAATATGAAGAAAGTATTATTTCTTTTAGGATTCTTTCCGACCCTGCTGTTCGGACAACCTGTGACCGGGCTGAACAATCTGCACAACCAACTCGTGGGTGGATTACCACACGGTAATTGGTTTGTTATTGCCAAGGTGGTAGATAAGGATACTATCTTGATGAAGAAAACGGTGTACGATATGGGACGTGAGTTGTCCGATACCAGTTATAATTTCAAGACAGGCAAGCTCATTCAAACCATCAGTTACAAAGATGGTTTGGAGGATGGCGTTTCAAAAGAGTATTGGCCTGACGGTCGGTTGCGTGGAGAGGTTTCATACAAACTGGGAGTCGTGGACGGATTTGTCAAAAGCTATTCAGCAGGCGGAGAAATGTTGACACAACTTCTCTATGTGAATGGCGAAGAAGATTTGAACTATCCGGACAGATATCTCTCGGACAAGTTCGATTATGACACATCCTATGTGGGCTTTAACCAGCCCATTTGGAATTATTATGCGAAATTCGACACCATAATAGATGCCGCTTATTGTTTTGTTGACAGCCTAGTCCAATACTATAAGAACAACACCTTGTACAAAGAAAACATTTACAACTATCAAAGGATACTGGAGACGACAACAATATATACAAATGGATTGAAAGATACTGTTTATGATTTCTATACGAAGAAAAAACACAATGGACTTCAATGCATTTACTATTATCGGGCGGGTAAACTGACAAAAAAAATCTATTATGACACTAAAGGGAGAATTTTCAAAGATCAAAAACGAGGTGAAAAGAAAGCCCTTGATCGGAGTACTTATAGGCTCATTAGACAATGGAGAAGCAAACAGAATAACGATATGAAAAGCGAAAGTTCTATCCTATGATAATCCTATGATGATCCAATTGTGTTTTTCCCTATTTTCGCCCCATCAAAACCGCTATGCCTACTACCCTCACATATTGCCCGTCGATTGCGTCCACCGCGCCCCGCAGGGGGCGCAAGCGCGGTAGGACGAGGCACCCCGCCCGCACCCCAAGCCCCGGAGGGGCGGCACAACATCCCGTTGCCAACGCACAAACGGACGGGCAAGGGCGCGCCGTATGCCGCCACCTGCAATCCTTCGCGGTGAATCCCCTATCGGGGATTTTTGGGACACACATCGTAACCCTTTGCTACCGAGCTGCATCCCCTCATGGGGATGGCTGGTGGTTTACAGCCATCAAAACGCATTCCCTCGCCCATTCACTCACCATTCCCTGTCCCCTGCCCCCTGTCCGCTGGACTTTCACCTTCTCCGCAAAAGAGAAAGACACTGAAACGGGTCTATCCTACTTCGGTTCAAGATATTACAGCAGCGATTTAAGCATCTGGTTGAGTGTGGATCCGATGAGTGACAAATATCCATCTTTGAGTCCGTATGTGTATTGCGCGGACAACCCGGTGAAGCTAATTGACTTTGATGGACAAGATTGGGTGCTTGTCACTGGGAATGCCGCTCTTTGGTATGGAGGCGAAGTTGGAGACAAGAGCAATTTGATTCACACCTACAAAGCCACTTCGGGACTAAATAACGCGACAACCACTACTGGAGCCATAATTGATTGCCAATATGCTAAATATCAAAATGTAAGAAATGGAGGGCCAACCCCAGAAGGACAATATTATATTAATTTGAAGCCTGATCCTAATAGAATAGCAAATGCGGATCCCAAAACAGGGCAATTATTGCGTTCACCCGAGGGTGGAATTGAAAAAATCCCTGATTATTATCAAAGAGAAGATGGACATTATTGTACGTATTCAGAATGGGGAAAACATCGTGCAAAACTAGAGCCCGTTTCGGTTACAGGAGCTTCAAATCGAGACAATAATAGTTTCTACATACATGATTCAGAAAAGGGATTTACCCACGGTTGCATAGAGATAGAAAAAGAATTTTTCAACGATTTGATGGAATATGGGGATGATAATTCAAAAATTGATGTTATAATAGAGTACCCTGGTCCAGATCACAATACTAATGGTGGTACCAAAAAGACGGTAATAACGGAATGAAAAAAATACTTATAATTATTATGCTATCCCCTTTTTATTTAGCAGGGCAAATTGTTGTTGACAAGCTATATTGTAACAAAACTGGAGACGTTTCGTTTATGATTTATAATACTGATACAGTCGATTATTTTGTTTCGCTCGAACTTGAAATAAAGAAAGATTCTATATGGTGTCTCGTTGATAATGATATTTTAGTTCCAAGTGTTTCTAAAATGGAATGTTGGATTAAGTTAAAATCCAAATTGTCTGAGATAATACAATTTAATATCAACAACATTTTAAAAAGTGCGTCCCTCTCCGCGCCTACTACTGAGATACACCTTACTGAGTATCAGAAAGATAATGGGTTTCGTATAAAGGTAAACTATGTACCATCGCTGGACGAAAAAACTGAATATATATATTGTTATTTTACCGCATCCCGTGTCTTTCGTTGATATTGGTCCCGGAAACGATTTACACCCGCAAGGTAGCCATCTACATCAACGGCAAGGAGGTGGAGGCCTCCGTCATATTCGGATTTTTCGTATTTTCGCCACTCCAAAACCACCGCCGATGAACCGCCGCCGCCCATATTGTCAAATGAATCCCCTCACGGGGATTTATGCCTCTCGCGGGAACGCCTTGGGCTACAGATATGCATCCCCTGACGGGGATGTTTTGTAAACTGTACCCAAAAAGTTGGAAAAAATCTGATCGGGACGTGGGGAGATTCCGCCGCTCCTGTCGTCGCTGGCGGAATGGTGCACATCGCACTTGCTGTCCATGCGGCGGCCCTATTCCTACAGATCTGCAACGCCTGACGGCGTTAGGGGCGGGAACAGAGAACCGGGAACCGAAAAACGCAAATCGTAAACCACAAATCCCAATCCCCAACTCCCAATAGCTAACAGCCAATAGCCAATGGCTAAAGCCCAACTCTAATGCAGAATCTTGTAAATCAGCTCTTTTAGAAGCTCGCCCTCCTCACAGTTGTTGTCCAAACCTTTGTTCTTCATGTCATATTCGCGCAGCAGGGATATGATGCGGGTGAGTTGCGCGATACTGTGCTTCTGGGCCATGGGCACCATCCGGAAAGCCAAATTCCCGAATATTTTCTTGCCGGTATCGGAGTTTTTGTCGGGCGACAGATGGTAGCGGAGCATGTTGTTGTAAAAACGAAACAGCATCAGGATGGTTTTCACGTTGGGATTGTCCTTCAGATGCTGCGCAAAGTTCAGCGTGATCTTGTAGGCTTTCGGCTCGTTGCGGTTGCCCAAGGCATCCTGCAACTCAAAGATGTTGTACTCCTTGCTGATACCGATATATTTTTCCACAACATCGGGGGTGAGGGTGCCGCCGTTGGGCAGGATTACGCGTAACTTCTCGAACTCGCTGTATATGCGCGACAAGTCGTTGCCAATGTGCTCCGCTAACAGCGTGGCGGTGGCGTCGTCCATCGTGAAGTGGAAACGGCCGGCCTGCTTCAGAATCCACTTGGACAAATTCCAGTCCTTTTCGCCCTCCGACAGAAAAACCTCGCCATGTTGTTCAAAGGGTTTGCACTGGGCGACCGTAAGCTTCTTGTATTTGTAGCAGATCACCAGGATGGTGGACTGGGTGGGCTCTTTCGCATAGGCTTGCAGCTGCGCGAATTCCGCCGAACCTTTGTCTTCCTTGGAAGAATCCAACTCGTCCAAAGTCTCGTTTTCCTCTTCCTTGGCTGATTTTTTGGACCCTTTAAGATTGAACAGATCTTTTGCCTCCTTCAGGATGACAACACGATAGGGTGCGCCGAACGGGAACTGCTTGGCATTGGCGAGCACATCGGCCACAGTGACATCCTTCCCGTACAGGACGGACTGGTTGAAGTCGCGGTCGGCCTCGTCCAGCACATTGTTCTCAAAGAAGGAGCAGATGCGATCAATATAAAAAGGCTCCTCGCCGTGAAGCAGATATACGGGCTTGAACTGTCCGGCTTTGAGCTGTTTTGTAAGGTCTTCGTATTTAATCATATCCGATGTCGAATGTGGAGCCGCAAAAATACGAAAAAAAGAAAGCCGTTCGGGAAGAACGGCTCTCAAAATCAAACATTATGAACAAAATATCACCTTATCGATTATTCCTGAGGAATAACGGATACAAATGATCTATCCTTGTAGGTTTTGCGGAAGGAGACGATACCGTCGCAAAGGGCGTAGAGGGTGTGATCCTTGCCCATGCCGACATTCTGTCCCGGATTGTGGACAGTGCCTCTTTGGCGGACGATGATGTTGCCAGCTTTTGCAAACTGACCACCGAAGATTTTCAAACCTAATCTTTTGCTATGTGATTCGCGGCCGTTCTGTGAACTACCGACACCTTTTTTATGTGCCATATCTTTTTAAATTATGTTTCGTTAATACTGAATTACAACGTAATATCATCAATTTTGATGGCGGTCAGATTCTGACGGTGGCCATTCAATTTCTGATATCCTTTTCTTCTTTTCTTCTTGAAAACAAGAACTTTGTCACCTTTAAGGTGTTTGACAACGGTAGCGGTAACGGCAGCACCATCCACGGTGGGCGTTCCAACTTTGACAGAACCGTCATTGTCCACTAACATCACACGGTCGAATTTCACCTGTGAACCTTCTTCAGCCTTGAGGCGTTGAACATAGACGCGGCGGTCTTTTTCAATCTTGAACTGTTGCCCGGCTATTTCTACAATTGCGTACATTTTTTTACTGTTTTTTTGATTAAAAATTTTGGGCTGCAAAAATAAAAAAAAATCATAATCCGTATCCTGTCCTTGCAATTTTTTTTAAACATATTCGTTATTGTATGGCTTTTATTAGAAAAATATGATGGAAATGATGTTAAAAAAATTTATTAAAATACTGTTTGTCAGTACTATACTCGCATTTCTAACTCCCACTGGGATTCAGGCTCAAACTTCCTCCAAAGGACCCGTCTATGTTGATTTGACCACCGCCGCCGAGCGTTCTGTGAATGCTGTGGTCTATATAAAAACGGAATTTATGCAGAAAAATTCAGCTTGGGATGAGTTTTTCGGGGGCACTATATGGGAGCACTTTTTCGGTTCAAGGCCGAGCACCTATCCGGTGCAGGCGGCGGGCTCCGGGGTCATCGTCACCTCCGACGGCTACATCGTCACCAACAACCATGTGGTGGAGGATGCCGTGAAGGTCACGGTGACGCTGAACGACAAGCGCGAATACGAGGGCACCATTGTGGGTACGGACCCGAAAACGGACCTCGCCGTGCTGAAAATCAATGCGGAGGGGCTCTCCTACCTGGAGTTCGACAACTCTGATGAGGTGCGCATCGGCGAGTGGGTGCTGGCCGTGGGCAATCCCATGAATCTGACCTCCACCGTCACCGCGGGCATCATCAGCGCCAAAGCGCGGCAGCTGGCGCTCTCCGGGCGAAGCCAGACGGAAGAGTCTTATTTGCAGACGGATGCGGCTGTCAACTCCGGTAACTCCGGCGGCGCATTGGTGAACGCCTCGGGCCGTTTAGTGGGCATCAACACGGCCATCGCCTCCGGCAACGGATACTATACCGGCTACTCGTTCGCCATCCCGTCCAACATCGTGAAGAAGATATACCTCGATATTAAAGAATATGGTCAGGTGCAGCAAGCCTACATCGGCGTCTCCATTGCCGAGCTGAACGCCTCACTGGCAAAAGAGTACGATTTGGAAGATGTGCGCGGCGTATATGTGGCGGAAGTGGATGATGAAGGCGCGGCGGCCCAAAGCGGCTTGCAGGCCGGCGACGTGATCACCCATATCGGCGGCACACCCGTGAACAGCCTCGCGGAGGTGCGCGGCGTGCTCAAAACCAAATCCCCGGGCGATGTGGTCAACGTAAGTATCGTTCGAAATAAAGAAAAATTCAACAAACTTGTAACTTTATTAAATAATAAGGGTACAAAGGAGCTGTTTGAAAAAAATCCAAGATAAAAGAAAGCCCAAAAGCTTTTTACATTATATAATATTCACAAAATCAAACGATTATAAGAAAATTTCTATATGCGACAACTTAAAATCTCCAAATCCATCACCAACCGTGATTCCGCTTCTCTTGACCGTTATCTGGCCGATATTGGCAAGGAGCAGATGATCACAGCGGAAGAAGAAGTCGAACTGGCCCGCAAGATCAAGGCCGGCGACGAAGAGGCGTTGAACAAGCTGACTACCACCAACTTGCGTTTTGTGGTCTCGGTGGCCAAGCAATACCAGAACCAGGGCATCAGTCTTCAGGACCTCATCAACGAGGGCAACGTGGGCCTGATCAAGGCAGCCAAGCGATTCGATGAGACCCGCGGGTTCAAGTTCATCTCCTACGCCGTGTGGTGGATCCGCCAGTCCATCCTGCAAGCCATCGCCGACCAGTCGCGCATTGTGCGTCTGCCGCTCAACCAGGTGGGTGTGATCAACAAAATCAAGAAGGAAACTGCCCGTCTGGAACAAAAGCTGAAACGTATCCCCACCACGGAGGAGATTGCGGAAGCCATTGACATGCCGGTATATAAGGTGTCGGAGATTATGAAGATGAACAACCATCCGCAGTCCATCGACTCGCCGATTTCCCCGAATGAGGAGACTCGCTTTGTGGATATTTTCGTCCACGACAATGACGAGGATACGGACACCATCCTGATGCAGGAATCATTAGCATCGGAAATCCACGATGTGCTGAACACGCTGCCCGAGAAGGAGCGCGAAGTGCTGATGCTTTTCTACGGCATCAACACCTCACACGAGCACACGCTGGATGAGATTGGCGACCGGATGGAGCTCTCCCGCGAGCGCGTGCGCCAGATCAAGGAGCGTGCCCTGAAACGCTTGCGCCAGAACAGCAAGAACAAGAACCTGAAAAGCTATCTGTAGTCCGCCATGAGAGGTCCTGAACGGCATCTTCTTGTGGTTGTGGCTTTTCTGATGGGATTATGTGTGACGGCAGCCTCCTGCCGTCACCGTGATGTGCCGACCCCGAAACCGGTCGGCTATTTCCGCATTGACCTCCCCGAACGACAGTACCGACATACGGATACCACCCTACCCTTCACTTTCGACCAATCGGATCAGTCTGTCCTGTCCATCCGCGACCAAAAAGACGGAATCTGCTGGATTGACATGTCTTATCCCGAGTTGAACGCCGCCTTCAAGCTGACGTGCATCCCCGTGCCGAAGGCCGACAGCCTGCGCAGTCTGATGATTCGGGAGGAAAAAATGGTGAAATTCCACTATCAGAAGGCTGATGACGTGGAATTCTCCGTCATCCAGGACCCTGAAGCCCGTCTTTGGGGACGGTTTTACGATATTGAAGGCAAAGAGGTTGCCACCCCGCTCATCTTCTGGATGACGGACAGCGCCCACTATTTCCTGCGCGGCACCCTCTATTTCAACTTCACCCCGAACAATGACTCCCTGCAGCCGGTCATCGACTACCTGCGGGAGGATTTCATGCAGTTTACAAACACCTTTAAATGGAAATAAGCGATGATGTCCTTTAAAAAACATACAACAGGTGTCCGTTTGCTCTGTGTTTTCACGCTTTTTGCGTTACAAGTCCAGGCACAGGAGGTGCTGAAGATGATGCAATACAACCTCATGTATTACACGCAGACTTCCGGGGTGAGCGATTGCAACAGCACGACCAACAACTTGGACCAGAAAGATGCCAACATCCGCAAGATATTCCATTATGTGATGCCGGACGTGTTTTGCGTGTGCGAAATGGGAACCAACCTCTCGTATGTGGAACGCCTGCTCAACAACGCCATCAACACCGACGGGGTGAACTATTACCAGCACGGGCCGCTGACCAGCTACTCAGGCGGGCAGATCGCCAACATGATCTATTACGATTCCCGGAAACTGCGATACCACAGCCATACTGCAGTGTCAACAGCCTACCGTGACATCAACGGTTATAAAATGTACTACAACTCCACCGAACTGGCTCATGGAGACACGGTATTCATCACTTTTTGGATCATGCACCTGAAGGCCGGGAGCGGGGAAACGAACGCTGCTGCCCGTCATGTGCAGACCCAAAAACTAATGGACAAGCTGTCGTCCCTTGGCGGTCCCGGAAACCATGTGGTGTCCGGCGACTTCAATATCTATGGCTCAGAGGAGCCCGCCTACCAGGAGATGACGCAGTACTCCAACAGCCTTTACCGTTTGTATGACCCCATCGGACGCGACGGGCACTGGAATAACAACAGTTCCTTCAAGGACATACACACCCAATCCACCCATTATGAATCGGATGGGTGCTTTGCTACTGGCGGCTTGGACGACCGTTTCGACATCATTCTGGTTTCCCCATACGTGTATTATGGTGTCACTGGGGTAATGGTAAGGCCGGAGACCTACCATGCGCTGGGCCAGGACGGCAACCGTTTCAATAGTTCCATCATCTCGCCGGCCAACAGTAGCATTCCAAGTGATGTTGCCAACGCCTTGTACAATCAGTCGGACCATCTGCCGGTAATCACGGAATTCTCCATCGCAGCCCATGTCGGGGTGACCGACCTTGACGCTGAATTTTACCTGCAGGTGACAAATCCTGTACAGGACGACCGTCTTTTCCTCCGAATGCAGGTTAGTCAAGAAAATGATTACCATTTTGAGGTCTTCTCGATGGATGGAAAATTGATAAAAACGTTCACACACCATTTGGACGCAGGTGCGCACCAGCTGTCAGAACCCTTTGATTTGGCACACGGTATGTATCTGCTGAAAGTGTCGGACAGCAAGCATCGGCCACAAATTCAAAAACTGGTGAAATAAATCCTTGTTCCTATCGAAAATTATTATATCTTTGCACCTCATTTTAATTAAAACCATTAATTATGACAGCAAAGATAGTGAATCGTTATTCAGATGAGGAATTAGAGGAATTCAGAATACTCATAGAAAATAAGATTGCTGATGCCAAAAAGGCGATGGAAGTCTATCAGGATGCCTATAATGGCGCCGGAAACGACACCAACGACACGGCACCAACGTTCAAGAATATGGAAGACGGCAACCAAGTGCTCTCCAAGGAGGAGAACAGCCGCCTGGCCGGTCGCTTGGACAAGTACATCGCCAATCTGGAGGCTGCGCTCATCCGTATTGAGAACAAGACCTACGGCATTGACCGCATCACCGGCAAGCTCATTTCCAAGGAACGACTGAAAATCGTGCCGCACGCCACACTGGATGTGGATTCCAAGTTGAACGAAAAAAAGAAATAAGGCTTGAGCAGGCAGAAGAAATTCCGGCTTATAGCCATAGCCATTGTGGTGGTCGTGCTGCTTGTGGACCAGATTCTGAAGTTCTGGGTCAAGACGCACATGACGATCGGCCAGCTAACCCCCGTGTTGGGCAATTGGTTCAACCTGCTCTTCATCGAGAATACGGGCATGGCCTTCGGTCTCTCTTTCGGCCAGAATATTGGCAAGCTGCTGCTGTCGCTGGTGCGCATTGTGCTGGTGGTCTTCCTCTGCTGGTATCTGCACCGGCAGATCAGTCGCGACAAGCTGGACGGCCTCACCCTGACGGTCTTCTGTCTGGTGATTGCCGGCGCGCTGGGCAACATCCTGGACTCCCTGTTTTACGGATTGATTTTCAGCGAGAGCACGCCGGAGACCTTGGCTGTGCTGTTTCCGGAAGGCGGCGGATATGCTCCGTTCTTCTTCGGCCGGGTGGTGGATATGTTCTATGTGCGCCTGTTCCACATCCCTGACGGTTTCCCGTTGTGGGGCGGCTCCTATTTCTTCCCGGCCATCTTCAACTTCGCCGACGCCTGCATCACCGTCGGCATCTTCCTGATGCTCATTTTCAACAAACGCTTCTTCCAGCATCCGGCAAAAGAGAATTCTACCGGCGCGACGGAAGAGGCTCAATCCTGATATTTTTTAGACAATTATTAAAAAACCAATACTATGAAGAATTTTACAAAAACACTCCTGCTGTCCCTGATGACAGTGTTTTGCACGGCCGCTTTCGCCGTGAATCCGCCTGATGAGGGCATGTGGCTGCCGATGTTCATCAAAAACTACAACTACGCCACCATGCAGAAGATGGGTCTGCATCTGACTGCCGAGCAACTGTACGACATCAACAACTCCTCTCTCAAGGATGCCATTGTCCAACTGGGTGACGGCTTCTGCACTGGCGAGATGGTCTCCCGCGACGGTCTCATGTTCACCAACCATCACTGCGGCTACTCCTCTGTGGTGGAACTCTCCACGGTGGAGCACGACTACCTGACCAACGGCTTCTTCGCCATGAGCAAGGAGGAGGAACTTCCCGCCAACTTCCATGTCCATTTTTTGGAAAGAATGGAGGATGTGACGAGTATCGTCCTGGCAAATGTGAACGAGAGCACCTCAGAACAGGATCGTGAGAAAGCTATTTCCTCGGCCATCAAAAAACTCAAAGAGGATAATTCAGCAAACAAACGTTACAAAGTGGTGGTGAAACCCTTCTACGAAGGCAACGAATACTATATGTTCATTTATACCGAATATAAAGATGTTCGTCTGGTATGCGCTCCGCCTTCCGCCATTGGCAAGTTCGGTGGTGACACCGACAACTGGATGTGGCCGCGTCACACGGGCGACTTCACCGTATTCCGCATCTACACAGCTCCCGACGGTTCCCCGGCAGAATACTCCAAAGAAAATGTGCCATTTCACCCCAAACACTTCCTGCCCATCAGCTTGAAAGGCTACCAGCCGGGCGACTACACGATGATCTGGGGCTATCCTGGTACAACGGAGCGTTTCAAGACCTCCTACGAGGTACAGAATTCCATCGACATTGAAGGTCCAGCCTACTATGAGCCGTTAGACATTATCCTCCCCGTCATCAGCGACGCCATGAATGCGGACGAGGCTGTCCGTCTGAAATATGCTGATGGTCATGCCAGCCTGGCCAACGGTTGGAAAAACCAAAAAGGTATGGTGGCCAGCTTGAAAGCCCTCAAGGTTGTGGAGACCAAACAGAAACAGGAGCAGGAACTCACCAACTGGATCAACCAGAACGATCAAAGGAAAGCACGTTACGGCAACTGTCTGGACGAAATCGAAAAAGTGTGCAAGACCATTGACGGCAATGCCTACAAAGTCTATTTGGATGCCAATTTCGCACTCCGTTCCTCAGCTGTCCTGATGGCTACTTGGCGCACACATAACAAACTCGAACTCAAGGATAAGGAAAAAACCTTGTCGGATGCCACCATGAAAGCTGTGCGGGCTGCGTATGACAAAGCCGTTGACGATAAGGATATGGAGACGGAAATCAAGATCATCATGGCTACACTGAAGATTTGGAAAAATGTGCCGGAAGCCTACCGTCCCGACATTCCAGGCCTTTTGGCGAAGAATTTCAAGGGTAGCGAGGCCAACTTCGAGGCGGCGGTACGCAACTCCATCTTTATCTCCAAGGATAATCTGGAGAAATATCTGGCGAAACCTTCCAACAAAGTGCTGTACAAGGATCCCCTTTACCTCTACATACAGCAGTTGTCGGGTGTGATTTTCACCAACCAGCACATTTTCACAGATATGGGCAAGCTGGACATTCCTCGCCGCACCTATCTGGCCGCCCTCAAGGAGATGAACGCCTCCACCCCGATGTATCCGGACGCCAACAGCACCATGCGTACCACTTTCGGCACGGTGTGCGACTACTATCCGGCGGATGGCGTGCACTATAACTATTTCACCACCACAAAGGGCATCCTGCAAAAGGAGATTCCAGGCGACCCCGAATTTGACGTGCCGACCAAACTGAAACAGCTCATCCTGAACCGTGATTTCGGCCAATATGCAGACAAGGACGGCGAATTGCACGTGTGCTTCCTCTCCAACAACGACATCACCGGCGGTAACTCCGGCAGCCCGATCATGAACGGCGACGGCGAACTCATCGGCCTGGCCTTCGACGGCAACTGGGAAGCCTTGAGCAGCGACATCGTATTCAACACCTCCCTGCAACGCTGCATCAACGTGGATGCCCGCTATGTGCTCTTCGTCATTGACAAGTTCGGTGGCGCAGGCTACCTGCTCAACGAAATGGATATCCGCAGATAAACCTGCTTTTTACTATAAGGGCAGTCGCTACCGACTGCCCTTTTTGCCCCCGTCATTTTTGTCATGAAAAATCGGAACCTCTGCTATATACTCTCCAAGTGCAGGCGTTTCATCAAGAAACACCTCAGCAGCCGTGCCGTCATTTTGTTCCTGAGTGTGCTGATTGGCGTGCTGGGTGCGTTGGCGGCCATCGTCATCAAAAACCTGCTGCACTTCACCACCACAATGCTCAGCCACACTTTCACAGGCAACAGCATCAACTACATCTATCTGATATTCCCTCCGATAGGCATCTTTCTAACTATCTTGTTTGTAAAGAAAGTGGTACGTGATGATTTGAGCCACGGGGTCAGCATCGTACTTAAATCGATTTGCAAAAGCGACGGCAAATTGAGATTCCACAACGTCTATTCCTCGATGGTGTCAAGTGCGCTGACGGTGGGGTTCGGCGGCTCTGTGGGATTGGAGGCACCCATGGTTCTCACCGGATCGGCTATCGGCTCGAATCTGGGCCGATTCTTCCATCTGAACGCCAAGCAGACCACACTGCTGCTAGCGTGTGGTTCCACAGCGGCCATGGCGGCCATTTTCAAAGCCCCTATTGCGGCCATTGTCTTCACCTTCGAGGTGCTGATGCTGGATTTGACGGGAAGTGCCATCCTGCCGCTGCTCATTTCCGCGGCCACCGGCACGGTCATGTCCATGTTCTTTTTAGGGAGAGACGTGATGTTCACCATCGGGGCCACCCACGAGTTCTTCATCACGAATATCCCACTCTATATCGTGCTGGGTTTGCTATGCGGACTGGTCTCCGTCTATTTCCTGCGGGTGTCGCGCATGTTGGACCGGATGATGCGGAAACTGCGTTATCCCTGGCTTAAGGCGGTGGTGGGATCACTGCTGCTCTGCTCACTGATTTTCCTCTTCCCAGTATTCTACGGGGAAGGTTACGACAGCATCAACCTGCTGATACATGGCGACTACGCAGCATTATTCCGCAATGCGCCCTTCGGCATACCGAACACCAACAGCGTGCTCTTCTTTGCGGGCATAGCCGGCATCATCCTGATGAAGGTGTTCGCCACTACGTTCACCACAGCGGCTGGCGGTGTGGGCGGTGTGTTCGCCCCCACGCTTTTCATCGGGGCATTCACGGGCTTTCTGGTTTCCTCTGTGGCCCATTTCTTCACAGGCATCCATTTTCCGGTGGTCAACTTCATCCTCGCAGGCATGGCCGGCGTGATGACGGGCGTAATGCAGGCCCCGCTGACCGCCATGTTCCTGATTGCAGAACTCTCCGGAGGCTATTCGCTGCTCATCCCGCTGATGATCACAGCCGCCTGCTCTTACATCTGCACCAATCCGTTTGAGAAATACTCGGTCTATACCCGCCCGCTGGCGGAAAAGGGCAACCTCAAGACCCACAATAAAGACCGTTTTGCCTTGAAGAAACTGCAATGGCAGAAGATCTTGGACACGAATATAAGCACCATCCCTGCGCACAGCACCCTGCGCACCTATACGGATGCGATTGCCCATTGCCGCCGCAACCTCTTTGTGGTGGTGAAAGACGGCAACATCTTCTCGGGCCTTCTTGTGATGGACGACCATCGGGAGGTGATTTTCAAGCCGGAACTTTACGACCTGGTACGGGTGGAGGATCTGATGATAGAACCCGAAGAATTTATTTATGAGGATGAGTCGGCGGCAGAGGTGTTGGAAAAGTTCAATAAGACGGGTAATTTCAACATGCCAGTCATCACCCGCGACCGGCAGTATCTCGGATTCCTGTCGAAGGCACGCTTCCTGGCCGAGTACCAGCAGTTCATCGCCGACGATTCCGAAGATTGATTTTTGTCGGAAATGTTTTTTTAGAATAAAAAGTTAAATATGCAAATCATAACAACGCCGATTCCGGGTTTGATTGTGTTGGAACCGAAAGTGTTTCACGATGACCGCGGCTACTTTTTTGAGAGTTATAATGAGAAGACCTTGGCAGAAGCCGGCATCCGGGAGAACTGGGTGCAGGACAACCAGTCGTGTTCGCAGAAGGGGGTGGTGCGCGGCCTTCATTTCCAGCGTCCCCCCTACGCACAAGCCAAGCTGGTGCGCATCCTCAACGGTGCTGCTCTGGATTTTGCCGTGGATATCCGAAAAGGAAGCCCCACCTATGGGCAATACTTTTCGGTGCTGCTGACCGCCGATAACTTCCGGCAGTTCTACATCCCTGCGGGCTTCGCGCACGGGTTCGCGGCCCTGGAAGACAACACCCTGTTCTTCTACAAATGCTCCAATTTCTATCATAAGGAATCGGAAGGCAGCATCCGTTTCGACGACCCCGACCTACATATCGATTGGCAGGTGGAGCATCCGCTGACCTCACCCAAGGACCTCACCGGTGCCTTTCTGAAAGATTTTGATTCCCCATTTGTGTTTTAGCCATGCCTAAGCTCATCATCTTTGATTTGGACGGCACGTTGCTCAATACCCTTGAAGACTTAGCGGATGCTGCCAACCACATATTGGCCGCCCATGGTTTTCCGACACATCCAGTGGATGCCTACCGCTACTTTGTGGGCAACGGGATGACCAAGCTCATCGAACGCATCCTACCCGAAGGGAAAAAAACGCCTGAATTTATAAACCCCTGTTTAAAAGAGTTTTTGGCATATTATACGGAGCACATGCATGATAAAACTACAGTATATCAAGGCATCACGGAAGTCTTGACTCAACTCCAGGACCGTGGGGTGAAACTGTCGGTGGCAACGAACAAGGTGCATGAGGCGGTGGCACCGCTTATGGCAAACCTTTTCCCCACCATCCGATGGGATGCCCTTTTCGGACAGCGCCCGGGCGTTCCGGTCAAGCCCGACCCGGCCGTGGTTGCCGACATCCTAACCGCTACAGGATGTGGTGTGGAAGATGCGTTGTATTTGGGCGACTCCGCCGTGGATATGGAAACAGCGCACCGGGCTGGCGTGCGGGCCGTGGGCGTGCTGTGGGGCTACCGTCCACGAACAGAGCTGGAGAATGCCGGCGCCGATATCATCATCGAGAAGCCAGAAGATTTGATGAAGCTGGTGGAATCCAACCGCTAAATTTCGTACTTTTGTCCCGTTAAAAAACGACCCCCTATGCGCAAGACAGGCCTTTATTTCGGATCCTTCAACCCCATTCACATCGGTCATTTAATCATTGCCGAATATATGCTGGAGCATTCCGACCTCGAAGAGCTCTGGTTCGTCGTATCACCCCGCAACCCACTGAAAGAGAAGACCTCTTTGTTAGATGACTGGCAGCGGCTCCACATGGTCAACCTGGCTGTGGAAGATGATGACCGTTTCCGGGCCAGCGACGTGGAGTTCGCCCTGTCCCAACCCTCGTACACGTGCCACACTTTAGTGCATCTGGCAGAGAAATACCCCCAGCGGGAGTTCGCCCTCATCATGGGGGAAGACAACCTGCAGACCATCTACAAGTGGCTGAACTACGACTGGATTCTGGAAAATTACGACCTTTACGTCTATCCCCGTCCGGGATATGACGCTGGAGAATACAGGGAAGGCCCTCGCATCCATTTCGTGGATGCCCCGCTGATTGAGCTTTCCTCCACCCTGATTCGGGAAAACCTCCGACAAAACAAGGCCGTGCGCTACATGCTCCCCCCAAAAGTATGGCAATATCTGGACGAGATGGGGTTTTATCAGACTTAAGACTGGAGAGCAGATACTTTAGACCAGGGATTATAGATTATAGACCGAAAACCTTATAAACATTATAAACATTACGAACATCACGAACCATACAACCACCCCCTCATCCACCCGATTATGTCATTCAAACGTTATACCATCGAAGATCTGGAAATTCTCTCCGCCGGTGCGGAGGGCAAGGCCGTAGCCAAGCTGGACGGTCTGACCATTTTTGTCCCCTACGCCGTTCCCGGCGACCGGGTGGACGTGGAGATATTCAAGAAAAAGCACCATTATGCCGAAGCCAACCTGCTGGCGGTGCGGCAGCCCTCTCCCGACCGTGTAGTACCCCCTTGCCCGCACTTCGGCGTGTGCGGCGGCTGCAAATGGCAGATGCTCGACTACGCCAAGCAGTTGGAATACAAACAGAAACAGGTGGATGACAATTTCCGCCACCTCGGCAAATTCGAATATCCGGAGCTCCGGCCGATTTTGGGTTCGGAGAAACAATACTACTATCGTAACAAGTTGGAATACACCTTCTCCAACATGCGATGGCTTTCGTATGCGGACATGGCCCGTATGAAAGCGGGGGAGCCGTTTGAGATGCGCTGCGCCGGATTCCACATCCCCGGCATGTTCGACAAGATCCTCGACATCGACCATTGCTGGCTGCAGACGGCTCCAAGCAACGACATCCGTCTGTTCCTCAAAGCCTACGCCATGGAACACGGCATCACCTTCTACGACCCGCGCGCCCGCGAAGGCGTGCTGCGCAACCTCATCATCCGCACCGCCTCCACCGGCGACCTCATGGTGGTAATGATTGTCTCCGTTTTCAATGAGAATGTTGAAAAGATGCTGAACGCCCTCGCCGACCGTTTCCCGGAAATCACCTCTTTAATATATATGGTCAACACCAAGGTGAACGATGCCGTCTTCGACCTGCCCTTCCATTTGTTCAAGGGTAACGACCACATCATGGAGAAAATGGAGGATCTTTACTTCAAGGTCGGGCCCAAATCCTTCTACCAGACCAACAGCGACCAGGCATACGTCCTCTACAGTGTGGTGCGTGATTTTGCCGCCATCCAGCCCGATGAGGTGGTGTATGACCTCTTCACCGGCACCGGCACCATAGCCAATTTCGTCGCCCATCAGGCGAAAAAGGTGGTTGGGGTGGAGTACGTGGACTCCGCCGTGGACGATGCCCGCATCAACTGCGAGCGCAACCAGATCCACAATGCGGAATTTGTGGTGGGCGACATGGCCAAGATCTTCACCGACGACTTCATCGCGCAGCACGGTCGTCCGGATGTCATCATCACCGACCCGCCGCGCGCCGGCATGCACCCCAATGTGCTGCAGATGTTAGTCAAGTTGCGGGTACCGCGCATCGTGTATGTGAGCTGCAACCCCGCCACGCAGGCCCGCGACCTTACCCTGCTGAACAGTACCTACAAGGTGACGGCCGTACAGCCTGTGGACATGTTCCCGCATACCCAGCATGTGGAGAATGTAGTGCGGATGGAGTTGCGGTAAAACTTTTTCTTATTCCCTTTCTGAATTTTCTAGATTTTTGCGATCAAACTTGATTGCTATAAAGGAGAAATTTTTGCAAAAAGCACCGGCATATCAAAAAAAAGTGTATCTTTGCCGCCTCAAACGAATGGTCTCTTGGCCGAGTGGTTAGGTACCGGTCTGCAAAACCGTTGACTCCAGTTCGAATCTGGAAGAGACCTCCAAGGCGGAACATCTTCGTGTTCCGCCTTTTTTCTTGCCTTTACGTTAGTAAATCAAGTAGTTCTTCGGCGGTGACGTTGTTCAGGTAGTCGCTAACGGCCACCGTGTCCAGCAGATGGGCTATCGCTGCGCGCTCGTGCGGCTGCCCGATGAGCAGGTCGGCAAGCTCGTCCGGATCTTTGGTGGAGAAGAAGTCGCCAAAGAAACGTACACTCCGGATATGGCCGTTTTGCACGTCCATCAAGGCTTGGATAATGCCCCCATTGGTTTTCGTCTTTTTCGAAAAAGCGTATTGCGGCGATTTCCCGTAATTCCACTCCCATGTGCTAAACTTGGTGCGTTCCAACTCGCGGATGGCGGCCTCCTCGGCGGGTGTGAGACGGTCCGGCTCGCTGATGCCATAGGGCTGCATGACGAACCGCATCAGATAATCTTTGAAAGAGAGCACATCCATGGGCTGGGGCAGATGCTCGGAAATGTTGGTCACGCGGCTGCGCACCGACTTCACAGCTTTGTCGCTGAACTTCATCGGGTCTGCCTTCAGCGCACCCGCCAGCTTGGACTGCAGGGTGGAGAAGAGCAGAGTGCCGTGTTCCAGGGCCCGGTTGCCGTAGAAGGTCATGGCGTTGCCCGAGATCTTCTTGCCGTCGATGACGATGTCGTTACGCCCCGAGAAGGAGGCCGGCACCCCCAACGAGCAAAGGGCGTCCACAATGGGCTGTAGGTAGCGCAGAAAGTTGATTTCCTTTTCGTGGGACTGGATGTTTTGGATGAAGGTGAAGTTGAGGTTGCCGAGGTCGTGGAACACGGCCCCGCCGCCGGTCAGTCGCCGGGCCACGGTGATGTGGTGTTGCTTCACGAAGTCCGTGTCAATCTCCGCGAGGGCGTTCTGGTACCGCCCGATGATGACGGAATCGTCATTCTGCCACAGCATGAAGATATCCTCTTCTGAATTTTTCAGCAGATACTCCTCGGTGGCCAGGTTCATGTAAGGGGATTGGCTGGTGAGCCACAGGAATCGCATAGGGGTATGAATTAAAAAACGGGATGCGCCAAGGGTGCATCCCGTTGAAATGTTATGAATTAGGGTTATTTTTTGAAATAGCGGTTGAACAGGCCTTGGAATCCCTGGCCGTGACGGGCCTCATCCTTGGCCATCTCGTGGACGGTATCGTGGATGGCGTCCCAATTCATCTCCTTGGCGCGTTTGGCAATGCGCATCTTGTCGGCGCAGGCACCGCTTTCAGCCATCATACGCTTCTCCAGGTTGGTCTTGGTGTCCCAGACCACATCGCCCAGAAGCTCAGCGAATTTGGCGCAGTGCTCGGCCTCCTCGAAGGCGTAGCGTTTGAAGGCCTCGGCCACTTCGGGATAGCCTTCACGGTCGGCCTGACGGCTCATGGCTAAGTACATGCCCACTTCCGTGGCTTCACCCATGAAAGGAGCGTTGAGGTCCTTGATCGTCTCCTCGTCGGAGCTCTTGGCCACGCCGATGACGTGCTCGGTGGCGAAGGTCAGTTCGCCGTCTTCCTTAACTTCTTCGAATTTATCGGCGGGTTGTTTGCATTGAGGGCATCTTTCGGGGGGCGTGTCGCCTTCATAGACGAAACCGCAAACTTTGCATACGAATTTTTTCATGTCTCTTTTTTAATTGTTGTTTTATTAAATAATATTGTCTAATCTTTGGTAAGATTCTCAAGAAGCATTTGACGCAGGGAGGAGTCCGTGAGGTCGCGGGTCATCTGGCCCTCCTTGCAGATGGAGATTTTCCCCGTCTGCTCGGAAACGATGACAGCGATGGCGTCGGTCAGCTCAGTGGAGCCGAGGGCAGACCGGTGGCGGAGACCCACCTCCTGTGGGAGGTTCGGATTCTTGGACACCGGCAGTATGCAGCGTGCCGCCGCGATACGATGGTCCTTGATGATGACGGCTCCATCGTGCAACGGACTGTTTTTAAAGAAGATGTTCTCCAAAAGTTCCGAATTGGGCAGGGCATCCAGCTTCTTACCCGTTTCGAGGAACTCGTCCAGCGGGGTCTTTCGGGCAAAAATGATAAGGGCACCCGTCTTTGTGGCCGACATATTGTGGCACGCATCGCGCACGGCCTCAATCTCATTCCGATAGGTGTCGGAATCCTCCTTGCGACCCAACTTTTCATTGAAAAAGCGCAAAAGACGCCCGTCCCCGATGAAGAGCAGGAACTTGCGTATCTCCGGCGCGAAGAGAATGATGATGGCCAGGATGCCCACGTTGATGACCTCACCCAACAGTTCCGACAGCAGGGTGAAATGGAGATAGGCCACGGCCTTCCAAATCACATAGAACAGGGCGATAATCCAGAACAGCTTGACAGCGGCGGTTCCCTTGGTGAGTTTGTACAACTCGTACAAGAGGATGGCCACGATCAGGATGTCGAGGATATCGATCAGTCGGAAGTTGAGGAAACTGAGTGCGTCGGGCATGGCTGGGCGTGTTGTAGGGGTTTATTTAGCCAGCAGGGCGGCTAACGAAATGGAGTAGAGTTTCGTTTTGGCGCTGTCGCCGCGAGAGGAGAGCACACAGGGAACCTTGGCACCCATCAGGATGGCACCGATCTCAGCGTGGTTGAACTTGGTGCAGCATTTGTAGAATACGTTGCCGCTCTCAATGTTGGGGAAGAGCAAACAGTCGGCATCTCCGGCCACATCGCTCTTCAGCTTCTTGATTTCAGCAGTCTCCTTGTCAATGGCAATGTCGAGAGAAAGTGGACCATCCACGTAAGCTCCACCAATCTGGCCGCGTTCGGCCATCTTGGCGATGAGGGCGGCATCCACGCAGGCCTGCATACCGGCCAGCATCTGCTCGGTGGCGCAGATCAGGGCCACTTTGGGCTTCGCGATGCCGATGGCCTTGGCTGTGTTCACTAAGTTGCGGAGAATTACCTGCTTTTGCTTCAGGTCGGGAAGCGGGATGATGGCCACGTCGCCCACAATAAGCAGCTTGTGGTAGACGGGGTTCTCAATCACGGCCACATGCGACAGGGTGGCGTTGGGCGGACAGAGGCCACGCTCCTTGTTGAGGATGGCACGCATGTATTTGTCGGTGGGGAGCAGTCCCTTCATCAGGATGTCGCCCTCGCCATTGTTGATGAGGTCGCAGCTCATGGCGGCGGCCTTCGTGTCAACCGTCTCGTGGATAATCTTGAATTTATTGATGTCGATGTTCAGCGTTTTGCAAACTTGCTCGATAGCGGCGGTGTCGCCTACCAAGGTCGCGTCAATCACACCCAAGTCCACGGCGGCGTTGACGGCCTGGATGGTGTGTTCATCATTGGCATTGGCTGCCACCAATCTCTTTCTCGGTTTGGACTTCACCAAGTCCACCATTTGATCTAATTTGGTAATATCCATGTTGTTATAAAATTTATGTTGTTGTTTTTCAATAGGTGCAAAGATAATAAAAAAGAATTATCGGATGGGAGAAATTTTTTTTTATTTTTTCTTGTTCCCATGTAGTTTTTTGGGGGGTTCTTACGTTATTATATTTGTGAAACCACTGGATCCTTTCGAAGCTATGCTCCATCGCCACAGGGGATTGCTTTTCTCGCTCAGCCGACATTTCAGCCGGCGGGGACTGGAAATTGACGACCTGTTGCAGGAGGCCACCGTAGCGTTGTGGCGCGACAGAGAACGGTTGCTCTCCCTGCCTGCCTTGCAACAGACGGCGTTAATTTGGAAGATAGGGCGCAATGCTATAATTGACTGCCTGCGGCGCGTGAAGGAGACCGAAGCGCTGCCGGAGGACTATGAGGAAGTGGACGAGGATCGCAGTCTGCTGCGGGAATTGCACGAGAGGATTGCCCAGCTTGACGAACCCGACCGCTCAATTGTACGGATGCAACTGGAAGGTTACAACTACAAGGAGATCGGGGAACAAATAGGGATCACAGAGAAGAATGTGAGCGTGAGACTGGTGAGAATCAAAGAGAAATTAAGAAAATCAATGGAAATATGACAGAAAACGAATTTGATATGTTATGGCAACGGGCTGAGGCTGAAGGCTATGGTAAGCGGCTGGCTGCAGAATACCCCCTCTGGAGGCAGAAGCAACGCCGCGTGGTCAGCATGGTGGCGGCTCTTTTGATTGTTGTGACAGTGGCTATGTCGCTGTTCACCACGCAACTGCACCATTCCCGGAATTATGAAAAAGTATATTGTAACCGCGTCGGCACCACCGATGCGCAATGGGCCTCCTTGGCCGCAGAAATGCTTCTGGAATAATGAAACGACTGATAATTTTATTAATGCTGCTGCTCCCGATAGTGGCCATGGCACAAAGCGGCCTGTACAAGACCTACGCTTCGAGGCAGAATCTCACCGTGGCACAAGTGAGCGGTTTCAAACTCAACGAAAGCGAACGTGTTGATGTTGTGATAATAGTGGCCGATGATGACGCGACATGGCAACAATTATCTAAAGAATTGAATATCAAGAGTGAAAACGGCTCGGTGAGTTGGCTTGGCGATATTGATAAACCGGCACAGCGCGTGAAATGGTCGAGTGTCCCCGTCTTGCGTGTGGTGGCCTCTCCTACACGCCGTACCATAGCGTTCTATCGTATCAATACAGAATCGCAATACGATGCCCTGCTTGATTACCAGCTAAATAATATGAAACAAGCAAAATAAAACTCGTATATATGAAAAAAACACTGAGATTCACCGCTTTGTCAGCGGTATTGATCATGATCTTCATGGCCTGTGAAAAAACCAACAACCAGGGAGGCAACAAAATCAACAACGAACCCCGAGAACGGACTATCATTTACACGGTCGGGAACAGCGAAGCCCGCCAGACTTTGGCAACGGAAGGCGAATGGGATGTTTTGGTGGATGTGCTCTGCGACCAAGCCCGGGGCGGCAAGAAGGTGACTTTTTACAACATGAGCCAGACAACGTACCTTCAGAACCATGGATTGCAAGGCAGCAAGGCTGCCATAACATTCAGCACCACCAATCGCGAAGAGATGAAGGCCTGGATGAAAAAGATGGAAAAAGAGGGACGCACGGTCGTTGTCTCCTACGACAACGGCACATGGAACGGCATGGCCTACGCCACAGCACCGCCCACAAGTACCTCCAGTACCATTGTCGGCACGTGGCATTTCACCTGCTCGGTGGTGAACCATATCGGTCCGAATGGCACCTTGACAGGCAGCGACCTCTACGTTCCGGAGGATGGCGGTGGCTCTATGTATTACACCTTTTATGATGATGGTACTATAACATTGTCTATCACTGGAATGGATGGCACTACCGCTACGGAAACCTCCACGTGGACCCTTTCGACAGATGGAAAACTCAGTAGTGATCTCTTGCCAAACGGCACTTGCTGGGATGTCAATTGGATTACCGACAACACCTTGATTATGTCACGAGCAGACCTCGGCACCGAAGAAGGGGACATCGTCTATCAATTGCAATTTGACAGGAAATAAAAAATTTTTTATGGCTGTAGTTTTTCGTCTTCATGTTACGTTCTTATAGCTGAAAAAACGAATCTTTCAATAAACAAACTAAAAATTTAAGGTATGAAAAAAAACATCTTTGCAATCGTAGTAGCCGCTATCGCGCTCTGCTTTGCCTCTTGTCAGAAAGAGGAAGTCTCTCCTAATGGAAACAATGGAAATGGGAACAATGGGAATAACGCCAAAGTGACGACCACCGCCGACCTCATCGGCACCGATTGGACGGCCACCCTCTCCCTCGGCGATTTTATCTACGCTTTGACGGACTCAACCCTCAGTGATTATGGTTGTCAATTTCCGGATGGCTTCGACACCACGATGGTTTTCCACCTCAACTTCGACCAGGATTTTGCACACATCACCTTCAGTGACAACATAAGCATTATTAATGTAGCTCAAGTGGCAGGAGGCTACACTAACGAGGAAATTGAGCATATGGATCTTGCATACGTCTATGACGCTACCACGCACACGGGCACTTTGACGGCTGTTGGCACCGATGAGAACGGCGCCCCCATCAACTATCAGATTGTCTTTATCTATGATGACAACGCCGATACCATTACTATCAACATGCAGTTTGCCAACGCCAATGACGAAAATACAACTATAAGCTTCCCACTGGTGTTCCATCGCGATGTAACAACGGCATAGATATCAGCTAAACATCCTATTGTTCGATCAGCGCCTGCATTCGCGTGGGTGCTGATTTTTTTTATGAAATGATATAGATATTGACCCAAGAGGATTATGACGGCATTTTTCCATTGTTTATGATATTCGTGGCACCTCAGTGCCGCACGAAACCAACTCCCCTTCTAATTTTTAGAAGGGGTGCCCGAAGGGCGGGGTAGTTAATATGGGATATCATTCCTTATGGATTCTCTTCATTTCCATAATGTTTGACAATGTAGTCTTCCAAGTCTCCCAACACCAAATCCACATGTTGCAGGACATCGTAGTCCGTCGTGCGGAACACGTTTAATCCAAGCCCTTCCAAGAATTCGTCGCGCCGTGCATCATAATCCAGCTTTTCGTTGTGGGAGCCGCCGTCTACCTCCACAACCAATCCGAGACTTTTTACATAGAAATCAACAATGTAGATCCCGATGACTTTCTGTCTGTCAAAATCGAGCCCGTGGAACAGTTTCCGGTGCACCTGTAGCCAAAAGACGATTTCGGCCATATTGCCCGCCTTCCGGTTCTTGCGTGCATGGCCTGACAGTTCTGAATTCGTGGGGAGATTATAGACGGGGTGCTCCTTGATTATAATGCCGTTGATGATTGTCGTTTTTTTCATAATAAGGTATTCTGTTGCATTATATTACTACCCTGGCCTACGGCCACCCCTTCTAAAATAGAAGGGGAGTTTTACTATGTCCGCACGGATGTGCGGACAATGAGAAATTGTTGGTTTCCGCTCAATCATAGGTGAAAAACAAATTATTCAGCTATGATAATTGGTATCCTGTGATGCCATGGGGATAACGACAGGTCAACTTCTATATTGTTGCCTTTTTTTATGTGTTTTACAATAGATTCCTGTTGAAGTGTAATGGTTACGCACATTCCCGAAGATGTCATTTGGCATCTTGTTTACTCTGCATCTGCCGCCTTTTTCACCGCTTCGATGACCAGCTCCACCTGTTCGTCGGAAAGGTCATAATAGACAGGCAGGCTTATTTCGCGGGAATAGTTATCGTAGGTAACAGGGTAGTTCCGAATATCGTAACCGAGTTTTTTATAGCAAGTCAGCATCGGGAGAGGAATGAAATGCACGTTGACGCTCACCTCCTGGTCGAAGATGCGCTGGATAACCGCATCGCGACGGGCCTCGTCTGCGTGGCACAGGCGCAAGGCATACACATGGAAAGATGATGTTTTGACAAGCGTTTCATACTCAGGAATCTGAAAACGATCATCGTCTTTGAAGGCTTGGGTATAAGCCTCGAAGATCTTGCGCCGCCGTTGGAGGATAAGACTGTCGTAACGGTCGATTTCAATCAGCCCGATGGCAGCGGCGATGTCGGTCATGTTGCATTTGTAACCCGCGCAGGAGACATCGTAGCGCCAGTTTCCAGGCTTGGTCTTCGCCAACGCATCCTTGGACTGGCCGTGTAGCGAAAAGGTGCAGAGCTCCTGGTAGAGGGCATCCGCGTCGAACTGCTCAGGCAGGTTCAGACAGATGGCCCCACCCTCCGCCGTGGTCAGATTCTTGACCGCATGGAAGGAGAAGACGGTGATGTCAGTGAGGGAACCGGTGCGCCGTCCCCTATACCACCCTCCTAATGAATGGGCGGCATCGGACATGATCAGAATGCGACCCAGCTGGCGTTGCACCTCATTGGCAGGACGGAACTGCTGCCGTACGGATGGCTCGTTTACCAGTTGATTGATGTCATCATAATCGCACGGAAGACCTGCAATATCCACTGGGATAATGACTTTCGTGTTCGGAGTGATGGCCTTGCGGATGTTGTCGGCGGTGATGAGGAAATCGTCGTCCACATCCACCATCACGGGTTTGGCTCCGCAGTGCAGCACTACTTCCGCGGTAGCGGTGTAGGTGTACGCGGGCACGATGACCTCGTCGCCAGGGCCGATACCGAACCAGCGGAGGATGAGCTCCAGGCCTGCGGAGGCGGAACTGACGTTCAGCACACGCCGGATTCCGCAATATTGGGCAATCTTTTGCTCGAAGGCCTTGGTGCGTGGTCCTGTAGTGATCCATCCCGAACGGAGAGCGGCCACCACTTCCTCAATAATCGCATCGTCAATATGGGGAGGGGAAAAAGGAATCATGTGTATTGTTTTTTGTTGTTAAAAAAGGTTAAGAACCCCGTTGGAGTTTTTTCATCTTATGATTCTGATGCAGCTGTGAGAGCTCCCCGAAATTGAGGCCGAGGTTGAAGCAGTTGGGAGTGGCCCCAGGCGCATAATGCAACCGTGCGAATCCGAGGTAGATGCCTTTTACCTGGATGTTAAAGCCGTAAGAGAATCCTGCTAAGGAGCGACGGGCTGTAACCTTCATTTCCTGATGGATGTTGTGGTTATAGGCGAACTGCAGCGAGAAATATTTGGAGGGTTCAATTTCGATACCGAAGACAAAATGCCGGAAGAAATTGTCGAAAAATTGCGCCGCCTTGGAGGGGTAAATCAGTTCATTGGTGAATGCATCGGTTTCCAAAAACGGATTATCCTTGCCGTAGTAGTTCATGTTCCAGCGATAAAGGTCATGCAGCGAGATGTGATAGCGGATGGGCACATGCTTGAGCCGCTGGGAAAGGGCAAACTGGATGTCGAACGGAGGCAGACCCACTTTCCCGGGCGCAAAGGTCTTCATCTCTGAGCCCACATTCTTGACTAACAATGTCAGAGAGAGCTGTTTGTCGGGGTGATGGTAGCTGCCGGCCACGTCCACGGCCATGCCAAAGGAGCTGTATCGCTCGTAGGTGCAATAAACCAGCTTCCAATTGGCACCGATGGTGAAGTTCGGGGAGAGTTCGCGGCCCCAGCCCAATGCGAGTGCAAAATCGCCGGCATAGAAGGGTCCTGTCTCCACACCCTCCTCCGTGGCACCCTGAAACTTCCCATATCCCACATGCATCATGGAGGCGGTGAAGCTGCCCGCCTTGGGGAAGGTGTAGGAGTAGAGGCCGGAGGTGTAGCAACTGTTGGCGAAATAGTCGGTGATGTTCATCGACAGGGTGTTGCTGTGCCGCTCGCCGATATAGGAAGGATTCATCCCGATCAGGGAGGCATCGTCATCGTAAACGGATATCAGATTCCCGCCCAGCGCCATCTGCCGCGACGAATAACTAAAGTTGAGGAAGTTATAAATCATACGCCCGCCCGTCTGTGCGACCCCAGAAAGGGCCACGACGAGCAGAAACATCAGAATGGCAATATGTTTACTCTTCACTGCAGTCATTATGTCAGATACCAGAGCCCTATGGGGCAAAGGCGGGGCAAAAATACAAAAATTGATTGTCTTTGCCTCCTGATAGTCCCAAAATAATCACCCAAAAGTTTCAACAGGCAAATGCATATTTTTTGTATCTTTGCCGTTTTAATGTTCGGATTTATGAAGAAACTGAATTTTATTATTATTTTATTGACTATTACCACCTTAGTGGCATGTTCTTCACAAAAGAAAAATGAGCCGGAGCAGAAAAAACAGGCTGATGCGGTTCAAACGGAAACGAAAAAAGAAGAAACAAAAACAGACAAAATGACACAGATAAAGATTGAAACTTCCATGGGCAACATCACCATTGCCTTGTACAACGAGACTCCCCAGCATCGCGACAACTTCATCAAGCTGGTGAAAGAGAGCTATTACGATGGTGTGCTTTTCCATCGTATTATCAAAGGTTTTATGATACAAACAGGTGATCCGGACTCCAAGACGGCCAAGCCGGGCCAGCGCTTAGGTATGGGCGGTCCTGACTATCGGATTCCCGCCGAGTTCGTGCCGACGCTTTACCACAAACGTGGTGCCGTGGCCGCCGCCCGCGACAACAATCCGGCCAAGGCCTCTTCCGGCTCGCAGTTCTACATTGTGGACGGCTCCGTTTACGACAATGTCAAACTCGACATGTACGAGCAGAGAATGGGCAAGAAATTCAATGCCGAACAACGCCACATCTATTCCACCATCGGCGGTGCCCCCTTCCTGGATGGCGACTATACGGTCTTTGGCGAGGTAGTCTCCGGCATGGAAGTGGTGGACAAAATCGCGTCCCAACCCAAGGACGGCGCCGACAGACCCACCACGGACATCAAGATTATTCGTGCGACCATCGTGGAATAAAAGGATTCGTGAAGGACAAATAGAATAGAGACGTCATATTATGGCGTCTCAAAAATCGGAAAGAACAAAAATTTAAAAGAAAAATAGAAGAATGAAGTCCATTGACGAAATCAAAGCGGAAATAGAAAAATTCAAGATTGAAAATGCAGAGACCCTGGAACAATTCCGGCTCCAGTTTCTGAGCAAGAAAAGTGAGATTCAGGCTTTGTTTGCTGAAATCAAGAACATCGCCCCCGAGGAGCGCAAGTCGTTCGGGCAGCTGGTGAACGAGCTGAAGGACAAGGCCCAACAGCGTTTTGATGCATGCAAGGAATCCATGGAGGCCTCGCAGGGTGCGCAACACACCATCGCTGACGTGACGCGCCCATCTGACAGCATCCCCGTAGGATCCATGCATCCCATCTCCATTATGATGAACCAGGTGCGCCGCATCTTCGAAGACATCGGCTTCACGGCGGTCACCGGGCCAGACATTGAGGACGACTGGCACGTGTTCACCGCGTTGAACTTCCCGGAGGAGCACCCCGCCCGCGACATGCAGGACACCTTCTTCGTAGAGCTGCATCCTGACGTGCTGCTCCGCACGCACACCTCCTCGTTGCAGGTGCGCACGATGGAGAACCAGCAGCCGCCCATCCGCGTGATATGCCCGGGACGTGTGTTCCGCAACGAGGCCATCACGTCCCGAGCCCACTGCATCTTCCACCAGGTGGAAGGTCTGTACGTGGCCGAGAATGTCTCCTTCGCCGACATGAAACAAACCCTCCTCTATTTCGCCCAGCGTATGTTCGGTCCCGACGTTCGCATCCGTCTCCGTCCCTCCTATTTCCCCTTCACCGAGCCGTCAGCCGAGATGGACATCTCATGCTACATCTGCGGCGGCGAGGGCTGCAACCTCTGCAAACACACCGGCTGGGTGGAAATCCTCGGTTGCGGCATGGTTGACCCCAACGTGTTGGAAAACTGCGGCATAGACAGCAAGAAATACAGTGGCTTCGCTTTCGGTCTCGGCATCGAACGCATGACCATGCTCAAATACAGAACCAATGACATCCGCCTCTATTTCGAGAACGATGTCCGTTTTCTGCAGCAGTTCAAAGCTGCCTCCCGGTAATTTAGCTGTTAGCCAATAGCCAAAACTCAAAAGCAAATATCAAAAAACTTAGCAATAATGAATAAAACACAAAAACTGATTAACACAATCCTTGGTCTGATCATAGGTGTTGTGGCTTCTGCTGTGTATATCATGACGGCGGAGCCGACTGTGTCTTGGTGGGACTGCGGTGAATACATCGCTACCACGTCAAAACTCTTAGTGGGACACCCTCCTGGGGCACCCACCTTCCAAATCATCGGACGTATCTGTTCGCTGTTCGCTGGCGGTGATGTCACGAAGGTGGCCTTCTGCATCAACTGCATGTCGGCGGTGTGCAGTGGCCTGACCATCATGCTGCTCTATTTCACCATCGTGCGTTTGGCCCGCAAGCTCGTGGCCAAATATGGGGAGCTGAACACCCCGCGCTTTATTGCCGTATTGGGCTCCGCCCTCGTGGGAGCCATGGCATACGCTTTCAGCGACACTTTCTGGTTCTCGGCTGTGGAAGGTGAGGTTTACGCCATGTCGTCGTTCTTCACGGCTTTGGTGTTCTGGTGCATCCTGAAATGGGACGAGGAGTACGACCATCCCAAGGTCGGCACCAACCCCAACCGATGGATTGTGCTGATTGCCTATCTGGTGGGCCTCTCCATCGGTGTGCACTTGCTGAACTTGCTGACCCTGCCCGCCATCGTGCTGATTGTCTATTACAAGCTCTCCAAAGAAGCTACCGGCATGGGTGCCGTGCTCTCCTTCGCCATCATCTCCTTCTTCTTCGCCTTCTTCTGCCCTCCCATCTGGATGCTGGCCATCTGGGCACTGATTACCGTGCCTCTGTTCGTGCTGTGCGCCAAGAGAGGCACGCTGAAATCGAAGGCCGAATGGGGCGTGTTCCTGTCCCTTGGCATCTCGGTGGTGCTGCTGGGCCTGATCCTCTGGGGCATCATCCCGCAGGTGGTCAACCTGGCCGGCAAGTTCGACCTAGCCTTCGTCAACGGCTTGCATCTGCCTTTCAACTCCGGCACCATCTTCTTCTTCCTGCTGATTGCAGCCTTGATAGCCTGGGGCATCTGGTACGGCTACCGCAAGAGTAAACCCACGTTGTTGCTCGGCACATTCTGCTTTACGATGCTCCTGATCGGCTATTCCACCTTCTTCACCCTGGTGATCCGTTCCAACGCCAATCCGACCATCGACGAGAACAATCCGGAAGATGCTGTGGCGTTGTTAGCCTACCTCAACCGTGAACAATACGGTTCCAACCCCTTGTTCCACGGACAGACCTATAACACCCGTGTAATTGGTGCCAAGGACGGCAATCCTGTTTATGTAAAGGACATGGTGAACAAACGCTATGTGGTTTCCAATGACCGCAAGGAAGACCAGCCCATCTATGATCCGGCAGGTTGTATGCTTTTCCCGAGAATGTGGTCTCCGGAAAAGAAAGGCGAATATATCAACTGGCTGAACAACCGATACAACAGCGACAGCCCTTCCGATAAGGAGAACCGTCGGCTGCTGGCCCGCGATGTGCCACCCACATGGCAGCAGAACATCAAGTTCATGCAGACATACCAGTTCGGATTCATGTATTGGCGCTATTTCATGTGGAATTTTGCCGGTCGGCAGAACGACCTCCAAGGGCGTGGCGACTACATGAACGGCAACTGGATCTCCGGCATCCCGTTTGTGGACAAGCCTATGGTGGGTAACCAGAACGACCAGCCTTCCGCCATGCAGCGTCCGGGACATAACAAGTACTACCTGCTACCCCTGCTGTTGGGCATCATCGGCATTGTGTTCCAGACGAGAAAAGACACACAGAATTCCTTTGTGGTGTTCATGCTGTTCATCATGACGGGTCTGGCCATTGCCTTCTACCTCAACATGTATGCCTTCCAGCCGCGTGAGCGTGACTACGCCTTCGCCGCTTCGTTCTACGCTTTTGCCATCTGGATTGGATTCGGCGTGCTGGGCATCTACAATCTTTTTGAAAAATTGAAGAGCAACACGGTGCAGGTGGCAGGTGCTGCCCTTACCACAGTGGCTTGCTTTGGACTCGTGCCGTGCGTGATGGCCAACGAGAACTGGAACGACCATGACCGTTCCAACCGCTACACGGCGTTAGCGATTGCCAAGAATTATCTGGATTCCTGTGCTCCGAACGCCATCCTGTTCACGTTGGGGGATAACGACACCTTCCCGCTTTGGTACGTCCAAGAGGTGGAGGGCTACCGTACGGACGTGCGCGTCTGCAACCTCTCCCTGCTGAGCACCAGCTGGTATGTGGATCAGATGAAGCGTAAGGCCTACAGCTCCGACCCGCTGCCCATCTCCATGACCTGGGACCAGTACAAGGATGGCACCCGCGACGTGCTCTATCTGGAACCCGCCGGTAACCAGTTTGTGGATTTGAAAGCCTTGGTGGATTATATCAAGGATCCGCAATTTGACCATACACGCCATATCCTTCTGCTTTCCCAGGATAAAGGATATAGAAGCAACGGACGTGCTGTGCCGGCCAGCTTCTCCCTCAAGGTGGACAAGGCCAAGGTGCTCGCCAACGGAACGGTCAGCCCTAAAGACTCCGCCCTGATTGTGGACCGTCTGGAATGGAATATGAAGACCAATGCCGTGAATCCGTTTGCCAAGGCCTACATCATCATGATGGACATCCTCGCCAACAACAACTGGGAACGTCCAATCTACTATGCCTCGACCACCGGATCGGAGGCCTATCTCGGATTGGAGGATTACTTCCAGCTGGAAGGCTTCGCCTACCGTCTGGTGCCGATTCGCACCCCGCGTCAAAGCTATTCCGACATCGGCCGCATCAATTCCGATGTTTTGTATGAGAATCTGATGAATGTCTTCAACGACCATAGCCGTATTGACCGTGTGAACAACCCCAACGCGCCCGCGAAGGAAGCCTATCCATACGATTGGGGCGGTTTTAACGATCCGCGTGTCTATCATAGCGAAGACAATACCCGCCTGGTCTCGATGATTCGCAAGATCTACGACCGTCTGAGTGGCCAATTGGCTGCCGAAGGCGATCTGGAAAAGGCCGAACAAGTGTTGGATAAAGGTAATGCCATTGTTCCGGATGAGGTCTTCCCGTATGTCTCTGTCATGTCCAATATGTACGGATACACGCAGAACAGCACTTTCTACATGCAGGACTACTTCAATCTGCACACACCTTCCGCTGACAAGAAGGGTATGGAGATGGCAAAAGCCATCTGGAAGGAGATGGTGGAACTGTTCGGATGGTACAATAAGCAGGATGAAAAGACACTGGCCTTCCATGCTGAAGACCTGCGCTACGATTTCATCTTCCTGCATTATTTCCTGAATAATGTGAAATTCCCGACCAATGAGCTGGTGTCCCACTACAAGGAGATGAAGTTTGACCATGCGGCGGAGATTTATGCCAAGACCTTGAATGAAAGCATCACGAAACAGATCCGGAAACCGGATTTCGACCAGCAGTCGGTGGCTGGCGACTTCCAAGAGTTGCGTCAGATTATGCAAGTGGCGGAGATCTGTGGCGATACGGGTACGGCTCAGAAAATCCGTCAGGCGGTGGATGCCCAATTCAACGCCTTGAATGCGATTTCAGCTGGCTTGGGTGGAGCCTTCCAGCGTTTCTTCTACGGCACACAGGAAGAAGAACAACAGGCAGAATAATTAAGCTTATAGAATATGAAGAAATTTGCAGTGATATTATGCGGTTGCGGCACATTGGACGGGAGTGAAATTCACGAATCCGTGATGACGCTTCTGGCTATTGACCGTAACGATTGTGAGTACAGCATTTTCGCTCCGGATGCCGACCAATACCATGTGGTGAACCACGTGACTGGCCAGGTGATGGAAGAGAAACGCAACATGATGGTGGAGGCCGCGCGCATCGCGCGCGGCAAGATCCGCCCGCTGGCCGAATGCCGCGTGGAGGATTTCGACGCCCTTGTATTCCCCGGCGGCAACGGGTCGGCCAAGAACCTGTTCACATACGCTATCAATGGGAAAAAATGCACCGTACGGGAAGATGTGGCCCAGCTGATCCGCTCCTTCCATGAGCAGAAGAAGCCCATCGGAGCCCTTTGCATCGCACCCGTCATGCTGGCGAAGGTGCTGGGCGACATCACCATCACTGTGGGCAACGATGAGAAAACTATCGACCACGTGACCTCCTTCGGCACCAAACACATCAACACCCAGCAGACGGAGGTCATCTCCGACAAGCAGAACATGGTGTTCACCACACCGTGCTACATGCTGCCGGCCCGCATCTCCGACATCGCCGACTGCGCCGAAAACCTCATCGAAGCCATTCTGGACAACATTCAGTAACGATGGCCACTGTGGTGATTGTAGGTTTCCCCGGAGCGGGCAAGACCACGTTGGGAAGAAGTCTGGCCGACAGGCTGCATCTTGCTTTCGTGGACTTAGACGCAAGAGTGGAGGAGCGTTACCATATCTCGGTTCCCCATCTTTTCCAAAAGTATGGGGAACCTGCTTTTCGGAAATGCGAGTATGAAACGCTGATAGAAACCCTGTCGCTGCCGGATGTGCTGATTGCCACCGGCGGAGGCGCACCCTGCTTCGGAGATGCCATGCAGCAAATCAACACATACGCCACCTCCATCTACCTGGAACAGTCTGAAGAGGTCCTTTTCCAACGGCTTCGCAATAGCAACAAGGTGCGTCCGCTCCTGCAACTTTTGGACGATGACGCCCTGCGCGAATATATCCATCGGACCCTACAAGAACGCGAACCCTATTACCAACAGGCGAAAATGACGCTGAAAGCCGACAATTTGGATGTGGAGCAGTTAGTCAATAAAATTGTATCTTTGCAACTTTAATAGATATTGTATAATGGATTCGTTTGATGATATCAGACCCTATTATGATGATGAAGCCCCCGAAGCCTATCGCAGGGTGATGGAAGACCCGCGCTTCCAGGATGCCATGCGGAAGTGCCTTCCCGATTATTCTATCGAGGATCTGAAAAACGACATGGCCCATTACCACAGCATTGATGAGGTGCAAGCCAATTTCATCCGCCGCTGGATTGAGACCTTTGTAAACCAATATACAACAGGCTACACCTTCTCGGGCTTGGAGAACACCTCTCCTGACAAGGCATTTCTCTATATCGGTAACCACCGAGACATCACGTTTGACCCGGCAATGCTGGAGTTCTATTTTTTTATTGAAAAACGGAAGACCTCCAAAATCGCTGTGGGTGACAACCTGATTAACGCCCCTGTGCTGGGGGATGTAGCCCGTCTCAACAAAATGATTCTGGTGAAACGGTCGGGTACGCTCCGCGAGAAGCTGGCCAACTCTCACCAGCTGGCCGCTTACATCCAAAAAAGCCTCTTTGAGGAACACGAGTCTGTGTGGATCGCCCAACGCGACGGACGCACCAAAGACGGTCATGACTTCACAAAGCAGGGATTGCTCAAGATGGTGACGATGGGCTATGAGAAGGAACTGATACCGACCCTAAAGAAGCTGAACATCACCCCACTGACAATCTCATACGAATACGAGCCCTGCGACCGGCTCAAGGCCCGCGAGATGGCTTTAAGCGAGAACGGCCCTTATCACAAACAGCCCGGCGAAGATTTTGAGAGCATCAAAACGGGTATTTTCTCCCCTAAAGGACACATCACCATGATTGTCGGCACACCCATTCAGAAAGAATTGGACGATATTCCGGCGGAGTTGAACAATAACGACAAGCTCTATCATGTGTGCCAACTTATTGACAAACAAATCTATCAGAATTATCATTTATATCCCAACAATTATATAGCCAACGATTTAATGCACCAGTCCGAGCGGTATGCCGGTTTCTATACCCCAGAGCAGAAGGAACAGTTTGTACAATATCTGAACCGTAAAGCGGTGGTGCAGGATGTATCGCGCGAGAAAATGATGCACTATCTGCTACGCATCTACGGCACGCCCGTGGACAACCATTACCAAAATTCCGGAAATAATTAATAATAAATCGTAACAACCATAGCAATGGATGAAAAACAACCCCCGTCGAAAATGAAAATTTTGGTCATACGCCTGAGCTCCATCGGCGATATTGTGTTGACCACACCCGTCATCCGGGCAATCAAAGAACAATTGCAGGATGTGGAATTGCATTTTCTGACCAAGAAGGCGAACGAGCTTGTCGTCGCCTCGAACCCCCACATTGACAAAATCCATTTTTACACTCCCGACGGTCTGTCTGCCCTCATGCAAGAGCTGAAGGCGGAGCAGTTCCAGGTGGTGGTGGATTTGCAGAAGAGCCATCGCTCCAGACAGGTGGTGCGCCGTTTGAAGGTGCCCCACTCCACGTTTCACAAGTACAATTTCCGCAAAGGGCTTTGCGTGTGCCTGAAATTGAACTTCCTTCCGGATGTGCATATTGTGGACCGTTACTTCGATGCTGTCTTGGACTTAGGTGTGCTGAACGACCACAAGGGATTGGAATTCCATGTGCCGGAAAACGCCGCCTTTGACGAGGACGACCTGCCGATGGTCTTCGAGGACGGATTTGTGGCGGTGGTGTTGGGTGGACAACATGCCACCAAACGCATTCCGGTGTCCAAGGTGGTTGAGATTGGCAGCATCCTCCACAAGCCCATCATGTTGCTTGGGGGCAAGGATGTCATCAACGAGGGTGAGGAGGTTGTGGCTGCATTGGGTGGTCGTGCCTACAACGGATGTGGGAAATACTCTCTGTATCAGTCGTGTTCCATACTGGACCAGGCCGATTGTGTCATCACAGGTGATACGGGCCTCATGCACATTGCGGCGGCACTGCGCAAGCCGATTGCCGTCCTGTGGGGCAATACCATCCCTGAATTCGGGATGTACCCCTATATGCCCGGACAGCGCGAACTGTTCCGCAATTTCGAGGTATGCCCGCTGAATTGTCGTCCCTGCTCCAAACTGGGGTACCAACGCTGCCCGCGCAAACATTTCAAGTGTATGAACAACATCCCCGCCGTGGAGGTGGCCGATTGGGTTAACAGATTTTAAGATTGTCGTATGTCAAAAAAACAGGTTTTCGACCAGCCTATCACCATACAGGGAACTGCCTGCTTCCTGTCGGATGCGCATTTCCATGTGCCCGAAAACGAGGAAAGCCGGAAAAGGGAGGAAAGTTTGATCCGTTTTTTAGACAAACATAGAGAACAGATACAGCATTTGTTCCTCTTGGGTGATATGTTCGACTTCTGGTTCGAGTATCGCGATGTGGTGCCCAAGGGTTATTTTAGACTTTTTAACACTCTGTATGAACTGCATCTGTCGGGAGTGGAGATTTACTATTTCACGGGTAACCACGACATGTGGGTGCGGAATTATTTCCAACAGGCATTCGGATGCCAGGTCTTCAAACGCCCGCAAGCTTTCATCTTGAACGGGAAGCGCTGTCTGGTAGGCCATGGCGATGGCCTTGGCGGACGGCAGTTTGGCTACCGTTTTATCAAGGCGGTTTTCGGATTCAAACCCAACCAGGTGTTATACAGCGCGTTACATCCCCATCACGCCTTTTCTATCGCCCGCTCCTGCTCGCGCAAGAGCCGCAACTCCCATAAGCCAGAGAACCTCGTCTTCGCCCGCGAGGACGAACCGCAGGTGCGCTATGCACGTTCCGTCCTGGAGGTGGAGCCAGTGGACTATTTCATCTTCGCGCATCGGCACATACCGGTCACGTACAAGCTGACCGACACATCCACATACATCAACACCGGCGACTGGCAGGATAATTTCAGCTATGTGATGTTCACAGACCAAACGCCAGAGTTGTTGTTTTATCATAAAAAACAAACGGAAACAATCGGATAATAAGCTGTACGATATTGTTGGTTGACCAATATGGCCAATTTCACAATTTCAGTGTGTCGAAGTTCTTCCCGAACACGCTGGAGGTTTTGGTGATGGTGACGAACGCGGTGCTATCAATCTCCTTGATGATGCGGGTGACACGCACCTTGTCGCTGCGGTGGGTGATGATGAGCAGCACGTCGCTCTCCTGACGGTTATAAGCCCCATAGCCTTTGAGAAAGGTGGCCCCGCGATGCAGTTCCTGATTGATACGACGGGAAATATCATCGTTCTTTTTGGAGAAGACCATGAACTGGTAGGTCTGGTGGAAGCCGTCAATCACCGTGTCGGCCACCAACATGCTCACAAAGAGCACCACAAAGCTATAAACCAGTCTCTGCACATCGTGCAGGATGAAAAACGAGGAACCCACGATAAGGAGATTACACATCATATTGACTTTGCCATACGATATGTTCCGGTATTTGCCGACCATGAGGGCAATGATGTCAAGGCCGCCGGTGTTGCCGCCCCAGTTGATGGAGATGCCGGCGCCGAGCGCGCCCAGCGAGGCGCCGATAATGACGCTCATGAACATGTCATCGACAATGGGCTGCGTGAAAATACGCTGACCAATATAGAAAAACACAGAAATTATGAACGTGCATATCAGGGAGTTGATGCAGAATTTAGGGCCAAGCACCTTCCAGGCGATAGCAATGAGGATAGCGTTGAGCGCAAATGTCGTAAAGCCGATCGGGATTCCCGTGGCGAAGAAAAGGATGGACGCGATACCGGCCACGCCACCGCCCGTAACCTCGTAAGGTGTCATAAATGCGGACCATCCCAGCACAAAAATTGCCAAACCGATGGTGATAAAGAAATAGTTTTTGGCCTCTTTTAGCACGTCTTTGTATGTCAACTTCATCTTATTGGGATTTTATATTATTGAATATCAGCCCCATATCACAAATCAACCGCTCAAATCAGCGGCAAAGGTAAAAATTTTTTTCGGGGTGGTGCACATATCGAAAAAAAATGTATTTTTGCCGCCGTTAACGAAAGCCGCTAACAACCCGCTTCCTTAGCTCAGTTGGTTAGAGCATCTGACTGTTAATCAGAGGGTCCAAGGTTCAAGTCCTTGAGGGAGCGCAAAGAAAATGAGGCACTTGCAAAGCAATTTGTGAGTGCTTTTTTTTTGTGGACTAACAAATGGACTAACATTTGCTCTGAAAAATACTGGTTAATCCTATATTACAATGAAGTGACAATAGAGGAGGACTATTATGTTTTGGATATTTTTGTCAGACCTCCCTTGTTGCCCATCACGAACAGTTCCGTGTTGCCGTCTTTGGTCAGCAATTCCACATACAGTGGCTGGTTCAGGGTGAATCGCTGGCAGAGGAAGCGGTCTCCCGCTTTCAGCTTGGCATTTGCGGATTCTGTTACCTCAAATAAACTGTTTCCCAAGTATTTGAGAGTACAACGGCGGTTGGGGTTCCATGCAATTTTCATCTGAGCGCCGATGTTCAGGTCTTTGGCGTAGAGCGACTTCCCCACCACGCGATGCGACGATTGCACGCCCTCCACTTCGCAGTAGTCCGACACGAAGGTCTCCCAGTCGGGGAAACCCACGAAGCGGGCGAGAATGTCGAGGGTGCTTGGGCGCACGGAGGCGTAGCCATCCACATAGCCCCAGAGCCGCTTCAGTGTGGAGACGCTGAGGTTCTCATTCAACCGTCCCCGTATCTCTCCAGACAGGAAGATGAAATCGTTAGAGGTTTCAATACGGTGGTCCGCCGACTCTTCCACGAGTTGGCGCAGCAGGGTGATATGTTGCAGATTAACTGGCATGTTCGTTCAAATTGCAGGCGCAAAAATAGCAAACATTCGGATATGTGGAACGGGTTCTTTTTAGGTTCTTTTAATCATCGGATGTTGGAACTAGTTAATAGTAGTGCTATACGGTTAAAAAACAAACACTATTAATGAAAAAAGCACTATTTTTGCCAAATGATTGAATATTCCGCCGATATTTCCACTTCTGGGTTCGTTCCTTCCTCCGAATACTTTGTTTCGGGGCAGTTCTCCGATTTCCTTGAACTGCCCTCGCGAGGCTACTGCCGGTTGTACAAGGCGCAGCGCAACGGTCAATGGTTCACCTTGAAAACATTGAAGCCCGAGGTCTCAGACGACCCTGTGTATCAAGGGATGCTTGAGAAGGAGTTCAACCTGATGATGCAGCTCAACCATCCGAACATCGTGCGGGTCTATAGCAGGGAAGAGATTCCGAGTGTCGGTCTCGGCATCGTGATGGAATATGTGGATGGGCGCACGTTGGAGGAGTTTCTGACGGAAAACCCGACGCAGTCCGCCCGCGAATCGGTGGCGCGGCAGCTGTTGGAGGCCATCGGCTACTGTCACGGGAAGCAGATCATACACCGCGACCTCAAGCCATCCAACGTTTTGGTGACATACAACGGCAACCGTGTCAAGCTGATAGATTTCGGCTTGTCGGACAGCGACAGTTACGCTGTGCTCAAGGAACCGGCTTACACGAAAGCCTATGCCGCGCCGGAGCAACTTTCGTGCGGAGAGATTGATAATCGCACCGATTTGTACGCCTTCGGGTTGATTCTGAAGCAGTTGATTCCGAATCGGTACGGGCGTGTAGTCCGCAAATGCCTGCAGCCAAGGAGAGAGAAGCGGTATGCCTCGGCAGAGGAGGTGGCGGCGGCGATGGCAAGCTGCCGCAAATGGCGGAGAGTTATACCGTGGGGAATGGCCGCGATGGCCGTTATTGCTGTATTATCCGTCTTTTCGCTGCTTCACTTTTCGAAGGGCGAAACAACAGAACCTATGCAACCGTCGGTGGAATCGCCTTCTTCTGTCCGAGACACCGTTTTTCTGGCGGAACCAACCCGGACGCAAGCAGCTGAATCTGCACATAATCGCACATCATCACACGCTTACGAAGACAACAGCAGCGGGACGTATCTCAAAGACAAACCGTTGACGACTGTATCAAGCTCCGAGGATCCTCAGGCCGTGGTGGCGCGACGACAACGCACTGATTCCATCTTGAACACTATAAAACAGAAAGAGAATCAGGAACAAGAATCGCTTGACAATGCGATATATAACTTCAAATTCACCATTGACAGTATGTTCAAGCTGGTGGATTTGTATGTGAAAAGCGATGAGGTGAAAACCTCCAATATTCTGCGCGATCTGATATACATTGCCGAGTACAAGGCAAAGATTCGCGAATGCCAGATTCGGCGTCAATTGCCTAAATCCAAGCGGAACAGTTTCTTCAACTATGCCACCGACCAAATTGGGGCGAAGAAAAAATCATACACACAAAAATATCCTGACATACCCTATTATCCCAATGAGCAACAGGTGAGAGAGCCCGAAATATACCAACCGATTTTAGAGCAGAGTAAAAAGTACCAGGAAGAGGGGCGAAGGCTGTATAAGGAGTGGAAAAGGCAAATGAGTTCCATTCAGTAACAATAAGGAAACGTGCGCGGCAGATCCTAATTTAATCACATACAATTATTTTCCGCAAGATACATTGAAATTATTCCGCAAGTTTAGGAAAGTCCACTCCGCAGTTTTTGAATATAATGTGTTAAAACTTGCGGTACACAGCCGTAATCTTTCTTTGTTTGGCATTGTGGAGGGGTGTTTGTGTTGTTGTTGTGTTGCTCTTAAAAAAGTGGGGATGGCCATGTTTTTCCAATTAAATAAATGCGGGTCAGTATATTTTTTCGTAATATAAATTTGCGGGTCATCATATTTTTATTATTTTTGCAGCGTTTTTCAAACTAATTTTATGGAGCGGATATTCAAAAGGAAAACGTACCGGCGGTTGCTTGAATGGAAAGCAACAGAAAATGGCCGGACTGCAATTTTGGTGGAAGGGGCGCGACGTGTGGGAAAGTCAACTATTGTAGAACAGTTCGCCAGGAAAGAATACAAGTCGTACATTCTCATAGATTTCAATAAAGTTGGCAAGAATGTGGTCGGGCTTTGGGACGAACTCATGGATCTTGACAGGATTTTTCTTTTGTTGCAGCAGATTTACAAAACAACACTTTATGAAAGAAATTCCGTCATTATCTTCGATGAGGTGCAGAAATGTCCTCCAGCTCGTCAGGCCATCAAATATTTGGTGCAAGATGGCCGCTATGACTATATCGAGACAGGGTCGCTGATTAGCATTCACAAGAACACAAGGAATATCACCATACCGAGTGAGGAGGATCGCATAACCATGTATCCTATGGATTATGAAGAGTTCAGATGGGCTTTGGGAGACATGGCCTCGATACCCTTGTTCGAACAACAATATAATAGTCGCATGTCGTTGGGCGATGCCGTCGTGCGCCTGAATATGCGCGACTTCAGACTATACATGTTGGTAGGAGGCATGCCACAGGCTGTAAATACTTATTTGGAGACTAACAACTTGAGTTTGGTGGACAAGACCAAGCGAGGAATTATTCAGTTGTACCTTGAAGATTTCCAGAAGATTGACGCGACCGGTAATGCGGAACGCTTGTTTAAAAATATTCCAGCACAGTTGAGTGGCAAGGTCTCCCGATACCAGCCCTATACTGTAGTGGGGCAGCAATCGGCAGCCAAGATGGGAGAGCTGCTTCAGGAATTGGAACAAAGCAAGACCGCTCTTTTCTGCCACCATTGCACCGATCCCAATGTGGGCATGTCTCTGAACAAGGATTTGTCCCGTTACAAGATTTTCATGGCAGACACCGGCTTGTTTGTAACACTCTGTTTTTGGGACAAAGATTTTACCGAGAATGTGATTTACGACAAACTGTTGTCGGACAAGCTTGATGCCAATTTAGGATATTTATATGAAAATGTTGTAGCACAGATGTTGGCAAGCGCGGGCAATCAATTGTTTTACTACACTTTCCCAAAAGATGAAAAACACAATTATGAAATCGACTTTTTGCTTTCAAGAGGCAACAAGTTGGTGCCTATCGAAGTGAAATCTTCCGGTTATAAAACCCATAAATCTCTCGATGTCTTTTGTGAGAAATACTCTTCACGTATCGGCGAGCGCATACTGCTTTATACCAAAGATTATCAGAAAGACGGCCCCACCAAGTGCATTCCTGTCTATTTTACCCCATTCCTATAAATATGGGGACAGCCGGTCCCTCGCGCTCACATATCAAATTTTTTCCTAACTTTGCCGCTGTGATTCCGGACTGGAGTCACAGAATGAGTTATCAACTTAAATTATTGAACAAAAGAAAATTAGAACCAAAAAAGAACCAATTATAATTAAATAGCAGAAGCGTTTTCGCTTTTATCTTTGCAAGTTCGAAACCTGGAAAATTTCAAATGCAATGCCGAGAGGAAGCCGAAGATGCTTGCGGTTTATAGCCGTGAGCTTCCTTTGTTTGGCATTGCAGGTTTTTCCAGGACCTCGAACTCGAAACAATGAAGTTCGCGGTTTTTTTTTATGCCCGTTTGTGAAACCCGGAAAGGACGTGAAAAAGAACCTAAAAAGAACCTAACTGCGTGAGGGAAAGAGAGGTAATTTTGCGGCGGAGAAAATGCAGGATATAAAGTTTAACGAAAAACAATATTATGCGTACAACATTAACAATTCAAGAGTTATTAAGTGGTCGAAGAAAAGCTTTCGACGAGGCAAAGAACATCCAAATGACATGTCTTCCGTTAAATACAATTCAAGGCAATAATGGCGTTGATTTTTACCCCTATCAGGTCGCATCAGCACAAGAGTTATTAGAAAAACATGGCAGAGTTGCATTTAGGGAATTCGTAAGCTACTGGAGTGCCAACTCAAATCTCCAGAACAAAAGAGCAAAAAGGATGATAGATGCTGACTTTATAGTGTTTTTCATCGCATGCGGGTCGAAATCTACAAACGAAAAAGTGCCAGCGCAACTTGTCGCGGTATATGAAGTGATTGATCACACTGTCAAAAAAGACGCGAACGGTAATTACCTGCTTGATATTGTTGAAGTGGCGGACTTTAAAGATCTATACGATAACAAAGTATTTGTTGACTATATTTCATGCCAAGAGATGACACATGATTTTGCAAAGTGTCCCAAATCTGTTATTTAAATTCTCAGAGGAACATAAAACGAAAATGCCGATTCGCGTTAAAGGAGGTAGGCAAAAAAATAAATTATTTGATTATGAATAAATTTTACTTCTTGTTGTTATTTGCCTTTGTGGCAGATGTGGTCTTTGCACAGAACCAACAATTAAAAACGTATCATTCTTATTGTCCTGGTGGAGCAGAATCTAACGATGTGTCTTATACTGGTTATGAAGATGAATTAGGGGACATTACAAAACATGGGCTCTTCACTGTAAAACTCAACAAAGGAACCCTCTCATTGAATTTCAAAAACGGGATTTTGGATGGAGAAGGTAGCATCACTTCCCCCAACATTACATGCAAACTTATGTATAGTAATAACAAACTTGTAAGCGTGGATTATGTTGAAAAAGGTACTGGCGATGAGATTCTTGTTTATAAATATTCTATAAACGAGGATAACAAGTTGGTAGGAGATTTCGAACTAAAACAAATATCCCATTCCTTAAATGATAATGCTCTCATGAAAGGGAAATTTGACAATTCTGGACATGCTACAGGATGGTGGTCATTAAAAAAAGAAAAAAACAGTGATGTAATACAATATTACTTTGAGAATGGTTTTTGTTTGGGCTCTGATGAAAAAACAATTGAAATTAGTCGCAAATATTTAATAGACAGTATATTATCTGATAAAGACATACATGATCTTGGTCTATACTGCTCGACAAACACTATGACGTCTGACTTAAATACGGGTTTGAAACCTTTTCAAGATTATTTTTGTTACCATTTCAACATTAATGGCAAGGATGCTTGTATCGATACAAAGATGCGGAACCGCTTTGATTTAAGAAATGCTTTTAAAGCAACAAATTTAGAGGGTTCACCTATTTCGTATATGTCTGAGGAGTTATATCAAAAAATAGTCAGCACAATCTCAGGAGGAACGTCTACTTATAACATAGGATATGATATTTTCCTGAAAAAATACTATGTACTTAAGGCAGATAACGAGTCTCGATTATACATACCTCTTGCTTCAGAAAGTGAGTTTGAAAGTGTGGAGGCTTCTAAATGGCAATGCCCTGAAGCACACACTGTTACCGATGTTGAAGGCAATGTCTATAAAACAGTAAAAATAGGCCAACAATGCTGGATGAAAGAGAATCTGCGCACTACTAAATATGCAGATGGAACCTCTATTCCTATGATAGAAAGAAAATATGTAGATGGTACCACCCGCTCTATTCCAAAGGTAAAATATCCAAACGGCACATCTTCTTATAAAAACGTCTTTGGTCTTTTGTATGATTGGACAACCATAATGCGCAATGAATCATCAAGTAAAGACAACCCCAGTCATGTACAAGGGATCTGTCCCAATGGCTGGCATATTCCGAGTATTTATGAATGGGAACAACTCTTAAACTATGTGGGAAGTCAAACCCAATATAGAAGTAATCCTTCTTATAAAGAAGATATTGCCAAGTCGCTTGCATCGACAACAAGTTGGAAAAGGGCAGAGAGCAATAATGCAGTGGGTTTTGAACAAGGTAGAAATGACGCAACAGGTTTCAGTGCATTACCAGCTGGTGGTTTTTTTGATAACATAGAAGGATTCAGCGAAGAGTCCTACTTTTGGAGTTCTACACAACAAGATTATTCGACAGCTGCTTGGGCTTGTTGCAACTTAAGTTATTATAGTTCAACAGTAAATAAAAGACGTTATGATACTTCTGTCTTCCTTTCTGTCCGTTGTGTAAAAGATTAGGGAAAAGGTGAAAATATTGAAATTATGGGCTTGTTATCCGACCTCCTACTTCTGAATTTCATGAAACGACGGGCAAAACGCAAAGGGTGTGGCATCGGCGACATGGTAATGTTGAAGACCGGAGGACCCGTTATGATGGTGGTGGACATTGATCTTGAGGAAGCCGAATGCGAATGGTTTTCCGAAAATGATCAAAAAACACACCGAGAGTGCTTCATGTTTGAAATGCTCGTAAATGTAAACAATATTGTACCTCAATTCAGCATCTTCAAGCAACAGTATCCTGCAAAGACAAACAAATTGAAGAAAAAGGAGACGCTAACTTTTCTAAAAGAGAATAAAGGTTGATAAGACACAACCCGCTCGCCGGCTTCTCCACCATCACCTTCTACGCCTACGGTCGCGAGATTCGCGTCCACGGCTTCCTGCAGCGCGAGGTGCGGGAGATGAAGGAGTTGGTGGAGGAGAGGTGAAAGGGCAGGAATAGAATTTGGTCGGACGTCTTGGATATGATAAAAAAGTTATCAACAACCTATATTATTTCGATTATAATTTGTATTTTTGCAGCGATTTTTCAAAAACAAGGCTGTTATGCTGTTAAAAATCGAATTAGAGAATTTCTTCTCCATTAAAGAGAAAGTTTCCATTGATTTCCGTGCGGGGAATATCAATACGAAACAAGGTAGGTTGCTGTCGCAGAATGTTATGGAGTGGAACGGTCAAACGATACTGAAAACCATCGGCTTGTTCGGTCCGAATGCTTCAGGCAAATCAAACATCGTCAAGGCCATAAACTGTTGCTGCCATTTGATTTTTGAGTCGCATCTGTACAACGAAAATACGGTTTTTAATTTCCAACCTTTCAAATTCGACGGATGGGATCAAAGGCCAAGTCGGTTTTTGGTGAATTTTGTTTGTGAAGAAATCGAGTACGAATATTCGTTCTCTCTTACACGTAATGAAATTTTGGAGGAGAGCCTGTATCATTATCCCAATAAAAGGCGGGCAAAAATATTCTCACGGCAGGGAGATGATTTTTCCTTTGCGGAAGGTGCCATCCCTCGAGCCAAGGATGTGGCTTTCAACACCAGCAGGAAGAACCTGTTTTTAAGTCGTGCGAGTTCCATGAATAGGGAGTTTGCCCAAAGACTGTTCCAATATTTCTTAAACACCTTCTTGTTGGATCTTGTCCCGTTGAGCGACTCCAGTATCGAATCTCTTTTTGAAAAATACAAAAAAATTGTTCTTGAGGCATTGAATGTATGCGACAGCGACATCTGTAATATTGAGTTGCGCAAAGAAAAAGGCCAGCAATGGAGCGTGTCTTTTGGTGAGAATGCTACCCCATCCAAACTGCAAGAGGTTGAAATAGTCAGATTTCTAACCTATCATAAGTTTGCTCCTCAAATTCCATTTGATATGGCAACAGAGGAATCAAATGGAACGCGTCAGCTGTTTGGTGTGTTGTTGCGGTTGCTTGATGTGGTAAAAAACAAGAAAGCATTGATGATCGATGAGTTTGATCTAAGTTTGCACACGCTTTTAGCTGATTTCATTTTGGATCTGATACATGCTTCAACAAACGCCCAGCTTTTGTTTACCTCGCATAACACCAATCTGATCGATATGACTCGTATGAGAAAGGATCAGATTCTATTTGTCAACAAAAAAAATGACGGCTCCACAGAAGTGTATTCACTATACGACTTCAAGGAATTCAGGGACAATATGGATGCGGAAAAAGGCTATAAGCAAGGACGCTTTGACGCCATCCCGTTAGTCAGTTCGTCTGTGGGTAGTTTGAAAAAATTATTAGAGGATTAATATGGGGAAAGGGAGAGAGCGAAATAAACCAAGAAGGATGAAACCCGTTTTTCTCGTCTTCTGCGAAGGTGAGACGGAAGAAAACTATGTGGATTTTATCAGACGGCAGTACAAATCGCCTATTAAAATTGTACCTAAAACGGCGGGGTCTAACATCTCACAACGATTGATAAGCCGACAACAGAATGAATTAAAAATATCCAAAGAAGAGCAAATATCAACCTTTTTGATGTATGACCTGGATGTTGCTCCAGTGGTGGAGAAACTGAAATCATGCAAGGCTGTATGGTTATGTAGTAGCCCCTGCATTGAATTGTGGTTTTTATTACATTTTCAACGGCAAACGGCAGAATTGCAGTCAGAACAGTGCATTCGTACTTTGCGAAAAGCAGGTGAAAATTGGCTTAATTACCAAAAACCCAATCTTTCCGATTCTCAAAAAAAGGCTTTGTGGGAGAACAAAAAAATGGCCGTTGAACGTGCAAAAACTCTTGCGGGAAATAGCAATCCATCATCTTCCATATACAAGCTGTTAGAAGCAATTGAGAATTATAGGCAATAATCCTTTACATTTGTCGTTTCCGAATCCAACGTGCTGTTCCCGCCCACCATCATCTTCAACGATGAGGGCGTCACCATCAAAACGCCGGCACTGTTGCACCACAACACCGACTTCATCCCCTACGAGGCGGTGTCCAGCGTGATGATACACACCCCGCTCGCCGGCTTCTCCACCATCACCTTCTACGCCTACGGGCGCGAGATCCGCGTCCACGGGTTCCTCCAGCGCGAGGTGCGGGAGATGAAACGGCTGGTGGAGGGGAGGTGAAGGTCAAAGAAACTTTTATTGTCGGGCAATTCTCAAAAAAAAATTTGTTTGGTTAAACTGCATTTCGATTTTATTTGTATTTTTGCCGCCATTGTACTTTAATAATGGTCGTAATTCCGACTAAATTTATTGTGTGAACGCCTTATGGTCATCTCAAGAAACGATTATGTGGAGCAACTATTTGCTAAAAGTTGGAATGGTAAAGTGAAGATTATCACTGGTCTGCGCCGATCTGGAAAATCATACCTATTATCCCACCTGTACAAGCGGTATCTGCTTGACAAAGGTGTTAATGCCAATTGTTTTGTGGAAATAGATTTGGAGAATCCATCTCATGCAGCCTATCGTAATCCTAAAACCCTGTTTGAACATGTGCTCTCCCGTTGCAAAGACAAACGGCGCAGATACTATGTTTTTATTGATGAAATCCAGCGAAGTTACAAGATTAAGAATGCAGATGTGGAAGAATCTCAGGTGCTAGAAGAAGACAGGGACCAACTCTATATCACGTTCTATGACATCTTGAACGGTTTGCGAGCGCAATCGAACATGGATGTCTATGTGACGGGCAGTAACAGTAAAATGTTATCCAAGGACATTGTCACCCATTTCCGCGATCGAGGGAGCGAAATCAAGGTCTATCCGTTATCTTTTGCAGAGTATTATGCGTTTGCAGGATTGGAAAAGGCGGATGCTTTGGAGCAATACCTTACTTTTGGCGGTATGCCTTTGGCTGTGTTGGAACCTGACGAAAACGAGAAGCGCAAATATCTGTCCGATCTGCACAGAAATGTATATATCAAAGATATTGTGGAGCGATATAAGCTCAAAGACGATGTGGTCATTGATGCTTTGACCAATGCCATTTATTCGGCTGTCGGTTCACTGTCCAATCCGCATAAATTAGCCAACACAATTAAAACCGTAATGTCGCTTGAAACCACTGACCCAACCATAAAGAACTATTTGGGTTTCCTTGAAGACGCTTATCTTGTTTCTGCAGCGGAGCGGTATGACGTCAAAGGCAAACGGTATTTTGAGAATATCAAGAAATACTATGCTATGGATCTGGGTCTTCGCAATGCACGCCTTAATTTCCGACAACAAGAGCGCTCTCATTTGATGGAAAATATGATATATAATGAGTTAATACGCCGTGGACATAGCGTCGATGTGGGCGTGGTTGAAGTTGAGCGGGTGGTGAATGGCAAACGTCATCAAGCGCAGTATGAGATTGATTTTATCGTCAATACGGCAAAGGAGAAGATGTATATTCAATCCGCCCTCAACATCGATACTGACGAGAAGAAACAACAGGAGACCTTCTCTCTTCATCACACTCGCGACTCGTTTCGCAAAGTAGTGGTGCTGGATGGCAATGTCACTCCATGGACCGATGAGGATGGCGTGATGTATATGGGTGTCATTCCTTTCCTGTTGGGAAAATAACACATACGCTCAATAGTGTTATATCTTCCCCCTCTTTGTTTGACCTTTTTGTGTCCATACGTTTGTCAAAACACCGGCGCTGTTGCACCACAACACCGACTTCATCCCCTACGATGCGGTGTCGAGCGTGATGATACACACCCCGCTCGCCGGCTTCTCCACCATCACCTTCTACGCCTACGGCCGCACGATTTGTAGAGACGTGCCATGGCGCATCTCTACAAACTCTCATCGAGCCCCTAACAGGGTTCTTCCTTGCAGGTTTTGACAAAATCAAGGAACAGGGGATGGGGATGCAGCACGGTGCTGGAGTATTCCGGATGGAACTGCGTTCCGATGAACCAGCGGTGCGCGGGCAGCTCCACAATCTCCACCAGTCCGTTCTCCGGATTCACGCCCGTGCATTGCATACCATTTTTTTCATATTCCTCCTTATACCGGTTGTTGAACTCATAACGGTGACGGTGACGCTCGCTGATATGGAGCGTGCCATAGATGTCCGCCACGCGGCTGCCAGTACGGAGGGTGCAGTCGTATGCCCCCAAACGCATGGTGCCACCCATATTGGTCACGGATTTCTGCTCTTCCATCAGGTCTATCACATTGTGAGTGGTGGCGGCATCCATCTCCATGGAATTGGCATCACGGTATCCCAACACATTACGGGCAAATTCAATCACCATCATCTGCATACCTAAGCAGATACCGAAGACAGGAACATTGTGGGTACGCGCATACTTCACAGCCGAAATCTTCCCCTCAATCCCGCGTTGCCCGAAACCGGGACATACCAGCACGCCCGCCACGTTGGAGAGCTTTTCTTCCACATTTTCGTCCGTGATAATCTCGCTGTTGATGAACTCGATCTTCACCTTCACATGGTTATAGGTGCCCGCCAGGGAAAGGCTCTCCCGGATGCTCTTGTAGGCGTCTTGGAGGTCGTATTTGCCCACCAGTCCCACGCGCACCTCTTTCTGGGCGGTCTGCTGAAGTTCCAGAAAATGGTGCCACGCTTTCATGTCGGGGGTCTCACCTACCGGCACGCCGAATTTGCGCAGGATGGCGGCATCCAGTCCCTGTCGCTGCATGTTAACCGGCACTTCATAAATGCTGGGCAAATCCTCGCTCTGCACCACGCACTCGAGGTCCACATTGCAGAAGGAGGCCACCTTCTGGCGTATGCCATCGGAGAGATGCTTCTCCGTGCGCAAAACGAGCACGTCGGGTTGTATGCCGGCCCCCTGCATCTCTTTCACGGAATGCTGCGTGGGCTTCGTTTTCAGTTCGTCGGCGGCCTTCAGGTAGGGCACGTAGGTGAGGTGCACACTCACGGCACGACTGCCCAACTCCCATTTCAGCTGGCGGATGGCCTCCAAAAACGGGGCCGACTCTATGTCGCCGATGGTGCCCCCGATTTCCGAGATCACAAAGTCAACATCGTCCTCACGCAACATCCTACGCTTGATCTCATCGGTGATGTGAGGTACCACCTGGATGGTCTTGCCCAAGTAGTCGCCGTGACGCTCCTTGTCGATAACCGTCTTATAGATCCTGCCCGTGGTGATCGAGTTGTCACGGGTGGCCCGGATTCCCGTAAACCGTTCGTAATGACCCAAGTCCAGATCGGTTTCCATGCCGTCCACGGTCACATAACATTCGCCATGTTCGTAAGGGTTCAGCGTGCCGGGGTCAATGTTGATGTAGGGGTCGAACTTCTGGATAGTGATTGAGTACCCGCGGTCCTGCAGCAGCTTGCCGATGCTGGCCGAAATGATTCCCTTGCCTAATGAGGAGACCACACCTCCTGTCACAAAAATATAGCGTTTCATATACGATGTTTTATATTGTTCCTGATTATTCAAATGTCTTATTTCTGAATGGGCATCCATTCCTTCTCATACCAATCCACAAAACTCCGACAGGCGAGACGGCTTCCTCCCTTTGTGGGATAATGTCCGGAGAAATACCAGTCGCCCGGATTGTTCGGGATGGCCTTGTGAAGCCCTTCCAACGATTGGAAGACCAGCTCTATCGGGCAATTCACATCCGCAGGTCTCAACAGTTTGACCATTTTCACATTCAACTCTTCCGCCGAGAATGGTTCGTATAGCTGCCGCAATGCATCCGCGCGATATTGCCGGCAGCCTTCATACACCTGTTCCACCCAATGCTCCATTTTTCTTTCTTTTAGTAATGAGATACAAGCTTGGAAGGCGATGAACTCCCCAATATATCCCATGTCGATGCCGTAAAAGTCGGGATAGCGGATTTGCGGGGCGGAGCTCACCACCACGATTTTCTTCGGTTGCAGTCGCCCTAAGATTTTCAGGATGCTTTCCCGCATGGTGGTTCCCCGCACAATGCTGTCGTCCATGACCACCAGATTGTCAATGCCAGGCCGGATGGAGTTGAAGGTTATGTCATAGACGTGCGCGGCCAGGTCGTTGCGAGTGCTGCCTTCGGTGATGAAGGTGCGGAGCTTGATGTCCTTCCACACCACCTTCTCGGCCCGCACGTTGGGCGCAATGGTACGGACACCTTCCACCATGCCGTGGTACGCCACTTCCGCCGTATTCGGAATGTAGGAGAACACCGTGTTTTCCACATCGCCGTTGATGGCTTCCAGGATCCGGTCGCGGAGTTGGAACCCTAACCTTTTCCGCTCCTGATGGATGTCGCAGTCGTTGCCTCTGCTGAAGTAAATCCGCTCAAACGAGCAGGCGGCGAACTTCTCCGCAGGCAACACCTGTTCCAATCGGATTTTCCCTTTGCGATTGATGATGATGGCCTGTCCCGGCATCAATTCACGCACAGACAACTGCTGCAGGTTGAAAGCGGTTTGCAGGACAGGACGTTCGCTGGTGATGGCGCAGATCTCGTCATCCATGTAGTAGAAGGCGGGGCGTATGCCCCAGGGATCACGCATGGCGAACATCTCGCCGCTGCCCGTCATGCCGCACATCACATAACCGCCGTCAAAATGCGACAGCGTGGATTTCAGCACATTGCACATATCCACATGATTGTCAACATACTCGGTCACGGCCTGCCCGTCCAGGCCCAACGCCACACCATCCTGGTAGCAGCGTTCCACCTCCCGGTCGAGGCGGTGCCCCATCAGTTCCAATAGGATGTAGGTGTCGCTGTAAACACGGGGATACTGTCCTTTGGAGACGAGATAGTCGAACACCTCGCCGATATTGGTCATGTTGAAATTGCCGCAGAGGCACAGGTTCTTCGCCCGCCAGTTATTGCGGCGGAGAAACGGGTGCACGAATTTCAGCCCGCCTTTTCCCGTGGTGGAATAACGAAGATGACCCATGAACAGTTCGCCGTTGAAGGCGGGACCTGCGCATGGGTCATCGGGATCGGGAGTGGATATTTGGCGGTGGATGGTGTCGAACACCTTGGTGATGGCGTCCTTGCCCTCCGCTTTCTCGCGATACATGTATTCGTGTCCGGGGCTCTGGTGGATATTGACGCAGGCGACGCCGGCACCCTCTTGGCCCCGGTTGTGCTGCTTCTCCATCATCAAGTAGAGTTTGCCCAGGGCATAATGGCGGTCGCCGTATTTGTTTTCGTAGAATTCCAATGGCTTAAGCAGACGAACCATGGCAATCCCACATTCGTGTTTTAACGCTTCCATCTGTTCAGTTGATTAAAAGCGGCAAAGATACAACAAATCAGAACACAGGCAAAACAAACAAATATTTTTTTATAAAAAATTGTCTGGAAAAGAAACAATCTTCTTGAATCCCAAATCTTATCCGCTTGCAATAAATGTGTACTTTTGCGTTTTGAAACGTATTTATTATACAATAATGATGGAAAACAAGGCCGCACAATTTTTGGAACGATACCACGAGATTGAAGAGTGGGTGCTCAACAATCTGAATGTCACGGATATGAAGGATTTGGAACAGATGCCGCGCTACAAGAGCCTGCGCAGTAACCTCGCCTTCTGCCGCCTTTTGCGCAACCTGCTCTCCCACTACGACTGGTCGAAGGCGGGCGACGACCTCATCATCGTCACCGACCAGGCCGTGCGGCAGATCAACAACCTCTACTACGCACTCAATCCCGTGACCCTGATGCGCTTGGCCATCCGCGCGGGCCAGATCTTCGCCCCCGCCCCAACAGATTCGGTTATCGCCGCCATCCAAGTGATGCACCGAAACGACTACTCCTACATCCCCATCGTGGACAACCACCAGATTGTCGGGGTGTTCAGCAACAAGACGCTGCTGAACCTGCTGGCCGAAAGCAACACCTTGCACCTGTCCGACACGATAACCTTCCAAGATATCGCCAGCCATATCCGCCTGGCCGACGAATCGAATGCCCATTACGGTTTCATTGATCCAAACGCCACGTTGGAAGATGTGTCAGTGAAATTCCAACGTTCCAAAACGCGGAAAAAAAGGTTGGATGTGCTGTTTATCACGGATACTGGTCGTGCTGACGGGCGTTTGCAGGGGATGATCACTCCCGCCGACCTGGTAGGGGCACAATAGCCACACAAAAGGAAAGGATTATCCCATTGGGTTTAATTCGACATTGAACCTCATCACTTTCACGTTATGTCCGCTGTTTCATGTTCATTTTCTTTGTTCTTGCCCAAAGAAAACGAACCAAAAGAAATGCGCTTTGCCGCTGAGCAAATGATGGCTAAAATCGGGCCTCGTTCACTAAACGGCGAAAACTTGCAACACTGCACTGCGTTCCGTGTTGCTTCGGACAATTCGCCGTTCTTCACGCTCACTCACCACCGATTTCTTCACGCCCTCATTTGCAAGGCGGCGAACCAGAGACCCCCAAGAAAAAAATCCATCAGAAATTCTCTACCTTTTCTTTCACTTCGTGATATTTTTGAAACAAGGGAATTCCAATTTTATCCTTCTTGAATGTTCGCTCGTGCATAATGGGTTGAGTGTTCAGTCTGATTTTGGCAACGCCTTGGGAAAACAGATCCATTTGTTCTTCTGTCACCATAAACCAAGATGTTGCACAATATGATTTGGTGGGGATAAAAACATAGCCTACAATCACTCCACCTTCACTTAATGTGACACCAAACTTTTTCCCTTGCAGTTGTAAAGTCTTATCATCAAAAAAACGCACCAGCATAGATGGATTATCATTGAACATTAGTCTGTCTGACTTAACATTAACTACTATGTATGCTGTATCATTTACAATGGTAGGGGTATATATCACAGTGCACCCTTCATCCGCAAATGGGCGATAAGTGTATCCCACGCTTTGCGCACCCAATTGAACAACATTAACGATTATAAGAATCAATAATGAAAAACGTTTTAGCATAAGTTCCTTCCTTTCTTGTTGATGATCTTAAACAAAATTATTACACAGAAAACATCAAGTTTCAAAATAAAACTCCCAAAATCACACTACTCCCACCGGACGGCCGCTGTGGGGGTGATTTTGCGCGCCACCACCCATGCGGGAAGGAGCAGTACCGCCGCACACAGCACGAACACGCCCACATTGAGCAGGCAAACCGCCCCTACATGAAAATGAACCGGTATGAAATCCACATAATAGGTTTCCGGATTGAGTTTTATAAAATGGAAATGCTGCTGAAGCAATCCGAAAGTGATGGCCACGGCATCGCCGATGAGCATTCCCTTCAGCAGGATGTTGCAGGCCACCAGTACAAACGTCTGTACTAACGTTTTGGTCTTCAGCCCCATCGTCTTCAATAGCCCGATAGTACGCGTCTGCTCCAACACCACAATGAAGAAAATGGACAGCATCGTCACGATACAGACGCACGTGGTGATGATGAGCAGCACCGCCACATTGGTGTCGAAAAGGGCTATCCACTCGAAGATTTCCGGATAGATCTGCCGGATGGTCTCCGCCTTGAGGTCCGGGTTGATGTGATGGTGGATGTAGTCGCCCATCTCATCCAGTTTGTCATAATCCCGTATCAGCACCTCCATACCGCTCACCTGATTCTCGTCCCAGTCGTTGAGGCGCTGCACCTGCCGGATGTCCACCAGAGCGAACATATTGTCGTATTCCGGAAGCCCCGTGTGGTAGATGCCTGCCACCGTGAAGCTGCGCGCGCGCGGCGGGTCCTGCACGAAATAGGTCTGCACCTTGTCGCCGACATGCAGTTTGAGCTTGTCGGACATCTGCTTGGAAATCACGATCTGGCGGCTGACGGCAGTATCGCCCAGTTGCAGTAACTCGCCCTCCACGAGGTTCTGGCGGAAAAGGTCGGCTTGGTATGTGTCATCCACACCCTTCAGTACCACACCTTCCACCTGGTCGGCGGTCTTGATCACGCCCACCTTCGTGGCGAAATTCTGCAAACTTGCCACCTCCGGCTGCCGGAGGATTTCCTTCACAAACGGCTGGTTTTTGTCGAACGGCACCTGCTCGTAAGAGTAATTCTGGTCGAAATGGGTGATGCGGATGTGCGAACCCATGGCTATCACCTTGTCGCGAATCGCCTGCCTGTAGCCCGCCGTGATGCCGATAGCCATCATCATAATGACAACGCCAATGGAGACTCCCATCACCGACAATCGTATGATAGGACGGGAAAAACGGTTCCCCTTGTCCTTCAGGATCCGGTTGGCCAGCAGCAATGAGATGGGCAGACGCGACATGATATTGTTAAAAATCCACCGAGACACCTATACGGGCAAACATCGGAAGGAATTTCTTATAATAGTTGTTATCATTCTGAACAGGATAGAGAACATACAGGGCATACATGCGTACATTGTTGGAAAGATACGACTGAAAGCCGATGCCCAGCGCCAGCGCATGTACATGTCGGCGTTCGAAGATTGGATTGCCCTGGTCGTCTATATCTGTCCACTCCGGATAGTTGAGGTATTCATACCCGACACGACCGGTCAGATAGTTCACCACGGTAGCCTCGGCAAACGCAGTGGCACCGAAAGAGTGAATCACTTTCATCAACGAAGTGTTATAGGATAACTCGTAGCGGGGCCCTACGCCGAAACGGAGCCAATCTGTGGCATAGAGACCTGCTTCGGGCGTGAGGGAGAAATAGTACCCGAAGTTAGAGTTGATGTTACCGCCCGCGAAAAAGCGGAGTTTGTTGTCCGTTTTGGGGGCGGACTGGGCATTTTGTTGGACGTTGCGCAGGGTACGGGGCAGGTTTGCATTCTGTGCGCCTACGGAAAGAACCGTGAGCAGGACCAATATTAGGGTTGTTATTTTTTTCATAACCTAATAATATAAATGTAGAGACGCGGCGTGCCGCGTCTCTACAAGAGGGGTTTGCAAAATATTAGAATTTGTTGCCGGCAGCCTGGCAGGCCGTGATGGCCACGAGGCTGACGATGTCGTCCACGGAGCAACCGCGGGAAAGGTCGTTGATGGGGGCGGCCATACCCTGCATCACCGGTCCAATGGCATCGGCACCAGCCATGCGCTGCACCAGCTTGTACGCGATGTTGCCCACCTCGAGAGACGGGAACACCAGCACGTTAGCCTTACCGGCGACGGGACTGCCTGGAGCCTTCTTGGCAGCCACTTCGGGGATGATAGCGGCATCAGCCTGCAAATCACCGTCAATCACCAGGTTGGGATCCATCTCCTTGGCAATGCGGGTGGCGTTGACCACCTTGTCCACGAGCTCATGCTTGGCAGAGCCCTTGGTGGAAAAGCTCAACATGGCCACTCTCGGCTCAATGCCGGCGATGGTACGGGCCGTCTGGGCGGTCACCACTGCGATCTGGGCCAGTTTGTTCTCGTCCGTGTTCGGGTCGGCGGCACAGTCGGCGAACACCATGATGCCGTCATCGCCCCACTTCTTGTCGGGGAAACACATGATGAATGCGCCGGAAACCACGGAGATGCCCGGCAGGGTCTTCACAATCTGGAAGGCAGGACGGAGCACATCGCCCGTGGCGTGCTGCGCACCCGTGACCTCACCGTCGGCGTCGCCGTTCTTGATGAGCAGCGTGCCCAGATAGAGAGGATCCTCCACCAGCGTGCGGGCCTCCTCAATGGTCATGCCTTTTTTCTTGCGGATTTCGCAAAGCATCTCGGCATAAAACTCCTTTTTGGGATTGTCCATGGGGTCGATAATCTCGGCCTTGCCGATGTTCTTCAAGCCCCATTCGGCAGCCTGGGCCTCTATTTTGGCCTTGTTACCCAATAAGATGATGCCGGCATATCCTTTGTCCAGAATGATGTCAGCCGCTTTCAATGTTCTCTCCTCTTCACCTTCGGCCAGCACAATGCGCTTGTTGGCACTGATGGCGTTTTGTTTGATTTTGTCGATTAAATTCATAGTAAAAATTCCTTGTTGTTATACTGTAAAATTAATATCTGTTTTTTCGGCTACTCGGCCAGCACCAGCACATTGCCGTCCAGCACTTCCGCCACACCTCCGTTAATGTCGAAGAACTGCTGTTGTTTGGCAGTGTCCTCAATCTTGATGCGCCCTTTTTGCAAGGCGGCCACCAGCGGAGCGTGATGGTCCAAAATTTCAAACAGGCCATCAATGCCCGGCATCTGCACCAAAGTAACCTCACCGGAAAATACCGATTTGTCGGGAGTTCTGATTTCCAAGTTCATAATCGATTATTTAGAAGCTGCCAGTTCTTTTTCTCCCTTTTCAATAGCCTCCTCGATGGTGCCCACCAGGTTGAAGGCCGTTTCGGGCAGGTGGTCGAGTTCGCCATCCAGAATCATGTTGAAGCCCTTGATCGTGTCCTCAATGCGGACGAACTTGCCGGGGATGCCGGTGAACTGTTCGGCCACAAAGAAGGGTTGCGACATGAACCGTTGTACGCGGCGGGCGCGATTCACTGTCTTGCGGTCCTCTTCGGAGAGCTCTTCCATACCGAGAATGGCGATGATGTCCTGCAGTTCCTTATAGCGTTGCAGCGTCTCTTTCACGCGCTGGGCGGTGCGATAGTGCTCTTCGCCCACGATGTCGGGCGAGAGGATGCGTGAGGTGGAATCCAGCGGATCCACGGCGGGATAGATACCCAACTCGGAGATTTTACGGCTCAACACCGTGGTGGCATCCAAGTGGGAGAACGTGGTGGCAGGGGCGGGGTCCGTCAAGTCGTCGGCGGGCACGTAGATGGCTTGCACCGAGGTGATGGAGCCGCGCTTGGTGGAGGTGATGCGTTCCTGCATGGTACCCATCTCCGTGGCCAGCGTCGGCTGGTAACCCACGGCGGAAGGCATACGTCCCAGAAGAGCGGACACCTCGGAACCGGCCTGCGTGAAACGGAAGATGTTATCCACGAAGAAGAGGATGTCGCGACCGCCAGTGGTCTCGTCGCCGTCGCGGTAGCCTTCAGCGACCGTCAGGCCAGAGAGGGCCACGCGGGCACGCGCCCCAGGCGGCTCATTCATCTGGCCAAACACCAGCGTGGCCTGCGACTTGGCCAGCTCATCCTTGTTGACCTTGGAAAGGTCCCAGCCGCCGGCCTTCATGCTCTGCAGGAAGTCGTCGCCATAGCGGATGACGTTGGACTCGAGCATCTCGCGGAGCAGGTCGTTGCCCTCACGCGTACGCTCACCCACGCCCGTGAAGACCGTCATGCCGCCGTAGTTCTTGGCAATATTGTGGATCATCTCCATGATAAGCACCGTCTTGCCCACACCAGCACCACCGAAAAGCCCGATCTTACCGCCCTTGGCGTAAGGCTCAATCAGGTCGATGACCTTGATACCGGTATAGAAAACCTCCTGTGATGTGGAGAGGTTGTCGAATGTGGGCGGGTCGCGGTGGATGTCGCTGCGGCGGGTGCCGGCGTCCACCTGGCCAATGCCGTCGATGGTGTTGCCGATCACATTGAGCAGACGCCCGTTGATGTTTTCCGTGGGCATGGTGATCATACGTCCGGTGGCCACCACCTCCATGCCCCTGTGCAGGCCGTCGGTGGAATCCATGGAGATACAGCGCATCGTGTTCTCGCCGATATCCTGTTCACATTCCAGAATCAGCTTCTCGCCATTGTCCCGAACCACTTCAAGAGCGTCGTAAATATTGGGAAGCACACAATCCTCATCGAAATGCACATCAACGACGGCACCGATGATTTGGGATATTTTACCTTTAACTAAATCAGCCATATACGTGAGTTTACAGTTCTATTTTTTTGAGCCGCCAAAGATAAGAAAAATTGCCGTTACATGATGACACCCTCATCAAGATATTTTTCTAATGGCTCACTGACTGCAAAAGTTCGTTTAAGGCGTTCAGATTTCCGGGATTAATCAGCGTATCCACAACCAGATTCCCCAGTTTGTCGAAAGCCACATATCGTAGGTTTACCCAGTAATCGAAATAGTAATGGAATGTGTTGTTAGTGTCGCCATACACTGGGATCTTGCCAGGACTGACACGTATCGAACAAGGATTCAACTCACCGTCCACCTCTTTGCAAAAATTTTCCACTGCCTGCTTATCCGAATTAATCATCACTATGGCAGTGCCGCGTTCCACGATATTTTGTCTGTTTTGTGACAATATTTTAGCAAATGCAGGAATACAAGAAGGACAAGATGCCTCTGATATTATGACAAAGGAAGTATATCCGTCATAATAATCACCTGTGATTTTTTTCAGATAGGCGGAAAAAGCCTTCCCTCGATTTTGTCTTGGTGCTAAATTGTTAAGACTGTCTCTTCGATGGCGTATTTGTTTATCTAAATAATTCTTGTCTTTTTTTTCAATTGTATAGGTGAAATAGGTATAAGTAAGAAATTTTCCTTCTTTTTTGGGTAAAAGAAATCCTTTCTTGTAGGGCGTTATGATTGGCTGATGGCCTTCAGGAATGATGCCCTCCCCTATCTTGTTCAGACGCTCATCCAAGATGACAAAACTATAAACGTAATTTTCTCGTTGGACGGCCAGTGGCCCGTCGGAGTCACCACAACGCACTTTGGCTGTCATATAAAAAATCTGATTAAGGGAATCATATACCAACTTTTCATAACGGGATTGATAAGCATCATACTGTTTGATGTTCTCCTTATTTTTATAGGGTTTTATTTCATCTATAGTCTGAAAATGGATCTTTTTTTTTGCTATGGAGTTTGTTTTGGGAACATAACGCCATAGTATGGGTTGATTATGGAAAAACATATACACTGCATTGCCAGAGGAGGTTATATAAGGGGATTTGTCAAAATAAGACCACTGATGTCCTTTAGGTGGGGCAGAAGGCCTAATCGGCAACTCTTTCGGGCCCTCATGGCTGTTAGACGGGTACGACACCGTCCACACTCGCCCAATAGGAGGTGCGACATCCGACTCCCATGGGAGTAATGGTATAAAAATCTTTTGAGAATGATAAACTATAGGACATTCAATAAAAGAAATATAATGTCTGTCCGAAAGTCCAGTCATATTGTTTTTCAGAGATTGTACGGGAAGCCCTTTCGGATGAATGGTGTCCAAAATCCGCTTGTTTCGACTCAATAACAAGAAGGTAGCATCATGGCAATCGAACTCATATGTAGAGTTCAACGCTACCAGCACCGAATCTTTTCCTATCAATAAAGCGTATTCAATGTCCATAAAACGTTTAACATTCAAATCAATGGAATCTATCACACGCCCTTCAGTAAGGTCATAAACGATATAGTGGTTGGCAGGGCGGCGAATACCAGTGGAGATCAAGTGTCCGTTTGCATTCGGTTTCACTTGCCAGATAAAACCAGTAGCATCCCCTCCCCTCAAACTTCGCGTCACAATATCATACTCCTCATACAATACGATGTTGCGGATATGGTTGTCTGTAGAGCATGAGAATAGCAAGGAAAATCCTATCGTAAATCCTATAATACGAAAAAGGAATAATCTCATTGGGCCATGTTTTCTGAACATGTGACAATAAAAACAGCAATTTCTTCACCACCTGGCAATACAGAAACCTCAATATGGCATGTATTACCCGTTTGCGAACATGTTATATACCTATTCCCACTTACATCCACATGTTCCGAATAATGCTTGTCACATACGCCCATTGCATATTGAAGGCTTAATGAATCATCATAACAAATGGGTGTTATATATCTGCTATTATTTTCGTCAAAGAAAACGGAGTAATTTAAATATTCGGGTGTAATATTTTCTTCAATTACTTCGCGCAATGATTCGCTAATATCCGAAGCGTCTATTTCATCATACTCACATGATGCCAAGTATTCTAGTACTTCCGAATATAGAGGTACTCCCACAGGTAGTGCTATTAAATCCTTGTTTTGTGTATTTTCATCATTAGGAGATTTGTCACATCCAATGAAAGAAAGGAACAATGACACGAATAGCAAAAAGACAATTTTTTTTCTCATAAATGTTTTATGGGACTTCTATGGTTATTTGATTTTTCATATTTTTCGATATTATGCGAAGTCCGTTAACAAAAAACAAAAGAATATGACGTGACAAAGATAAAAAAAATTTTCCAACAAATAGTGATTATTATTATTATTTAACAATGTTGGACTATGTACTCATTCAAAGGACGAACGTTAATACGTTACCTTGGCATCAAACACATTATGAAATTCTACCGTTTGATCACCTTCCCCACATTCTGACCCACTTTCACCACATACACGCCCGGAGCGTAGGAGCTCAGGTCGATCTGTTCACGGGTGCTTGTCAACGGTTTTCTATACAATAATTTACCAAAAATGTCGAACACCATTACAGGCTCATGCTTCCGTACCATTTCCTCATCCTCCACCTCAAACGTCACAAAGTTGGTGGTGGGGTTGGGATAAAGGTTGAAAGATGCTTTGGCCGGACGGTCCTGCACGCCCAAAGGAGAAAGGTAAACCGGATTCACGTGATAGAGACTGTCAAAGATGATACCGTTGGCAACACTTCCGTTTATGGCCCAGGTGTGCGGGATGGTGACGAGGCAGAGTTCCACCTCATCCATACCGCCGGCCGACAGGTTGAAGGGCCCCACGGAGGCGAGACCTCTGCGATCACCGGGAGTATTACTAGCGTTATATTCCGTCCATCCGCCAACGCCGAACATCTCGGGATAGGGATCCATGCCGTATGTTCCAATGTTACAAGGATCGGACATGCTTGGATATAAGAAGTTGCACTCTGGTCCATTACCTCCATTATTAGAATGACCGCCTCCGCCGTAGCGCATTTTCGTGTTGTCTTTCCAAATTCCCATCATAGAATTATAGTATTCAGCTGCAACCGATGGATCGCCATACACCGTACCATCATTGTTATGACTGATAAAACCGGTCAATCCGTAGCGTTCGTTGTCCACAATGCTGTCGCCGAAACCTAAAGTCCCATTAATGGCGTATCGATCTAACGCATTGCCACTATAGAAATAGGCGAAACAATCGGCGGAATTGCTGTAGGCTGGGTTGTCAATGCTATCGGCAGGCATCAGCGGGCCCGACAACAGCGTGAGCGTCTGTACAGGCCAGTCGGTACCATAGCTATTACTCTGACCGGAACCATCTATTTCGGAACCGTTATAACAATAAACAGTGTTCTTCATCACATCGCACCCCACATAGTCGTCGTTACCATACCCCAAATCCCAATCACTCCACAATCCGATGTATGCATTATGATAGTTGTTCTGTGAGCGATTGAAAATCTTGTATTTCAAGAAGATGGTATTGTTCATAATGGTATCCCCAGGAACATTATATGCGTATGCCATAACATGTACTTCCACCCCTAACGGCAACCCTTGGCTTTCGGTATGTGTGCTGTAATTGTCATTGAAGATGATGAATTGCGCCATGTCGCCGGGGAAGGCCGGATAGTCGCCGAGTTCGGGCTCATAGCGGTTATTGTTATTCTCATCCACAAACGGGGCGAGCAGCCAGGCCTGGCCTTTGGTAGTGTCGCCGTGCGCAGGCCAGTCGAGGATATGCTGCGGGATTGTGTAGCCTGGGGTATTTCGATTGGCAATAAAGTCCATCACCTCCTGACGGGTGATTTTGAAGGTGCGGTCCCACAGCTGCTTGGTGGCCGCGTCAATGGAGGCATCCACTGTGGAGAGCGGACCGGGCCATGTGTCGTTGCCTACTTGATTGAAACGATCCGCAAAAAGATGGAGCTGGGCGTTGTCGTCCTTCGCGCCCATCCAGAACGAATAGCAGAAATAGGTGGACTGTTCCGAGCCTTTGGGGACACGGAAACCGACGTTGTCATCCAAAAACCAACCGCCGCCCCGAGGGGTGATGGGAATATCCACATTGTTGATATCAAGGCGGTTTTCCTGCGCCTGCGCAAGCATGCCCAGTGTACAGGAGACTAACACGAACAAAAAAATTTTTTTTCTCATAACAAACGAATTATCAGACATTAAAATAGGAGCTGCAAAGGTACTAAAAAAAATTTTTTCCAAAACTATTGACATATTAAAAAAAAGTGTATTTTTGCGGCGTCAAAAACAAGCGGAAGTAGCTCAGTTGGTAGAGCACAACCTTGCCAAGGTTGGGGTCGCGAGTCCGAGTCTCGTTTTCCGCTCTTTTTCAGCAAAAAGCCCAATCGGAAGGTTGGGCTTTTTTATTTTAAATTGCTGAAAATCAAGAGCATATTTTTCGGGCGTTTCCCGCCCGATTCTCAATTTTTTTCCAAAACCATTCAAGGTTTCTCATGAAAAGCGGTAATCTGCTACTCGCAAAAAATAATTCCGAATGAATTAATTGCCTATTTTTGCGCCGAATAAACAAACACACTAAACCACAAAAAATGATAGAAATCAACGGCAAACAATTCAGCGATGAAGAAATCTTGGCTGAATACAGAAAAAGAAGTGATGAATACCACGAATGGCGCCAGCAGAAAGCGTCGGAGTTCCTGAAAAACAAAAAACGGGACAAATGCTACCACTGCTACACCATAGAAACAGAAACCGGCGTGGAGGACGACTTCTTTATCCCGCTTGCAGACGACATCGTTGCCCGTGTGCGCGCCCTCAAAGAAGAAATCCGAAACAATCCCGAACTGACGGACGACGATGACCGCGCCGACTTTTTCAGCGACCGCATCGCAGAAATCGGCTATGAGATCAAGAATGTGCCGGAACCATGGCCTGATGACAATATTTTCACCAACATTGATCTTGACGACTACATCTATCTGTACCACTTTGATATCCACCTCTTCGACTGGGAAGGCAATGCGAACGGACGACTGTTCCCCGCTACGGCTGACCTCACCGACGAGGAGTACATCGACCTGCTGGCATTCCTGATCGACCAACCCGACTGCTCGTTCCAGCACCTCGCCCACCTCAGCCCGAAGTTCAAAGCCATCTACAAAAAGGTGAGCGATTATCTCCACAATTATGACTTTAGCGTGATGGAACCATTCTGCCACAATCACGACTATGCGATTCGGATGACCGAACTGCGCCACGATGCCCAAACACTGCTCAAACAGCTGAAGGACAACAAGGAGGAATATCCTTATATTGGCTTCCTGAAAGATTTTATGGTGAATCTGTCCGTTATTATGAAGGAGAGAAGGGACAACAAAATTTCTGACAATCCGGCACCAGCAGGAACAGGAGGCAATGACCCGCATGAACGGCTTGCCAAACTCGCCGATTGGATTGACCAGTTCACCAAGGGAGACAATTTTCTTGCCGCCGATTTGCTAGAACGGGAATTGAAAAGACAGATTAACAAGGATAAACTGACAAAACCATACCCCTTATTGGTCTATAACGACGAGATTTATCTTGAGCTTCCTGGCAACAAACGCGAAGAACTCGATTTTAAACGACGTGGCCCATTCTCCAGAACATTGTTTATCTTCTTTTTACGTCAAATTGAACGCGCAAACAAGGACAGAAAAATATCACCCTATCTTTCACAAGAAGAAATGAAAGATTACTCGGATGAACTACTGAAAATCTATGAGAATGTCGGTGGAAGATCCAAAACTTTTCTCGAAAGCGTGTTTTTGAGAAGCAGTATGTCCGGTGACTTCAACAATGCATGTTCCGATATACGTACAAGTTTAGAACAATTCTTCAATAAGGATGCCTTGAAGAAGAACTACGGCAAGTGCTATAGCATTGAGAAAATGGGCAAAGACAAATATGGCAACTCGCGCTACGGTATCGATCTTGACATAGACGATTTTGATCTCGGCTGGTACAGCATCGACAGGAGGAAGATTTAGGGAACGATTGGTTATGGATCAGCAAGCAGAACTCACGACAGCGGTTCAGAAAAAATGAAGTGTTTAATATAACAAAGAAGAGTATGATGAAAGTAGTACCGATTAGCAATAATGAATTGGACAAAGTCAAGTATGGCACCATTTTCATCGACATGGACGGAGTCCTCGTCGATTTCCAGTCGGGCATTGACCGGTTGGACGAAAAGACCAAAGAGGCTTTTGGCGAATATTACGACAGTGCAGGCAAGCATCACGAGGGACATTACGACGATGTGCCGGGCATTTTCGCACTGATGGACCCGATGCCGGGTGCGATAGAGGCCGTGCAGAAGCTCAGCAAGCGTTACGATCTCTACATTCTCTCCACCGCCCCATGGGGCAATCCGACGGCCTGGGGCGACAAGCTCAATTGGGTGAAGAAGCACTTTGGCGGAGGTGAAGATTCCGTCTTCTACAAACGGATCATACTCTCGCACCACAAGAACCTTTGCAACAGATTCAACGACTATCTCATCGACGACCGGCCAAACGAATGCGAAGCCAGCATGTTCAAGGGCAAGTTTATTCACTTCGGCTCGCCCGAGTACCCCGATTGGGATGCGGTGGTGGAGTATTTTATGGAGGAATAGGAAAATCTCCAACAAACAACGTTTTTGAGCATATTTACGATATTTACGGGAAGAAAGGGTTTGCTACTCGCAGAAATCGCATCCCAATTCTCTAATATCCTACTTTTGCGGCGTAAAGTAAATTCATCATTAAAATTAAAAAAATGAAACAAGAACTTGATTCACGGAAGTACACCGCACAAGCAGAAGCCCTTTATCAAGAGGCTTTAGAGGCAACCATTGCACTTTTGAAAGCTAATGGGGAAAATCGTTACATCGCCATACCTGACTGGGAGGATGAGGTGGATACAGCGTCCTTGAATGATGTGTTCATCAGTGTCTGGGGTGTCGGTCTGAACGACGAAGACCACATCTGCATCAAAGCGGTGGTGCATAATATTGGCTATGGTTATTTGGAAACAGACTACCCACAGGATTGGGCGGACATTACAGAACATGAAATTTACAAATCTTCATATCCGGACATCTACCGATTTGTGGTGGATAATCTTGGGGCAGCCAAAGACAAGGAAACGGCAGACAAAGTGGAGTGGGAAGAATAGTTTTTTTATTTTTGCCAAATGATTTTCAATGCCCTATTTAAAAGGATCTTGAAGGGAATATTAAAGAGAATATTTAAATTATTACAACAAAGTTATGAGTGAGTCAAAAGTTTTTAAGTCACCTAACGCTGTTACAATTAAAGCTAGGACATCAAGTATTACAAATGCATTTTTTAACGGCATCATACCTGTTATACAGCCACGGCCCGAAGAAATTGATGTTGTGCTCAAACGATTGGGTATGACGCAAGAAACTATAGAATGTGCTTATTGTGGAGACAAATACTCGGAGTGGGATCACTTGCATCCTTTAATTGAAGATAAAAAACCGTCTGGTTATATCACCGAAATATACAATCTAATTCCTTCGTGTGGAAAGTGCAATCAATCCAAAGGGAATAAAAATTGGAAAAAATGGATGGAGAGTGATGCAAGGCTCTCACCCAAAACAAGGAATATTAAAGATTGGACGGAAAGGATGGCGAGAATCGAAAAAATACGATGAATGGTGTGAAGGAAAAAGAACGAGAATAGATTTTGATAAGAATTGTGGTGCAACGAATAAACTTTGGAAAAACACAATAAAAATCTAGAAGATTTAATAAATAAAATAAAGGAATTTCAGGAAACATCAGATAAATTAAAAAAAGCCATAGAAGAAAATATAGATAATTTGAGAACAACTAAATAAAAGAGAAACTTTTATTTTTGTCCAAAACAGAGCATTTTATATAATTATTAATTTCATCACATCACTACAAAATACAAGCCCACATCTATGCCCGGTCTTTCAAAATCCAAATACACCAGTTTCCGTAAGTGCCCGAAATGCCTTTGGCTGGGTGCGTATAAGCCAGAGGAGCAAGTCATAGACCCCTCCACACAGGCACGCTTCGATGCCGGCACTAATGTGGGCGATCTCGCCAAGGGATTGTTCGGTTCCTACACCGATGTTACCACTTTGACCGACGACGGCCATCTCGACATCAAGGCGATGCTGGTCCGCACGCAGCAGAGTCTTAACGACGGTACCGACAATATCTGCGAGGCCGCCTTCTCGCATAACGGCTGTTACTGCGCCGTGGATATTCTCCATAAATGCGGTGACGGGTATGCCATCTATGAGGTGAAAAGCAGCACCGATGCCGACAAGGAGGTTTATGCGCAGGATGTGGCCTACCAGAAGTGGGTGCTCACCCAGTGCGGTGTAAATGTCACGGGAACTTACCTCGTGTGCATCAACAACCAATATGTGCGGCAGGGTGCGTTGGACATCCACCAGCTGTTCAGCATCAACGACATAGCCGATGCCGTGGCGGTGGAATATCCGCAGGTGGCGGCCCACTGCAAGGCGGCCGTCGCAGTGCTCGGTAATCCCGATGAACCCGACATCACCATTGGCGAGTACTGCCACAAGCCCTACGATTGCGGGTTTATGGACTACTGCATGCATATGGCTGGCATTCCGCAGGACCAGCCCACCGTGTTCGACCTTTACCGGATGAACTTCCCCAAACAGATTGAACATTGGAAAAACGGGATTATGACGTTCTCTGATATTGTCAATCAACACATCCGCCTTTCCGACATCCAGCAGATGCAAGTGGCCTGCACGCTCGACAACATCGATCACATTGACCGTGACGGACTTCGTGACTTTCTCAATACACTGCGCTATCCCATCTACCATCTCGATTTCGAAACGATGCAGCCGGTTATTCCAATCTACGATGGCACGAAGCCGTACCAACAAATTCCCTTCCAGTACTCGCTGCACATCGAACATGCGGATGGCACGTTGGAGCATCGTGAGTTCTTGGGTAACGGGGTGGACGATCCGCGCCGAGCGTTGGCCGAACAGCTTTGTCTTGACATCCCGTCTGATGCTTGCGTGACGGCTTACAACAAAGGGTTTGAGTGCGGACGAATCAAAGAGTTGGCGGAAGCGTTCCCGGATCTGAGCGCGCATTTGATGTGTATCAGCGACCATATCATTGATCTGCTGACACCCTTTCAGAAAGGATACTGCTATTATCCGGCCATGGGTGGCGGGTTCTCCATTAAAGCGGTGCTGCCCGCCCTCTTCCCTGACGATCCCAGTCTGGACTACCACAACCTGCAAGGTTCGGTGCACAACGGCGGCGAGGCGATGGACATCTACCCGCGCATCGCCACCATGCCGCCCGTCGAGCAGGCAGCCGCCCGCGAGTCGCTGCTCCGCTACTGCGAGCTCGACACTTATGCGATGGTAAAGGTGTTGGGAAAACTGAGAGAGTTGGCGGTATAATGAGTCGGATATTTTCGTATCTTTGCAACATATTTTTTAGAAAATCATAGTACACGACTTATGAAAAAAATAACACCAAAATCTGTTGTCACATATTTCGACAATATTGTTGATGCGTGGTTGAATTCACCGAAACCTTCATGTAATGAGAATTCCATAGATACCAACATTAATGCTCTTATAGCTAAGATAATGAGGAAAAATGGGGAGGAAGAATATCTATCCAACAAGAAATTTAATAATGAGTTGATATCTCCTTCGGTAAAGGGTCCCCACCAAAGGCCTTGCAATGCGATGCCAGAACCTTTCATGGGTGATCCAGATAAAAATTTGGTGGTGCTTTTCAACTTCAATCCAGGCTTCGGGGATCAAGATGTGAAAAATTTGTGCCGTGAAAATATTCGTAACCTGTTAAAAAATAATAATTATTCGGAATTTATCAAATCTTTCCCATACTTGACTCATCGACCTGTTTTTCATCCAGCTGGAAAAGACTGGTGGGAAAAGAGAGAAAATTGGTTAAAAGGAACTTTCCTTCCATTATATGATAAAAATAAACAATCTAAAAATCATCCGTTAGCGATAGAACTTTGTCCATGGCACTCTAAAGCAAAAGGCTCGGTAACAGTGCAAGATCAATATTTTAACAAGGTGTTACAATTGGCAGAATATGCTTTTGATCATTCGGATATCAAAATAATGATTGCCTTAGGATCAAGTATCCGAAATGTTCTAAAAAGTAAGAAAAACTCAGGA